>JAETPN010000022.1 GCA_021771185.1 Bacillota bacterium | reverse complement strand
AAGATGCAAAATTTTAAGATGAATAAGAAACTGCATAATGATGTTCTGGATTACATAAATAGAAACAATCTAACAGACTATGATTATTTGTTTCTTGGACAAAAGAAGGTTCAGAACGGTAAGAAATACGTTTATCCTATAACGCGACAGCGTGCACATAAAATTGTATCTAGAAATGCGAAGGAAGTGGGCATCGATTTTACTTTTGGTATGCACAGTTTAAGAAAAACATTCGGATATCAGTATTATGCCAATGGTGGTAATCTTCTAACTCTTATGAAGATGTATAACCACGATGAACCCAATGTAACACTCCTGTATATTTGTTGGGGTAAAGAAGATGCGGAAAATGATAGAGAAGCAGTTTACTTAGGAGGAGTACATAAATGATAAGTGATTTTTGGTTAGGGGTAATCCTAACCATCGCAGCAGAAGCAATAATAACGATCTTAATTGTTGATTATTTAGGACAAAAAGAAAAGGATGATGAAAATGTTAAATAAATTGATTTTATTTTTAATTAGAAAGAAACTTCATTTAAAAAAGTTTCAACAATTTTATTTTAGTAATCAGGCAATTAAAATAGAAAAATATTATTTTGATAATTATGGTATTATGAAAATTTCAGTTTGTGGATTAGTCAGATCAAATTTATCACTTAATTTCTTATTATCTGATGAGTGCAGGATCTTAATTAGGAGATAGGAATGATGGAAAATAATGTTGCTGATGAAGTGTTAGAAAAATTATGTAAAAATGGTGTAATTGTTTATGACAAGTTACCAAAAGATTGGAAAATAATAAAAGATGCAACAACTAATCCAAAAGGGTATAAATGGATTAATAATGGAAAATCACGTTTTAGTAAAAATTATAAACAAGGATTGTTAAAGGTTAAAGAAAATGTTGAGTAAGGAAGAGCAATTAAAATTAGAAACAGAGTTAATTCTTTTATTAGATGAATTATGTTCTGATTGTATGTTGTATAGAGGCGTTAAGGAAAAATATGTCATAGCAAATGTGCTATTTAGAGGTAAGTTTGCATTAAGTCGTATCGTTGATTGCAACCATATTTATAAAGCGATTGAGGAGAGCGAAAAGCAATGTTTATCACCTAGAGAAGTATTTAAAATATTTGTAAATAAGGGGTGGATTTGATGGAGAATAAAGTAACGATTTACAAAGGTGAAGTAATGCATGATTTGAAAGCACTGTTTGATAATGCTGGTGATTATTTTGAAGATGAATATGAGCTTGTAAAACAATATATCGAACAGTTGGAACAAGCATTAGATAAAGCGTGTGAAGAATTAGAAGTATTTGATATGACATTTAACGATGGTGATTTTGTTGATATAAAAAACAAAGAACAGTGGAAAGAGTGGACTTTACAAAATAGAAAGTAACACCCTGGAAGTGCGATTTTACGTAAATCGGGGTCACGGTAACTTTTTTTAGAAATTTAATTGATTAAAAATTGCCAAGAGTGTTGATGGCTGTAGAGTTTAAACGATTTAGGTTATCTATCAAAAAAATTGACACTCTTAGGGATTATGTAACTTTTTTTACAGGTGTTGAAACCGGAAAGGTGAGGATGAAAAAATGTTAAAAATTGAAAGACTAAAAGATATAATTAAAAATTTTGATACGGTGAATTCCGGTGAGGATTTGCAATGTTATTTATCTCGGATTGCAACAAATCAGAATTACGATGATACCTGTTATAGAATAGGTATAGATTGCTCAGATTGCTTAAAGCTGTCGCTTATGGATTTATTAGAAGAATATAAAGGACCATATGAGTTAACAGTGCTTGAATTCAGAATACTCAGATATGCAAGAGAACTGGGATACAGGTTTGTAGCATGTGATTTTGATGGGGAGATTTGTTTTTATAGAAACAAGCCGGATAAAAAAGAAATTGCATGGAGTGATGGAGGGGATTTCTCATTAATATTTAATTTCGGTTTATTCAGTTTCATTAAGTGGGAAGATGCAGAACCGCGGGAAATTTATGAAATTCTAGCTAACTGTACCATTGTGGGCGGTGATGAAGATGATTAAATTATTAAAAAAGAAAATAAGAAGAAATTATTATAAACCGCTTGATAGACATGCAGAGGTTATAGACACTTTAATACAAGGATTTAATCTGCTGAGTGAAAAGCTGGATGAGGTTATTGCTGAAACTAATGAATTAGAAAAAGAGGTTGAAACATTAAAGATAAAGTTAAAGGAAGTAAAAGAAAATGTTGAGTAAGGAAGAATATAAGGAAAGATATTATGAACTTTCACAACGATTTTTCTCTCTATTTGATTTTTTAGATGATGATGTAACTGAACGAGAAATTGAAAATATTGGATTATATAATATGCTAATTGATGATTATTTTGAACTTAAAGAAAAATACTCAAAAATTCTTGATGATGTCCACGACTATCGTTTTGAGACACATTGTATGAAAATGACAATAAGAAACCTTTGTAAACATTTTGGAGTTAAGAATGAAGCAGAGCTAAAAAATATCTATTTAAACAAACCATACAAACTTGAAGATTTAAAAGAGGATATGTGGGTTTATGATATTAAATATGATGAATTTTGTAGAATAGATTTTATCGCTGGAATATATCCACATCGTAGTTATAGTGATGGAACTTGCGAAGATGGTGCATTTGAAGAAAACCGTTTCTTTCCAGTGCAATACGCTAATTTAATTAAAATGGAAGTGAAAGAAGATGGATAAACAAAATATTCTAAAGCACATTGAACGGTGGCTTGATATTAGGCAAAAAAATGGATACAAAAACGCTAGAATTGGTTTTAAAGGTATGGAAGAAATACATATAGTATTTGAAAATACATTTACTGATGAAGAACGTGAGACTATTTATGATGAAGAGTTTTATGATCTATTTGTTGTAGATAAAATCTGCACTGATTGCTGTTATGAATGGGGATGCAAGGAAGAAAAGAAAATCGGTACATGTGAAAAATGCCAACTAATTACGAAACTGCGTGATAAATATGTTAAGTCAACAAGGGAAGCAAAGGAAAATGACATCTAAACAAATAGCATTCGTATTTTTCCTAATTATGCTTATTGCGTTTATTTTGTCTCTTGTTTTGGGAATTAGATATCTATTTAAGGAATGGAGGAAACAGCATGGAATTTAACACAAACCAAATTAACATAATGCTTGATGCCCTGGAACATTACGGGAACGGTCCTCAGGTCGATATGGCCATAGAGGAAATGAGCGAACTTACAAAGGAGCTGCTTAAAGACCGCAGAGGTAAAGAGAATAGAAGTGATATAGCTATGGAAATGGCAGATGTCTACATAATGCTTGAACAGCTTAAATTTATTTTCGGTATCGATGAAACTGAACTAAAGGTCAATGCTGAATTAAAGATACAGAGATTAAAAAACAGGATCGGTGGTAATGATGGAGACTAAAGTTAGACAAAGCAATTACATAACAATTTTAGGATGGATGGTTTCAGAATTAGGATTAAGTGGAAGTGCACTGCTTATTTATGCAATTATTTACGGCTTTTCACAAAATGGCGATGATTCTTATACTGGGAGTAGACAATATTTAGCGGATTGGACCAATACTACAAAAAGAAATGTAACTAAAGTATTAAATGTTCTTGTTGAAAACGGATTGATTATCAAAGAAGA
>JAETPN010000011.1 GCA_021771185.1 Bacillota bacterium | reverse complement strand
TCGCTTCCAAGGGTTGGGCTGTTCGCCCATTAAAGTGGCACGCGAGCTGGGTTCAGAACGTCGTGAGACAGTTCGGTCCCTATCCGTCGTGGGCGTAGGAAAATTGAGGAGAGCTGTTCCTAGTACGAGAGGACCGGAATGGACCTACCTCTGGTGTATCTGTTGTCACGCCAGTGGCAGTGCAGAGTAGCTATGTAGGGAATGGATAACCGCTGAAAGCATCTAAGCGGGAAGCCAACTTCAAGATGAGTTTTCCCATTTTTTATAAAGTAAGATCCCTTAAAGACTATGAGGTTGATAGGCTAGAGGTGGAAGCATGGCAACATGTTGAGCTGACTAGTACTAATAGATCGAGGATTTAATCCTATTTAGTTATTTATAAAAATGATTTAGTTGATTAACAACACATTATCATGTTTTCAGAGAATTATTTCTCATATATATTTAAATTGGTGACGATAGCAAAGTGGATACACCTGTTCCCATCTCGAACACAGAAGTTAAGCACTTTAACGGCGAAGATAGTGTAAGCGAAAATAGCAAGTTGCCAATTTTTTTTTTTGTATGTAACTCAAGTGTCAATGACCTTGAGTTTTTATTTATTGAAGTGATACTTAATGTGAGTTTACTTTAACTTATGTGTAAAAAGGTAATTATATTGAAAAATATACATTTATAGGAAGTTATCCACAACTTTACAAAAAAACATTTTATAATTCTGTGGATAACTTTTTACGATGATTATCTCTTAGAAGTATTCCACTTGTAAATGTGGAAAAACTATTGTAAAAAAATATTCTTTTGTTTATAATATAAATTGGTGATGATTATGGAATATAAAGTAGTTGTAAAAAATGAATTAGAGACGATTGAATTGGCTCAAAATTTTGAATCAGAGAAATTTCCTAATATGGTTATTTGTTTAAATGGTGAAATGGGCATGGGAAAAACAATGTTTACGAAAGGCTTTGCGGATGCAATGGCAATTAAGGATCCTGTAACTTCTCCTACTTTTAATATTATTAAGGAATACCCTGATGGGGAGTTACCACTATATCATATTGATGTGTATCGTTTGGATGGAAATATTGATGGTTTAGGTTTAGAGGAATATTATACAAAAGGTGGCGTTGTTATTATTGAGTGGGCAGATATGATAAAGAAAGATTTACCTGCGGAACGTTTAGAAATTCGTTTTAAAATGATGGATGATGAAAATCGTCGTGTATTAGTAATTAAACCTTATGGAAGACAATATGAAGATTTATGTGAGGCGGTATTATGAAATCACTTTTTATAGATACATCTTCAAGTCGTATTATTTTAGCTTTATTGGAAGATGAAAAGGTTGTAAAAGAAATAGATGAGGTCAATGATCATTCTCTATCTTCCAGAATTTTTCCATTGATTGATAAATTATTTCATGATACGAATTGTAATGTAGACGATATTAAGCGTATTTATGTGGTAAATGGGCCAGGTTCTTTTACTGGTATACGTGTAGGTGTTACGATAGCAAAAACGTATGCATGGGCTAAAAAATTAGAAATTATCCCTATATCTGAATTAGAGCTTTTAGCGACAACACCATATGAAACAGATTATATTGTTTCGTATATTGATGCTAGACGAGAGGCTGTATATGCAGGAATTTATGATGATCATGGAGCTGTTTTAGAAGACACTTATATCACGATTGATGAATTAAAGACAAGATATCCTGATGCGAGTGTTTCAGCTGTTAGTTATGATCATTGTGATGTGGGATTAGATCAACTAGAGCCTAAAATTGATATTGAAAGAATAATCAAAAGACATAAAGATGATCTTCCTATGAATCCCCATGAAGTAAATCCTAGATATTTAAAACGAACAGAGGCGGAAGAAAATTTAGAAAAATGATTGTAAAATTAAATGAGAAAAATTATAAAACTGTGGAAAACTTATTAAAAAAAGAATTTCATACAACTTTTCCACAGGGAAACCCATTTATTTATTGGTATATTTATCTGGAGGACGATATTGTTAAGGGGTTTATTTCGTATAGTATTATGTATGAACAATTAGAATTAAACTATCTTTATGTAGTTCCTAATTATCGTGGAGAAAAGATCGCAAGTAAAATGATGGAATATATGATAAATGAAGCCATATCCTCTGGGGTTTGCAGTTTATCTTTAGAAGTAAATGAAAATAATTTGATTGCGCAAAAATTGTATACCAAATTTGGTTTTGAAACGAAAGCAATTAGAAAAAATTATTATAAGAATGAAAATGGGTTATTAATGATAAGGAAGTTGATATAAATGGATGATACTTATATTTTAGCGATTGAATCTAGTTGTGATGAGACAAGTGTAGCTATTATTAAAAATGGATGTGAAGAGATTCATACGGTTGTATTATCTCAAATGGATATTCACGCAACATTTGGTGGTGTGGTTCCAGAAGTAGCGAGTCGTCATCATATTGAAAATATTACAATGGTTTTAGAACAAGCACTTATGGAAGCAAATTTAACCATGGATGATATTACAGCGATTGCGATTACATATGGTCCAGGTCTTATTGGTTCATTATTGGTAGGAGTTCAAGCAGCCAAAACACTTGCGTATATTTATGATAAACCATTAGTTCCAGTACATCATATTGCCGGACATATTTATGCGAATAATTTAGTAGAACCTTTAGAATTTCCATTAATTGCCCTAGTTGTTAGTGGAGGCCATACGGATTTAATTTATATGAAGGAAGATTATTCTTTTGAACGTATTGGAGGAACTTTAGATGACGCGGTGGGGGAAGCTTATGATAAGGCAGCTCGTGTGATGAATCTTCCTTATCCTGGAGGTCCTCGTGTGGATAAATTGGCGGCTACGGGAGAGGATACTTATCCACTACCATTACCACTCGATGATGATAGTTATAACTTTAGTTTTAGTGGGCTAAAAAGTGCGGTAATAAATATTTCACATAATGAAGCGCAACGTGGAAATGAAATTCGTGTCGCAGATCTTGCAACTTCTTTCCAAAATAGAGTAGTAGAGATTCTTACTAAAAAAACAATGCATGCTTTAAAATCTTATCATGTAAAAAATTTAATTGTTGCTGGAGGTGTTGCAGCAAATAAAGGATTACGTACTCATTTAGAAGAAGTATGTAAGGAAAACGGAATTCATTTATGTGTTCCACCAATTAAATATTGTACAGATAATGCGGCTATGATAGGCGCAGCGGGATATTTTGCTTATAAAAAAGGGCGCCGTGGAGATTTAACATTAAGTGCGAAAGCAACAGATAAATTACATTAAAGAAAAAGATCTTATAAAAGCAATAAGATCCACTAATTTTATCAAGAATCTAAAAAAATGATGAATACTCATCATTTTTTATTTTTTAATAAGAATTTTTCAAGATAGAGAACACTATAATACATGAGTGCAGCGACAATACAGAGAATAAATACACCAGTGATGACTAGATTTAGATTAAATACTTGTGAACCATACATAATAAGGTATCCAATCCCAGATTTTGATACAAGAAATTCACCCATAATTACACCAATTAGTGACATACTAACGTTAATTTTAAGTGCGCTTATAATGGTTCCAAAACTATTTGGTAAAATTAAATGAAAATAAATTTGGGATTTGGTTGCTTTCATTGATTTTAATAAACGAATTTTTCCAGGATCGGTATCCATAAATCCTTGATAGACATTAATAATAGTAATGATAACAGATATTAAAAGAGCCATAAAAATAATGGACTTCATTCCAGCCCCTGCCCATATAATAATAATAGGACCTAAAGCTACTTTTGGTAGACTATTTAAAATGGTTAAATAAGGATCACATACACGTGATAAAAATGGTTTATACCATAAAATGGTAGCGATAATTACACCTAAGAGTGTACCTAGAGAAAAACTTAAAAAAGTTTCCCAAATGGTAATTCCAATATGTTGATATAAATTATTTGCTTGATGTAAGCTAACAAGTGTTTTTACAACCATTTTAGGACTTGAACTAATGAATGTGTTAATGAGTTCATGATCAGCTGCGAATTGCCATAAAATGATGAAAAATAGAATAATAAAGAGTTGAAAGAATAAAACGAGATAATTCGTTCGTTTTATATTTTTTAAATAGGTTTGATGTTCTTTACTATACATGGAAATCTAAATCCTTCCATATTTTATCGTAATATTTAGCAAACTCTTTGCACTTTCTATTTTCGATCGGCGTTTTTTTATCTGTCAATTCGATTGGATAGATACTTTTGATTTTACATGGACGACTTGATAAAACAATCACTGTGTCAGAACAGCTAATGGCTTCAGAAATATCATGTGTTACCATAATTGCACTTTTTTTCTCGTTTTTAATAATACGAAAAACGTCATCTGAAACGGCCAATCTACTTTGATAGTCTAAAGCTGAAAATGGTTCATCTAAAAGTAAAATATCGGGTTTCGTTGCGAGTGTACGTACAAGGGCGACACGTTGTCTCATTCCACCAGAAAGATTCGATGGATAACTATGAATAAATTCTTTTAACCCATATTTTTCTAATAACGAAATAACATATTGTTTGGATTCTTCATTTAATCCATGTTCAATTTTTAGTCCTAAAAGACAATTATCTAAAATGGTTAACCATTCAAATAGAGAATCTTGTTGTAACATATACCCAATACGAATATTTTTATCATAGGAAATTTCTCCATCAGATTTTTGATCTAAATTACAAAGAATAGATAGAATGGTTGATTTTCCACATCCACTAGGACCAACAATGGAGACAAATTGTTCCTTTTGTAGGTCATAGGAAAAATCATCTACAGCTAAAATTTCTCCACGCTTGGTATGATAAATCTTTTTTAAATGATCAATACTTAAAATTGGTTTCATTATTTATTAGAAAATGAGGTATCTACTAATTTATCATACGGCGCTTTTTTATCTAATTCCCCAGCACTTTTTACAATATCTTGAATATGATCAAAATCTTTTTCTGAAATTTTTGTTGTATCAAACCATGAATCATTATCTTTATAACGTTTAATAATCTTTGTAAGGTCACTTAAACTTGTATCTGGAAAATAATCAACAAGATCTTTTGCGAGTTCTTCTGGTTTATGATCTTTGGTATATACTAAAGCTTTTTCAATGGCTTTTGTATATCCTTTAATTATGTCTGGATTTTTTTCAATATAGCTTTTTTTTGCATTATAAGAAGTGTATGGTACAACACCACCAAGTTCACCTAAGGATGCCACAACATATCCATATCCTTCTTTTTCTAATTGTAGAGCATTTGGTTCAAATAGGTTGACAAAGTCTCCAGTTCCACCAATAAATGCCCCAGACATAGATGCAAATTCAATACTTGTATCGATCGTGACATCTTTTTCTGGATCCATTCCAGCTTCACGTAAAGCGTATTCAAATGTCATTACTGGCATTCCACCTTTACGTCCTCCAATAATATATTTTCCTTTTAAATCTTCTAATGTGAAATTCTCTATTTTTTTACGAGAAACAATAAAACTTCCATCACGTTTTGTAAGCCCCGCAAAGTTTACTAAGTAGTCTTTCTCTCCTTGATTGTAAACATAGATTGTTGCTTCACTACCACAAAATCCAATTTGAACATCGCCAGATAAAACAGCGGCTGTTACTTTATCGGCTCCAGGTGTTAAAATAAATTCAACATCCAGTCCTTCATCTTCAAAATAACCTAATTTATCAGCTAAATACTGTGGTGTATAGAAAACTGAGTGTGTTACTTCGGCTACTTTTACTTTTTGAAGTGTTGTATCTTTTTTCGTGTTAATACATAATACAGTTAAGATCGCAATGAGTACTAATGCAACAACTGAAAAAATAATTTTTTTCAAAAAACATTCCCCTTTCTACTTCACTGATAGTATATTCTAGATTCTTTATGGCGTGAGTCTTTCTTAGTTGTAGGTAATATTAAAATATGATAAAATGAAAGTAGAGAGAAGGGGTTCTAATGCGATATCATTCAAAAAAGAAAAAAATAAATTCGGCATTTCAATTATTACTGATTATATGTCTTGGGCTTACTTATTTTTTGGTAACATACCGTGAAGATATCGTAAAATTTATTGATGCTACACCTCATCAAGTATCCTACGAAGTAGAAAATATTCCAGAATATCAGGGCGATTCTTATGTAGTGATTGACAATAATACTCCCCATTTTACCGAAGAAGATAAACTTACGGAAGAAAAGGAAGTATATAGTGACTTAGATTCTTTGGGTAGATGTGGTACTGCACTCGCGAAAGTTGGTATAGAAACGATGCCTACAGAAAAAAGAGGAAGTATAGGTATGGTTAAACCATCGGGATGGCATACTGTAAAATATGATATCGTCAATGGAAAATATTTATATAATCGATGTCATTTAATAGGGTATCAATTAACAGGTGAAAATGCCAATCCGAAGAATTTAATTACATGCACAAGATCTATGAATACTGAAGGCATGTTAGAATTTGAAAATAAAGTGGCTAAGTATGTAGAGGAGACTAAAAATCATGTGCTTTACCGAGTAACACCGATCTTTAAAGGAAACAATTTACTGGCAAGTGGTGTAATTATGGAAGCAGAGTCGGTGGAAGACGAAGGAAAAGGAATTTCTTTTCATGTATATGTTTATAATGTTCAAAAAGGAATTCATATTGACTATGAAACAGGAAATAGTAGTTTAATCAAAGAGGACGAAAAGTAATCGTCTTTTTTATGGCCTTTTTTGATAATCAAAATATTCCCAAATGCAATAAATAATAAATTTAATATATTCTGTCATTTTTTCCTCCCTTCTACTAGAAACATACAATATTTTAAGATTCTTTTCCTTTTAAATTAGGAAAAAAATAAAAAAAATTTACTTCTATAATTTTTCTTCAGTATAAATCAAGATTTTGTCATTTATTTCTATATAAAAGAAGGCAAAACTCTTTTTTATTTTTTAAAACTGTGTTATGATGAACATGGTGATAGTATGAAGTTAGACACTTTAAATGAAATGCAACGGGAAGCTGTTACAACAACTGAAGGTCCTCTTCTTGTGCTAGCAGGAGCAGGGAGTGGTAAAACGAGAGTTTTAACAACTCGTATTGCTTATTTAATTGACGAAGTAGGGATTGATCCTTATCATATTTTAGCAATTACGTTTACGAATAAAGCAGCCAAAGAAATGAAGGAACGTGTGATAGGCATGCTGGGAAGTATTGCCAGTCGTATTCAAATTTCGACGTTTCACTCGTTTGGACTTCTTCTTTTACGTGAAAATTATGAACAAGCAGATTTGAAATCTAATTTTACGATCCTTGATAGTGAAGATACACTAACACTGATTAAAAAAATTATGAAAGAGCTTGATTTGGATATTAAGGAATACAATCCTAGGGCTATTCGCAATAAAATTAGTGGGGCAAAAAATGAATTATTAACCTCTAGTGAATATGAAAAATATGCGAATACTGATTTTGAAGATAAAGTAGTTCAAGTATATCGTAAATATGAACAAAAGTTACAAGCAAATAATTCGGTAGATTTTGATGATTTATTAATGAAGCCTATTCTTTTATTCCGTAAATATCCAGATATTTTACAAAAATATCAAGAGCGTTTTCAATATGTATTAGTGGATGAATACCAAGATACGAATGAGGCACAATATATTTTAACAAAGTTAATTAGTGCAAAATATAAAAATATTTGTGTTGTTGGAGATAATGATCAATGTTTAATTGCGACAACAACGGTTCAGACAAGACGTGGTAAAAAACGAATTGATCAGGTAGAACCTGGAGATACTGTTCTTTGTGCTAGTGGTCATGGGACCTCAACATATTTTCCTGTAGAAAAGGTAAGTAAAAAGAAATATCAGGGAAAGATAATAAAAGTGACAACAAAACATGGACATACTTTAAAAGCAACCCCTAATCATCTAATTTTTTATAAATTAAATCATTGTTTTGAGAAACAATATATTTATTTAGCAAATCATCCACTTGTTGGATGGATCGTAGGACGTACGAAATCCTTTATGAAGGAAAAAGATCGTATTACGAATTGTTTTAATGTACGTATTAATGGTGTCAATTCTACGAAATGTTGGATTTTAGATACTTGTGAAAATCGTGAAGATGCGTTAACGAAAGAAAAATATTATAGTGAGACGTATGGGATTCCACTCGCTCCTTTCTTTTCTAGGGGAAAGAACTTGGTATTATCTAAGGAAGAATTAGATGGTATTGTTATGCCAAAAGATATTATGGAACGTGTTGAAATATTGATGAGAGATTATCATTTATTTATGGATTATCCACATGATCATGCATCTTTAGAATTACGAAATGATTTAGATAAACGTATTTTAAATTTAAATTATTTTGATTCTCCAGTACGTGGAATAAGGGATTATCATTCTCATCGTATTTATATGAATACAAAGGGAATGAATACTTATCAAAAATTAGAGGCACTAGGATACCCTGTTCATATGGTAGAAAATGATACGGTTAAAATTCAAACAGTGCGAAATGATTATGATGAGGTAGCAGAATATATTAAGCCACTGAAGGAACAGTTTGATGATTTACAAATTATTGAAAAAATTCGTTTAAATAAAGAAAAGGTATTTTATTTTCTACCAATTGGAAGTATCCGTAAGGGTATGGTGGTATGTTCTTATGAAAATGGTGAATTGATTGAAGATGAAGTATTAGATGTACAAGAAGTGAATTATGATGGCTATGTTTATGATTTATCTATCCCCCATATGCGAAATTATGCGGCAAACGGGGTTGTTGTTCATAATTGTATCTATTCTTGGCGAGGTTCTAATTACAGAAATATTTTAAATTTTGAAAAGGATTATGATCAACCAAAAGTTATCCTTTTAGAAGAAAATTATCGATCAACTGGAACGATTCTTTCAGCAGCTAACGATGTGATTAAACATAATAAACAACGAAAAGATAAAAATTTATGGACAAGTAATGAAGAGGGAACTTTAATTAAATATCATCGTTCTTTAGATGAAAAAGATGAAGCCTATTATGTGGCGAAGGAAATTGATAAGTTAATTCATGAGGGTATTCCAAAAGATGAGATTGCTGTTTTATATAGAACAAATGCACAATCACGTAATATGGAAGAAGCGCTTCTTCGTGAAAATATTCCTTATAAAGTTGTAGGAAGTTTCTACTTTTATAATCGAAAAGAAATTAAAGATTTGATTAGTTATTTAAAATTAATCTATAATCCAGATGATGATACAAGCTTACTTCGTGCGATTAATACACCAAAACGTGGAATTGGACTTAAAACCTTAGCAACCCTCCAGGAACAAGCTAATTTAATGAATACGAGTTTATATGAAGCGATTGATCATGGAAAAGAATTAGAGTTTAAAAAAATGATTGAAAAAATCAGAAAAATTATGGAAAATTCTAGTTTAACAGAACTGGTTGATATTGTCTTAGAAGAAAGTGGTATACGAAAAGAACTTGAAAATGAAAAGTCAATTGAAGCGGATATTCGCCTAGAAAACTTAGAGGAATTTAAGTCTATTACAAAGGCTTTTGAAGAGGAACATGGTATTATTTCATTGGGCGAATTTTTAAGTGAGATTAGTTTAGTATCTGATATTGAAGAACATAAAAATAATGAAGATGTTGTTACATTAATGACGACTCATTCTGCGAAGGGACTAGAATTTGATTATGTATTCTTAATTGGGGTTGAAGAGGGAATTTTACCCCATGGAAATTCATTCATGGAAGAAGAAGGTTTAGAAGAAGAGCGAAGACTTTGCTATGTTGCTATTACAAGAGCAAAGAAAAAATTATGGTTTATTAATGCGAAGCATCGAATGTTATATGGAATGGATCAATATAATCCGCCAAGTCGTTTTATCAGTGAGATTAATGATAAATATTTGGATATAGATCAAGAGGACCGAAGTCTAGATAAATTGGTGAAAAAACCAGTCCAGCAAGTTTCTACAGATATTGATTATGGTATTGGCGATCATGTGATTCATGATACCTTTGGAACTGGGGTTGTTGTAGGTATGGATAAATCCATTGTAACCATTGCCTTTGCCCATCCAATTGGTATTAAAAAAATATTAAAAGGGCATAAGAGTATTAGAAAGGGGTAAGAAGATGTTAAATGGTATTGAAAATTTTTTAAATAATATGATGGATCCAATTAAGGATTTATTAACGAAAGATTCTCATAGTGCACTTATTGTACTATTATTCTTTGTTGGTGTTGCTATTTTCTTTTTTGCTTATGGCGCATTACATAAGGAGGGATAAAATGAAAATAACAAAATTAGTTGTTCCTGTTGCTGGACTGGGAACGAGATTTTTACCAGTGACAAAAGCTGTACCAAAAGCGATGATGCCTATTTTAGATAAGCCAGTAATTCATTATATTTTGGAAAATGCCTTGATGAGTGGAATTAAAGAGGTATGTATTATTTTAAATCATAATCAAGATATGATTCGTGATTATTTATCTCATAATCCAAAATTAGAAACTGTTCTTTTATCCGAAGGAAAAGATCACTTAGTTCAAAGTGTCAATCGTTTAATTGATCAACTCGATATTACGTATATTTATCAAGAAGAACCTAAAGGTAGTGGACATGCAATTCTTCTTGCGAAAGATTTTGTTGGAAAAGATCCCTTTATGGTGATGTATGGGGATAGTTTCTTCTTAGGAACCCATCCCGTTCTTCTAGATATGGAACGTGCGTATAATGAATATAATGCTCATATCATTGGGGCTAGTGAAGTTGAGTATCAAGATGTTAATAAATATGGAATGCTTATTATGGATGAAAGAGAAGAGGATCGTATCTTGGGAGTTGTTGAAAAACCAGCCTTACGAGAAACCCCATCCCTTCTTGCTTGTAATGGACTTTATATCTTTAAACCAACGATTTTTAAGGAATTAGAAAAAATTAATAAAGATCATAAAGAATGTTTATTAACGGATATGCTTTATCGCATGATGAAAAAAGAAGAATTCTATTTAGGGAAAACCGATTGCTTTTTCTATGACATTGGCTATATGCATGGTTATGTTAAAGCAACTAGTGATGCCTATAAAGTTTTAAAGTAGAGATTCTCTACTTTTAATTTGTATATTTTTAAATTTGTGTTATAATAGCTCTCAAGACAGAGGGGGAAATAGTGTGATTGAACTTCCACATTTTATCTTAAAAGAATATCATGCTGAAAGTAAGTGTGATAAAACAAATTTGAATCAGTTAAAAATGGATCAACAAATACATCGTTATGTTGGTGAAATTTTAGAAGAAGAAAGCATGAATGATGTTATTTACTTTGTATATAAAGAGAATCATTTTATTGGGTTTATTACGATTTTAGATTCTATTCATCAGGTTAAACAACTAACGTATGGTTTATTACCAGCATATCGAAATCATAAGTATGGTACATTGTTGTTACGCGAATTTAGTGATTATCTTTTAGAAATAAAAAGACAATATGATCTACTTCATTTATGGTTTGAAAGAGATAATCTCTCTAGCATTGCTGTCGCAAAAAATTGTGGTTATGAACCAGAAACAGATTATTTATATGTAAAACATAGAAAAGAAAAGTAATATTTTCTTTTTTTGAATGTGAAAGAAAATATAAAAACATATCGAAAAGGAATGAAATTTAAGGATAAAATGTTATAATAAGAATGGTGATATTCATGATAGAAAATAGAGTCAACGAATTAATAGAAATTTTAAATGAAGCGAATTATAATTATTATGTTTTAGATCATCCAACGATTACGGATCAAGAGTATGATAAATATTTAAGAGAACTTACGAAATTAGAACAAGCACATCCTGAATTAAAGCAGGAAGATTCCCCAACTAGTCGTATTGGTGGAACGGTGATTGATTCTTTTAATAAGATTACGCATGAAGTTCCAATGATGAGTTTAAGTAATGTATTTAATGAAAGTGAAATTATTTCTTTTGATGAACGTATAAAAAAAGAAGTATCCAATCCAAATTATGTTGTCGAACTAAAAATTGATGGGTTATCTGTTTCACTTCTTTATGAGAAAGGGAGACTTGTCCGTGGTGCAACTCGTGGGGATGGAGTAACTGGGGAAGATATTACACATAATGTAAAAACGATTAAGAGTATTCCTCTTCGCTTATCTCGTCCGATTGATATTGAAGTTCGAGGGGAAATTTATATGAGTAAAAAGTCCTTCGAAGCGTTAAATGAAAATCGTAAAAGAAATGGGGAAGAACCGTTTGCGAACCCTAGAAATGCGGCAGCTGGAAGTGTACGCCAATTAGATAGTAGTGTTGCAGCTAGTCGTAATTTAGATGCCTTTTTATACCATGTTCCAGAACCAGAAAAATATGATTTACACTCTCAGGAACAAGCCCTACATTTTATGAAGGAGTTAGGTTTTGTCGTAAACCCTAATATTAAAACCGTACATAATCTAAATGAATTATTAGATTTTACAAATTATTGGACAGAACATCGTGAAACACTTCCATACGAAATTGATGGAATTGTTATCAAATTAAATGATTTAAATGGCCAAAAAAAATTAGGTTTTACTGCCAAATATCCAAAATGGGCAACGGCTTATAAATTTCCAGCGACGTTAGTTCTTACAAAATTAAAAGATATTAAATTTACGGTAGGTCGTACAGGACAAGTAACGCCAAATGCTATTTTAGAACCTGTGATATTAATGGGTAGTACCATTTCTAAAACAACATTACATAATGAAGATTATGTGTTAGAAAGAGATATTCATATTGGAGATACGGTGGCGATTAAGAAAGCTGGCGATGTCATTCCTGAAGTTGTAAAAGTTATCAAAGAACGTCGTACTGGAGAAGAAATTCCTTTTGAAATGACGAAAACATGTCCTATTTGTGGAGAGACTTTAATACGACGTGATAATGAAGCCGCCTATTACTGTGTGAATGCACAATGTGATGCAAAACACATGGAAGGATTAGTTCACTTTGTAAGTAGAAATGCGATGAACATTGATGGTTTTGGAGATCGTATTATTGAAGATTTTTATAATATGGATTATTTAAAAAATGTGGTTGATTTCTATAATTTGCATAAGTATAAAGAAGAACTGATGGAACTAGAGGGATTTGGGGAAAAAAGTATTCAAAATCTACTAGATGGTATCGAAGAGAGTAAAAAGAATTCTTTAGAACGTTTGTTATTTGCTTTAGGAATTCGTCATGTTGGAAGTAAAACAGCGAAGATTTTAGCTCGTACTTTTAAAACAATGGATCATTTGATGGAACAATCGTTTGAAGATTTAAGAGATGTTAAAGATATTGGAGATGTCATTGCGAAAAGTATCATAAAGTATTTTAATGATGAGCGAAATATTCAGATCATTCAAGGTTTAAAAGAACATGGCATTACGATGACTTATCTTGGTGTTGATACAGAGGAAGAAACAGAATTTAGTGAAAAAACATTTGTTTTAACAGGATCTCTAGAATCTATTACTAGAGAAGAAGCCAAAGAAAAAATCGAATCTTTGGGTGGAAATGTATCAGGCTCTGTTAGTAAAAAAACAAGTGTCGTTATTGTTGGCGCAAAACCAGGAAGTAAATACAAAAAAGCCCTTGATTTAAATATCCCTGTTTGGAAGGAACAAGAATTTTTAGATAAATTAAACAACTAAAAAAATACATCATCGTTTGATGTATTTTTTTGTGAATGAAACTTGTTTTCTTTGTTCCAAATGTTCAGAAAAATTATGTAGGAAAAGAGCAATTTCTTCTATTGTAACACTACTATAATTACTACGAAATAAGGATAAGAACTGAAGCCTAAGTTCTTCCGTAAAATGATATGTTTTTATAATTTCATTGATTTTATCACGAACTTCATTTTGAATGGTTTGGATACCGCGATTTAATGAAAAATCTATATCTGTTCTAGAAATAACTTCTACAATATATAAAGAAAAACATAAAAGTTGGAAATCATATAAATGTAGATAAGAGTAAATATGCATACAATATTTTAATTTTGGTGGAAAAGATTCAGGGATTAAGTTTTTAACATGAAAATTATCCAAATCAATAAAAATAGGTTGTTTTTCTTTATTAATCAAGATATTTTGAAAACTAAGATCCATATTATAAATAGGAATTTGTTGTTGCTCTTGAATTGTTTTAAGTACGGTAGTTAAAATGAAAAGTTGATCTTTAATTGGTAATTTATGAATATAGTAGGACCTTTTTTCTAATTCCATCAAATAACCTCGTAAATCTCCGTTATCATTTATAACTAGAGCTTTAATTACTGAAGAATTTGTTAAATCCATTGTACTTAATAATTCAATTTTGGTTTGTTTACTATGTTCATATTCATGAAATCCTAGATGAATAAATTGTTTGTAGGCAAGACGATCTCTCGTTTGCCATACTATCCCTTCTTTTCCTCTACCAAGATAGCTTAATCTTTTTGGATAGTAAAATTTTAGTTCTCTTTCTTTTATTGTATACATAAATATTCGCTCTCTTTCGGTTGACTATTATATCATATCTTTCTCATTTTACAAATTTCTTTTTTTAGATTTAAAATAATTGTGAAAATCATAAAAAACACATATTTTTTATAAAAAATATGTTATACTATAGAAGTAACAATAGGAGGTATTTTTATGGATGCTTGGAGAAATTTTAAAGGTGAACAATGGAAAAATGAAATTAATGTTGAAGATTTCATTATAAATAACTATACCCTATATGAAGGGGATGATACCTTTCTTGCGTCAATTAGTGAGAAAACAAGTATTATTTTAGATAAAGTAGAAAAATTAAAACAAGAAGAATTAAAAAATGGTGTTTTAGATGTTGAAACTAAAATTATGTCTGGTATTGATGCATTTGAACCTGGTTATATTGATGCAGAAAATGAAGTGATTGTAGGACTTCAAACAGATAAACCATTAAAGAGAATTGTAAACCCTTATGGTGGAATTCGTATGGTATATCAAGAATTAGAGGCCTATGGCTATAAATTAGATTCAAAAGTGGACAAGTACTTTAATGAATATCGAAAAACACATAATGATGGTGTTTTTGATGCTTATACGGAAGAAGTACGTAAAGCTCGTCATGTAGGTTTATTAACGGGACTTCCAGATGCATATGGTAGAGGACGTATTATCGGAGATTATCGTCGTGTTGCTTTATACGGAATTGATTATTTAATAGAAGAAAAGAAAAAAGATTTAAAGAACTTAACAGGTGATATGACTTCTTCTTTAATTCAACTAAGGGAAGATGTTTCAGAACAAATAAAAGCATTACAAGCGATGAAATCGATGGCTTTAAAATATGGTTTTGATCTTTCAAATCCAGCAAGTAATGCGAAAGAAGCAATTCAATGGACTTATTTTGCCTATCTTGCTGCTGTAAAAGAAAATAATGGTGCAGCGATGAGTTTAGGTAGAACTTCTACCTTCTTAGATATTTATATTGAAAGAGATTTACAAGAAGGTGTTTTAACTGAAGTGGAAGCTCAAGAATTAGTTGATCAATTTATTATTAAACTTCGTTTAGTGAATCATTTACGTACGCCAGATTATAATGAATTGTTCGCAGGAGACCCAACCTGGGTAACAGAATCAATTGGTGGTATGACAAATAGTGGAAGACCTTTAGTTACAAAGAACTCTTTCCGTTATTTAAATACATTAATTAATTTAGGATCTAGTCCAGAACCAAACTTAACCGTATTATGGTCTAGTGGATTGCCAGAAAACTTTAAAAAGTATTGTGCGAAAATTTCCATTTTAACAGATTCTATTCAATATGAAAATGATGATATCATGCGTCCAATTCATGGAGATGATTATGGTATCGCATGTTGTGTTAGTGCGATGACGATTGGAAAACAAATGCAATATTTTGGTGCTCGTACAAATTTAGCGAAAGCCCTTTTATATGCGATTAATGGTGGCGTTGATGAGATGAAGGGTGGCGTTATTGTTGATGGCATTTCTAAAATTGAAGATGAAGTATTAGATTACGATAAAGTGCGTGCAGCTTACTCTAAGGTATTAAAGAAAGTTTCTAAGACCTATGTAGATGCGATGAACATCATTCATTACATGCATGATAAATATGCTTATGAACGTGGTCAAATGGCATTACATGATACAAATGTAGAACGTTTAATGGCTTTTGGAGCGGCTGGTCTTTCTGTAGTAGCAGATTCTTTATCTGCCATTAAATATGCAAAAGTAAAACCGGTTCGAAATGAAGATGGAATTGCGGTTGATTTTGAAATTGAAGGAGAATTTCCAAAATACGGAAATGATGATGACCGTGTAGATATGCTTGCAAAAGAAGTAGTGGAAGAATTTATTGAAGATTTAAAAGAACATCCACTGATTCGTGATGCAAAACATACGCTTTCTATTTTAACCATTACATCAAATGTAGTATATGGAAAGAAAACAGGAGCAACCCCAGATGGAAGAGCAGCTGGAGTTCCATTTGCACCAGGTGCTAATCCAATGCATGGACGTGATGAAAATGGAGCACTTGCTTCCTTAAATTCAGTCGCAAAAATTCCATATAAAGATGTTTGTGAAGATGGAATTTCAAATACATTCTCGATTGTACCAAATGCCCTTGGAACTTCTTTAGAAGAACGTTGTAATAAGTTAGTTATGCTTATGAATGGATACTTTAAGCAGGGTGCACAACACTTAAATGTCAATGTGTTTAATAGAGAAACCTTAGAAGATGCGATGGAACATCCAGACAAATATCCAACCTTAACCATTCGTGTCAGTGGGTATGCCGTACGTTTTAATCGTTTAAGCCGTGAACAACAATTAGAAGTGATTTCAAGAACGTTCCATGGTGAAATTTAATGGAAGGATATATTGAGTCTGTAGAGACGATGGGATTAGTGGATGGACCAGGAATACGTTTTGTCGTATTCCTTCAAGGTTGTCCACTAAGATGCCTTTACTGTCATAACCCAGAAACTTGGGCTGAACGACGAGAAAACCCAACAACACCTGAAGAATTAGTAAAGAAAATTTTAAGATATAAACCTTATTTTGAAGACGAAGGTGGTGTCACATTCTCTGGTGGAGAACCATTAAATCAGCCTGAGTTTTTACTAGAATGTTTAAAACTTTGTAAAAAAGAAGGTATTCACACATGCCTAGATACTTCAGGATTTGGCAAATCATTACAAAAGGAAATTCTAACTTATGTTGACCTTGTTATTTTAGATGTTAAGGCTACTTCACCCAAAGAATTTAGTCAAATTACATCGAAAGAACAAGAGAAAATGATCGAATTTCTAACATTGTGTGACCAAATGAACAAAAAGATGTGGATAAGACAAGTGATTGTTCCAGGTTTAAATGATGATGAGGAACATGTTTTAAACTTAAAAAAATTTATTGAACCATATAAAAATATTGAAAGAATAGAACTTCTACCTTATCATTTATATGGTGTAGAAAAATATAAAAAATTAGGTATTCCATATCGTTTAGATGGTGTTAAACCAATGGATGCGGATAAATGCCATAAATTACAAATGCTATTAGAAGATTAATTTCTTCTTTTTTTTCATAATGAATAGCTAAACTAAAAAATAAATGATATAATAAGAACATTTCTAGTTTGAAGGGAACATTATATGATCGAAAAAAATAAATTCTTAGAATTGTTAAAAAAATATAAAATTTCTGAAGATGTTATATCAACACTTGAAACGAAGTCAATGAAAACACTGTTGCAATATGCACATTGTAACAAATGTGAAGAAATTTTAAAAGTTTTAAAACCTTATTTTGAATGTGGGAAATTACTGGAACATAAAATTGTAGGTTGTACTAAAATATGGGCAATAGGAAATGCTAAAGAAATCGAATCAATTATTGAAGTGATAAACAAAACTTCAGGTTTATCTTTAGATATAATAAATCAATGTCCATACGTTTTAGCTTGTGGAAAAGCCACAGAAATAGATTCCATCATTAAAGTGATAAATAAAACGCCAGGATTATCTTTAGATATACTTAACCAATGTCCTTATATTTTAGCTCGTGGAAAAGCTAAAGAAATTGAGGCAATCATTGAAGTGATAAACAAAACTTCAGGTTTATCTTTAGATATCATAAATCAATGTCTAACTATTTTAGCTCGTGGAAAAGCTAAAGAAATTGATACAATCATTGAACTGATTACCAAAACGCCAGGATTATCTTTAGGTATAATAAATCAATGTCCAACTATTTTAGCTCAAGGGAAAGCCAAAGAAATTGATACAATCATTAAATTGATTACCAAAACGCCAGGATTATCTTTAGATATCATAAATCAATGTCCAACTATTTTAGCTCGTGGAAAAGCTAAAGAAATCGAATCAATCATTAAATTGATTACCAAAACGCCAGGAATATCTTTAGATATCATAAATCAATGTTCTTCTATTTTAGCTCGTGGAAAAGTTAAAGAAATTGATACAATCATTAAATTGATTACCAAAACGCCAGGAATATCTTTAGATATCATAAATCAATGTCCAACTATTTTAGCTTACGGAAAAGCTAAAGAAATTGAGGCAATCATTGAACTGGTTACCAAAACGCCAGGCTTATCTTTAGATATCATAAATCAATGTCCAACTATTTTAGCTCGTGGAAATGCTAAAGAAATTGATACAATCATTAAATTGATTACCAAAACGCCAGGAATATCTTTAGATATCATAAATCAATGTCCAACTATTTTAGCTCGTGGAAATGCTAAAGAAATTGATACAATCATTAAATTGATTACCAAAACGCCAGGATTATCTTTAGATATCATAAATCAATGCCCAACTATTTTAGCTTTCGGAAAAGCTAAAGAAATCGAATCAATCATTGAAGTGATTACCACAACCTCAGGATTATCTTTAGATATTATAAATCAATGTCCATATATTTTAGCTTACGGAAAGGCTAAAGAAATTGATTCAATCATTAAATTGATTACCAAAACGCCAGGATTATCTTTAGATATCATAAATCAATGCCCAACTATTTTAGCTCGTGGAAAAGTACAAACTATTGAAAATGCAATAAAGATATTTAAACAGTATCATATTCCATTAAAAAAAATGAAGCAATTATCATTATCAAATGTATTTATTAAAGATAATTTTGTATTCACTATGTTTGATTCATATAAAAAGGAATATGATAAGAGAGAATACTTTTTAGCTTTGAAATCTTATTTAATCATTTATAATAAATATCCTGGATATTATACAAAAGAAGAAATCACTTCATTATGTCAACAAAAAAATATTTCATATTACGAATTTATTGAAAGTTTTTCAAAAATGACAGATAAAAATTATATTGATCATTTATTAGAACAAAAAAAATTATATATTGGAGAACCAATTCCAATGACAAATGAACAATTAGAACAATATGGTTCATTAATTCTTAATGTTAGTAAACAAGTAGCATATTATATAAAAAAGAATTATTCAATTACTTCATATACCATCGATGATTTATCAGGATTTACCATGGATACTTTCATGAATAAGATGGGAGGCGTTATACATAATTATCAATATGATTTAAATTATTTAACAAATGTATTAAAAAAATATGGAATAAAAAATGGTTTATTATTTATCAAAGAAAGAATTTTAAATTCATTACAAATCACTAATCATAATGACAAGGAGATATCTTTAGCTGATCATTATGTTTATGAACAAACAAGAGATGATCAATATAAGAGTGAAGCTATAGATATCCTTCAAGAAATTACTTTCACACAAGAAGAACTAGAATTATTAACATTGATGAAACAACAATTAGAGAATAACGATAAAGTAGATTATGAAAATCTTTCTGTAAATTTATCTTGTTCGGAAGAAAAAGTATTATCATTAATACAGAGTGTTAAAACAAAAATTATTCATAAATAATTAATTTACCTATATCTTTTAGGTAAATTTTTTTGTTTAAAATTTAATTTTATCTTTCTTTTTATTCTAAATATGATATATAATAAAAATATCAAGGATGTGATAATATGCCATATCAAATTGAGAATAATCGCATTTTTAAATTAAATGAGCAAAATGAAGTGACAGCAGAGTTAAGATTTATCAAAATGTCAAATGATAGTGTAAATATTAATTTTGTTTACGTCAACCCTAATTATCGTGGACAGGGACTTGCTGGCGATTTAATGAACTATGCTTATAATTATTTTAAGAAAAACAACTACCAAATAAGTGCTAGTTGCCCTTATGCAAAAAAGTGGTTAGAAAAGGAGAATGTTTAATATGATAAAATTAGTATTAGTAAGACACGGAGAAAGTGTTTGGAATTTAGAAAATAAATTTACAGGATGGACAGATGTTTCTTTGTCTGAAAAAGGAATCCAAGAAGCGAAAAATGCTGGAAAGCTTTTAAAAGAGAAGAACTATCAATTTGATATGGCTTTTACTTCGGTATTAAAACGTGCCAATCAAACTTTAGATTATATTTTAGAAGAATTAGGAAGTGAAGACCTGCCAGTAAAAAAAGATTGGCATTTAAATGAAAGACATTATGGAGCCTTACAAGGGTTGAATAAAAATGAAACAAAAGAAAAGTACGGAGAAGAACAGGTTCAACTTTGGAGAAGAAGTGTTGATGTTTATCCTCCAGCATTAGAAGAAAATGACCCTAGATATCCTGGAAACGATCCGAAATATAGTAATCTATCAAAAGAAGAATTGCCAAAAACAGAAAATTTGAATGATACAATTAAAAGAGTTGTAGCATATTGGGATTCAGAAATAAAAAAAGAATTACAAGCTGGGAAAAGTATTATCATTGTTGCTCATGGAAACAGTTTACGTGGTTTAATCAAATATTTAGATCATTTAACGGATGAGGAAGTTCTTGGACTTGAAATTGCAACAGGTGTTCCAATTTGTTATGAATTAGATGAGAATTTAAAACCAATAAGACACTATGAAGTTTAATAAAAATAAAACATACTTTAAGAAAGGAAGTGTTGTATGGAAGAAATTATAAAAAAATTAACAGAACAAAAGAAAACCGTCGCAACGATGGAATCTTGTACTGGAGGAGGGGTCGCAAATGCGATCACTAATGTTCCAGGAGCTAGTGAAGTCTTAAAATTTAGTGCAGTTACTTATAGTAATGAATATAAGATTAAAATGGGTGTAAAAAAAGAGACGATTGAAAAGTATACAGTATATAGCATTGAAGTAGCAAAAGAAATGTCTAAAGCGATTTCAGATTATACGAATGCTGATTATGGGATTGGAATTACAGGTAGAATAAATAGAGAGGATCCAAATAATAGAGGTGGAGATTCATCACTCATTTATGTTTCGATTTATAAAAAAGAAGAAAATACTTATGAAACTTTTACGCTAAATGCGTTAGATAAATCACGTCAAGAGAATAAAGAAATGATTATTCGCTCTATTATTGCTGAACTTAAATTTATTTTAAAATAACTAAAAGATGGGAGGATCAAGATATATGGGAAATATTGGTAGAAAAGAACAAATGATAGATAATGAAAATTTTGATCAAATAGTAAAAGATCATCCTAGAATGCTTTATTTGATTTCTCCTGAAGGTATTTTGTATACATATAATACTTCGTTACTTCATGAACTGTTTCAAAGTGATCACCATTATACAGCTTATTTAAAATTTGCACAAGACTATATTAAAAACAGTGATTCCCTAAGTTTTGAATTAGTTCCACTATTGCAAGAAAGGGAGAACTTAATAAATAGTTGTCCCGTTGAGAATTATCTAGAAGAAAAAGAAAAAATTAATTATACTATTTCTCATAGAATAAGGAAACATTTGTTAGAAAATCATTATTTCATTGTAGAAGGATGGTTAGATGAAAGAATTTTAAAATATACTTATATTTTAACACCATTTTGGGATGCTCCTACGATTCAAAAGGAAGCAATTCTTAAATTATATTTTGACCTTGGATTGGATTCTTATGAGAAAAAGTCTACAAATGATAAGGATGGTATTATTCTTGAAAAAATGATATTGAAAGAAGAAATAAAGAAAAAATAGCAGAAGCTATTTTTTTAATGATTTACTAAACGATATAAATTGATAGAAGGTCTATTAAATAAACGGTAATTAATGGTTGATGTTCCAATTCCACTAGAAATATATAAATCGGTTCCATTGACATTATAATAAGGTTTATAATATTTTTTTGCATATGGAGGTAGAATAACGGCACCAACAAAAGGAACTCTTACTTGTCCATTATGTGAATGTCCAGCTAAAATAAGATCATAATTTTCTGGATTAATTTCATCAATAAAATCAGGTTCATGCATGATCATAATTTTATAATCTGGGAAATTTTCCTTGTTTTCTTCGGTTCGCGAAGCAAAATAATCATTCATGACCTTAATTTTTTCTTCTAGTGTTTTTTCTTTTTGATAAGTATTCGTAGATAAACCACCTAAGAAAATAGGTTTTGTTGATTCGTTATAGATTAAATCATAACGATCATTTAAATTTGTAAATCCACTATCGGAAATAATGGTTGCCCATTTATCGAATTTATAATCATGATTTCCTTGAATAGCATATTTTCCTACATTAGCATCTAAATCTTTTAGAATATCTGAAATGACACTAGCCATACGATCTGTAAGCATGGTATTACGATCAATTAAATCTCCAGTAATAATAATAATATCAGGATGTAAGTGATTCACTTTTTCTACTATTTTTTGTAATTCTTTCTTTTTGATGGTTCTACCATAATGAATATCAGAAAGATGAACAATTTTTGTTCCATAAAAACCTTCTGGGATAGAACTATTTGTTACTTTATATTCTTTGATTATGAGTCCACTAGTTCCAATGTATCTAGCGTATAATAATACACCAACAATAAGAATAATAATAGTTAAAAATGTATATACAATTTTTTTCATATCTTCACCATATTCATTTTATCATGGTTTATTTCAGTTGTAAATTAGACAATAAAAAAATGTAACGGTGTTATTTACATTTTTTGTATTGTTTTTCTGGAATTGTATAGTTTTTTAAATGAATGGTTGAATCTAATGTTTCCATGGTTAAATAAGTATAAATATGATTTTTAGCTTCGCAGTCTATAGGATAACGTCGATCTGTTATTTTTAGAAGTAGATGATCTACATCAAACATTAAATTATCGATATCTAAGTGATTTATAGAAATCCGGTTAAAGTAAAGTGCCATTTTTCCAAACAATTCATAAAATTCGTGGTAACTCAAGTAGGTTTTAAAATAGTTTTCGATATCTCTTTCTTCTCCATTTAGTGTGAGTTCACAAAGTTTGTTTGAATCAAATAGTTCACATAGTATTCTACAAATATTAATTTCATAATCATAACCTTTATTGCTATAGAAGGCATTAATACTATCAATGTCATCGATATATTCTTTTGAAAGTTCATAGGTAATGATTTCGGTCATTCCCTCAATAAACCATTCGAAAAGATAACTTTTATCAATTGTTTGATGCATATGGGTTAATTCATGGATGCTAGTTAAGGTTTGATACTCTTGATATTTTAAGTTTAACAATAGAATATTTTTTATTGAATTATACAATCCTGTATAATTTTTTGATAAATCTCTTTTAATGATTCGTAAACTCGCATAAAGATTATAGAGATCTTTTAAATTACATGGATAATGTGTAAGTAGGGATTGAAACCATGTAAGAATTTCTTTTTGTTCTGTATTTAACCAAGGATTGCGATCCAAGGCTGTAAGAAGAATATCGTAAGTTTCCTGTGTTAAATATTCTACTTCTTGTTTTTTGTTAAAGGGATTTTTTCTGACACGATAAGGTTCAGATAATTCTGGGAAAAATCCTTGTTCAAGATAAGAAAAGTTATGTTTATTTGTATATATTTTTGTACTTTCAATAGGGCAAAGTTCTCCATGAATTAGTTTATAAAAAACAAAAATTTGTTGATCGTAATTAAAATACATACGATATTTTTTATGATTAATTGTAACACATCCACAGAAAAATTCCATATTTATCACCTGATTTGATATTATAACACAAAAATAAAAAAGTTCAATTGAACTTTTTACATAAAGAAATATATTAAAAATTGTAGGGACATTAAAATTCCATTATGAATAAAATGTAGTCCCATAGGAACAAAAATATTTTTACTCTTCGTTAGGATATAGGCAAATACCCATCCTGGGATACTATATGGAAGAATATAAAGTAAGTCTAGTGGGACATGATAACTTGGAATGACATGCATAGAACCAAAAAGAAGTCCGGAAATAAGAATAAAGAGAACATTATTCTTTATGATATTTCGTACGCCTTGACGGAAAATTAATTCTTCTGTCATTGGTGCATAGATTACAGCGCTAAAGAACGTGTAAATAGGAGCGAGTTTAAAAGTATCACGAATGGTTTGTTCGTTGTTCGCAATATCACCGTGATTAATCAGTGTAATAACCCCATTACTAATCATCATTAAAAAGAGAATTAAAAACCAATATTTAAAGTAAGTATTAAAGTATGATTTATGATTCTTTTTCATGTCCTTCCAATCTTTTTCTAGTGTATGTTGGAAAACGGATGTGATTAATAGAAGAATAAGTATTTCGTAGGCGATTAGATAAATAGTTTTAACCCAAAGAGGGAGTGTTTTAGGATCTAGACCTAAAAGTTGAAAAGGAATACCTTGAAAATAAGGAAGGATAAAATAAATCAGGGTACCTAGAAGTGCACCTAGGACACCTTTGATATAATTGTTACTTAATATTTTTTTCATTAAATCATCTCCATATGATAATTATAACAAAAAAAAGTAAAATATGATAAAAAAACTAGGATATTTTCATATAATATGGTATAATTAACGCAGATGTTAAAAAGAAAGGCGGAAGAGTGGGGAGATCCCACTCTTTCCTGCGAGTGGAGGTAATTATGAATATTGAACAGAAAGTATTAGAACTTTTACGTGAGCCTGTGGAGTCCCTAGGATTTCGTATTGATGAGGTTACATATGAATTAGAAGGAACAACGAGATTTTTACGCATTATTATTGACAAAGATGGAATTGTTAATTTAGATGATTGTGTTTTAGTCAGTCAAACAATTAATCCTTTGTTAGATGAAAAAGATTTCATTGAAGAAAATTACATCTTAGATGTTTGTTCAAAAGAGAAAGGTTGTGAGTAACATGAGAAAGAAAAAAGTGGAAGAAAATTTGACAGAAAACAAAATTGATATGAAAGCTTTTAGGTTAGCGATGGATGTTTTAGAAAATGAGCGTGGAATTCATCATGAAACATTAATTGAAGCTTTAGAGCTTGCGCTTACTTCGGCTTATAAGAAAAATTATCATTTGCCAAATGCTCGTGTAGAAGTAGATCCAGAATCTGGAAAGATTCGTGTATTTTCTTATAAAACAGTAATTGAATTACCAGAAGAGGAACACCGTTTAACAGAAGAGGAGTTAAAACAATTAGAGGAAGAAGATCCTTATACACCACTTAGTGATGAAGAATTAGAAGAAGGAATCCCAGAAGAGTTTGAATATGATCCACGCATTCATTTAACATTAGAAGAAGCACGTAAAATTGTTCCAGATATTGAGATTGGGGAAACGATTGAAGAAGAAGTAACCCCACGTGATTTTGGACGTGTAGCTGCATCTACAGCCAAACAAGTCATCATTCAAAAAGTACGTGAAGCAGAACGCACCAATATTATGGAAGAATACGGAGATAAACAAGATGAAATGGTTACAGGAATTGTTGAAATGGAAGATGTTCGTAACTATTATATCGATTTAGGAAAGACACAGGGAATTTTACCAAAAACGGAAATTATTCCTGGGGAAGAAATTAAAATGGGATCTAGTTTAAAAGTATATATTACAAAAGTAGATAATAGTGGAAAGGGACCATTAATTCTATTATCAAGAAAACATTATGGTTTTGTAAAACGTTTATTTGAATTAGAAATTCCAGAAGTAAATGATGGAACAATTTTAATTTATAGTGTTGCTCGTGAAGCTGGTGTTCGTTCTAAGGTAGCTGTTTATTCAGAAAATCCAAATGTAGAAGCTGTTGGTTCTTGTATTGGAGAACGTGGAAGTCGTATCAATAATATTATTAAAGAATTAAATGGTGAAAAAATTGACGTCATTGAATATAGTAATGATACAGCTAAATTCATCGAAAACGCCTTAAGTCCAGCGCGTAATGTAACCGTTATTACTGGTTCTGAAAAAGAAAATGAAGCACTTGTTATTGTAGATGATGAAAATTTATCACTAGCGATTGGAAAGCGTGGATTAAATATTCGTCTTGCGGCTCGTTTAACACATTATAAACTAGATGTAAAAACACGTGCAGAAGCCAGTGAAATGGGGATTAATATTTTATGAAAATAAAAAAAATTCCAATGCGTACTTGTGTGTGTACACGTGAAAAATATCCAAAGAATGAGTTAATTCGCGTTGTTCGTACGCCAGAAGGAACGGTTATTGTAGATGAAACTGGAAAAGCAAACGGTCGTGGTGCTTATTTAAAAAAAGATGCCGAAGTGATTCTTCGTGCCAAAAAAAGTAACGTTTTGAACCGTCAGTTAGAAGTAGAAGTTCCAGCATCTATTTTTGATGAATTATTAGAAAAAATTACCAAATAATAGAAAGAGGTGAAGTTTTATGATGAGTGTATTAGAATATGCTTTAGATGTAAATAAAACCGTAGAAGAAATTCTAAATTATTGTAAAAAATTAAATATTGATGTGTCTAGGGAAGAGGATATGTTAGATGATGTAGCTATTACGGAATTAGATAGTGAAATTGCTGCTGATGTAGAATTAGATGAAAAAGAATATGAGGAAGCCCTAGAAGATCGTGTGGAAGAGATGATTCTTGAAGAAAAGATTAATGTCGATAACACAGTTAAAAAACAAAAGTTAAATAAAAAGAAGGATATTCAAAATAAGAAAAAAGATTTCGCAAATAAAAAGAAACAAATGTATAAGAATAAGGAAAAGTTAATGGCTAATACGCCAAATACGAATGAAAATATAGTCTTATATAAAGAGGGAATGACCATTGGTGACCTAGCTAAAGCCATTGGAATTTCAGCCTCTGAAATTATTAAAAAATTATTTCTTCAAGGAATTATGGTAACGATTAATAACACGATTAGTTTTGAAAATGCTGAAATTTTAGTTCTTGATTATGATAAAGAATTAAAAAGAGAAGAAACTGCAGATGTTACTAATTTTGAAGCATTTGAAATTATTGATAATCCAGAAGATTTAGTAGAACGTGCTCCTGTTGTAACCATTATGGGTCATGTTGACCATGGAAAAACAACTTTATTAGATACCATTCGAAAAACTAATGTTGTTAGTGGCGAAGCTGGTGGAATTACACAAGCAATTAGTGCTTATCAGGTAAAACATAATGGAAAGAAAATTACCTTTATTGATACCCCAGGACATGCTGCATTTACAGAAATGCGTGCCCGTGGAGCACAAATCACAGATATTATCATTATTATTATTGCGGCTGATGATGGAGTAATGCCACAAACGAAAGAAGCGATTGATCATGCGAAAGCTGCAGGTGTTCCAATTATTGTCGCAATTAATAAAATGGATAAACCAGGCGCTAATCCAGATCGTATTATGACAGAGCTTGTTGAATATGGATTAACACCAGAAGAATGGGGTGGAGATACTTTATTTAATAAAATTATCGCCTCTACTGGAGAAGGTGTTGACGCCTTACTTGAAAATATTAGCTTAATTGCTGAAATGCAAGAGTATAAAGCTAATCCAAATCGTTATGCTTTAGGAACTGTAGTAGAATCTAGTTTAGATAAACATTTAGGGCCAGTTGTAACGATGCTAATTCAAAATGGGACCTTACGTTTAGGTGATCCTGTGGTTGTAGGGACCTCTTATGGAAAAATTCGTACAATGAAAAATGATCGTAACGAAGACATTACTTCCGCAGAACCATCATTCCCAGTAACGATTACGGGATTAAATGATACTCCAACAGCGGGAGATAAATTTATGGCATTTGAAGGAGAAAAACAAGCGAGAAGTATTGCTGAAGAAAGAAAAATTCAAGCGAAGTTAAAGGAAAATGCCTCTAAAGGTAGTGTTTCTCTAGATGATTTATTCTCTAAAATTCAATCGGGAATTAAAGAAATTAATGTCTTAATAAAAACCGATGTAAACGGAAGTGCAGAGGCTGTTAAAAATTCTTTAGAAAAATTACAAGTAGAAGATGTTCGTGTAAAAGTTATTCGTTCTGGTGTAGGCGCAATTACTGAAGGTGATATCATTTTAGCCAAAGCCAGTGATGCGATTATTATTGGATTTAACGTACGTCCAAATAATAGTATTAAAGATTATGCGAAAGAACAAGGTGTAGACATCCGCCTTTATAATATTATCTATAAAGTGGTAGAAGAAATGGAAGCTGCGATGAAAGGTCTACTTGAACCTATTTATGAAGAAAAAGTTTTAGGTTCTGCAGATATAAAACAAATCTTTAAATTCTCTAAAGTAGGTTTAATTGCTGGATCTTATGTAACAGATGGAATCATTAAAAGAGATGCCAAAGCTCGTTTAATTCGTGATGGAATTGTTGTATATGATGGTAATATTGGATCATTACAACGTGAAAAAGATTCTGTAAAAGAAGTAAAAAAAGGTTTTGAATGTGGTATTACCATTGAAAACTTTAGTGATATTAAAGTAGGAGATACCATTGAAGCCTATGAATTAGTTGAAATAGAACGCTAATAAAAAGTTTATGTTTTAAATAAAAAGATAACAATGAAAAATTGTTGTCTTTTTGTGTATTAAATAATTGAATATCTACTAGAAGTATTAAGAGAGGCAGTTGCTAATGCCTTAATCCATAGGGATGATAGTACACAAACAGAAAATGTTTATGTATCTGTTTATATGTATAATGATAGAATTGAAATTATAAATCCAGGAACTCTTTATGGTACTAATAAATTGGAAAAATTAGGAATTGCTACAACCATGGAATCGAGAAATCCAACAATTGTTAAAATTCTTGAAGAAAAGGTGATGTTATTGAAAATCATCATTCTGGAATTCCAACTATGAAAAGATATGGATTACCTGCACCAGAATTTTATGAGGAAAGAGATCGTTTTAAAGTAATTTTTAGAAATAGTAATGTTGCTATTAATGAACAAAGTAGACAACAAAAAAGAAGCATTGAGGAATATCAAGATATGATATTAGACTATTGCAAAGAAGCAAAAACAGCTAAAGAAATAAGAGAATATTTGAATATTAGATCAAGACAATATATTTCAACAAATATTATTAAACCTTTAATAAGAAGTGGTAAATTAGACTATACAAATAAAAATAGTATTAAGGCTAGAAATCAAAAATATGTAACAATTAAAAAAGATGAAATATATTAACTGAAAAATTTTAAACAATAAAATTTTTAAATATGAGAATTATAATCTGTAATTTTATAGATATAATTCTTTTTTTATAATTGCTTTTTTACACCAGGAAATATTTAAGAAAAGAAATTGTTTGAAATTTGTTAATATATGATAAATAAATTAATTTATAAGTCTATTTGACACGTTTGTCGTATTTTATATGACATTTGGAGAATGTTACTTTTTTTATTTATTTGGTTGCGATTGGCGATTTAGTTATGTTATAATTTAAATATACTAGGGGTGTGTAAAGTATGAAACTATTTGTATATGATAAATATCGTGTAAATGTGTATCCATTGCCTGACAAAGTTGAAGATTTTTATATGATTAATTATTATTATGGTTCAGAGTCTATATTGGAAACAATTACTTTAGAAGCAAAAGATGGCGTATGGACAATGAATACCGATGAAACAGTTCATTTGACTTTTAATGGGAAACCCATTGATCATGCGGTATTAAGTGAGTATACGAATTATGAAATAAAATTTGCGGATTTGGACGAAGTATTATCGATTCAGGTTGTTCCTAATACAGAAGATTATGTAGATCTTTCTATGAAAGGTATTTCAAATATTATGATTGGTAGTGGACCATCCTGTCATATTAATTATAATAATAATCGAACACTACTAAATCATGCCAATATTAGTGTTGTTAATAATCAATATGTAATAAAAGGTTTAGATGATGTAAATGGTTTTGTTTATGTCAATAAAAAAAGAATTCAACAACATTCTTTACAATTTGGAGATGTTATTTTTATTAATGGGTTAAAAATTATTTGGATGGATCAATATATTCGAATTAATAATCCAAACAATAAAATTGCAATTGCGGGATTAAATAGAATTGAATTAGAAAAGAAAAGTAATGATTATACCCCTACAACTGAAACCGAAAGAAACATGAAACGTTTTAAAGAAAGTCAATTATTCTTTCATACTCCTCGTTTAAAGAAAGACATAACCTTTGAAAAGGTAAGTATTGAATCTCCTCCAGATGAAGAGCGAAATGAACAAATGCCAATGTTCTTATCTTTAGGATCCTCTGCAATTATTGGAATTACCTCTTGTATGACAGGAATATCTGCAGCTCATGGATTAATGACTGGACAAATTAGTGTATTTAATGCTGGGTTGGAATTTTTTATGTGTTTTTTAATGTTAATCGCATGTGTTCTGTTCCCATTATTAACAGATATGTGGCAAAAGAAAAAAATTAAAGAGAAAGAAAACTTACGTCAACTTAGGTATAAAAAATATTTAGAAAACAAAGTCAATACAATTAATGACATTATCAAGAAACAAGAAGGTATTTTAATTGAAAATAATTTTAAGTTGGAAGATATCCAAAAAAAGATTGTAAATCGTAGTACAAGTGTCTGGGGTAGAGAAATTGTTGATGATGACTTTTTAACATTAAGCCTAGGTGTTGGAGAATTACCTGCTGCTCTTGAAGTAGAAGCTCAAATAGAACAGTTTTCTTTATATGATGATAATTTAAAAGAAGAAGTTGAAAAAATCGCAACGGAAAAAAGAAAATTAAAAAATGTGCCTATTACAATTTCTATGTTGCAAAATAGAGTAACACCATTTTTAATTAATGCTAAATTTAAACAACAATATATTGATAGTTTGATGTTACAATTAATGTTTTATTATAGCAGCTTAGATTTGAAAATTGTTTTATTTACAAACGAAATGAATGAAGATCAGTGGTCTTATTTAAAATATTTACCACATTGTTGGAGTAATGATAAAGAAAAAAGATTTTTCGCAACTAATGAAAATGAAATGATGCAGATATCTATGTACTTAGAACAAGAGTATGATCGAAGAATAAAAGATGATACTAATCAAGAAGAAGAAAAGAAAAACACCGTTAAATTTGAAAATCAAGAGCTATATAAAAATTACGATGAATATTATTTAATTATCACGGATGATTTTACAAAAGTAAATAAGTCACCAATTATTAATCGTATTTTAAATGATAATGTTAATGCTGGATTTTCGTTGATGATTTTTGATAATGCTTTAAAAAATGTTCCAAGTAGACTAGAAAAATTTATTGATATTGGGGATAATACGAGTGGTCTTTTTAGTCGAATGATGGAAGAAGAAAGTCATATTCCATTTAAACCACAATATATTAGTTTCAATATGGAAGAATACGCTAAAATAATTGAGAATATTCCATTGTCTAGTAAAGATCATCAAGCCACCATCCCATCTAGTATTAGTTTTTTAGATATGTATCATGCTGGAAGAATTGATCATTTAAATATTTTATCAAAATGGGCTAATAATGATCCAACAACCAGTTTACATGCACCTGTGGGATTAAAAGAAGAAGATCGTTTAGTTGAATTAGATTTACATGAAAAATATCATGGACCTCACGGGTTAATTGCTGGTACCACTGGAAGTGGTAAATCAGAATTTATTATTTCATACATTTTATCTATGGCTATCAATTATCATCCAGATGAAGTTCAATTTGTTCTTATTGATTATAAAGGTGGAGGTTTAGCTGGAGCTTTCGAAAATCGTGAGACAGGTATTAAAATTCCACATTTAATTGGAACCATTACAAACTTAGATACTAGTGAAATGAATCGAACGTTGGTATCAATTAAAAGTGAATTACAACGTAGACAAATTTGCTTTAACCAGGCAAGAGAAGCCCTTGGTGAAGGAACGATTGACATTTATAAATATCAACGATTATATCGTGAAGGTAAAGTAAAAGAACCTATGGCTCACTTATTTGTTATTTCTGATGAGTTTGCTGAATTGAAAGATCAACAACCAGATTTTATGGATGAATTAATTTCCACGGCTCGTATTGGTCGTAGTTTAGGTGTACATCTTATTTTGGCGACCCAAAAACCTACAGGAGTCGTTAATGATCAAATATGGTCAAACTCTAGATTTAGAGTTTGTTTAAAAGTTCAAACAAGTGAAGATAGTCTTGAAATGTTAAAAAGACCTGAAGCTATGAATATTAAAGAAGCTGGAAGATTTTACTTACAAGTTGGAAATGATGAAATCTTTGAATTAGGTCAATCTGGGTGGGCAGGAGCCAAATATATCCCAACAGATCGTGTATTAAAAAAGGTAAATGATAGTATTGATTTTGTAAGCAATGATGGAAATATCATTAAAAGTATTAATGATGAAATTAAGATAGATGAACGAGTGGATCTAGGTGAACAATTAACTAATATTGTGAAGTATTTATATGAACTTGCAAATCGTGAAAATATTCCATTTCGCTCTTTATGGTTACCAAGTTTACCTACCAAAATGTATTTAGGAAATCTTGTAAAAAAATATAATTATCGTCCTGCTTTATTTGATTTCATGATTCCAGTAGGAGAGTATGATAAACCAGCAAGACAATCACAAGGACTTTATTCTATTGATTTAAGTTGTAAAAACACGATTATCTTTGGACTCCCTGGAAGTGGAAAAGAAAATTTATTAACATCACTTATCTATAGTTCATGTATTTATCATACTCCACAAGAAATTAATTTTTATATTCATGATTTTGGATCGGAAGCTATGTCAACTTTTTACAAAATGCCACATGTAGGGGATGTAATTACATCTTCTGAAAAAGAGAAAGTTGCCGCACAATTTGAATTTTTGGAAAAAGAAATCAAAAAGAGAAAAGAATTGTTTTCTGAATATGCTGGTGACTTTAATATGTATGTAAAGAAGAGTGGTTCTAAGGTTCCGTTAATAGTTACTGTAATTAATGGGTATGAATCTTTTATGGAAAACTGTGCAGAATATGAAGATTATTTAAATCATTTATTACGTGAAGGTAGTAAATATGGCGTTATTTTCATTTTCACTGTTGTTTCAACTAATTCGATTCGTTCTAGTGTTGTTGAAAGTTTTGCAAATAAAATGATTTTACAAACTTCTGATCCATTTGATTATCAATATTTTTTAGGAGCTGCCAGTGGTTTAGTTCCAAAGAAAAACTTTGGACGTGGAATTACTATAGTAGATGAAGAAGCTTGTGAGTTTCAGACGGCATATATTAGTGATAAAGATAATATTAACCTTTCGATTAAACAAACTGGAAAATATCTATCGGAAACGTATCACTATAAAGTAAATTCAATTAAGATATTACCAGATCATGTAACCCTAAAGGAAATGTTACCATTTGCAAAAGAAGTTACCACTCTTCCAATAGGAATTTCAAGAGATAGCGCAGATCGTATAAAATGGGATATTACTAAACATCCAATGAATGTAATTCTTGGAAATACAGTGATAGATGATGCTGACTTTATGTGTTCATTGATTGATCTTATAGATGCTATCCCAGGTGTTCGTTTGAATATTATTGATTTCTTAACATGTATTAATACAGATGGAAATGCTGCTTATTATAATGATAATTTTAAAGATATTTTGCAAGCTATTTTACTTAACCAAGCTGAAATACCAACGGTTAATATTATTTTAGGTATTGGTGATGTTGAAGAATTATTATTAGAAGAAGATATGAAGTTATTCCAAATGATGTTAGGACATGCATCAGAGTTAAAAAATCAATCATTTATAATTATAGATAATTATGATCGTTTTAAAAAGATTCGTGAATGTGCATGGTATCCAGTAATCGATAACTCTTCAGGTATTTGGGTTGGTAAAGGTATTGATGAACAAGAAGTCTTTACTTTAACAAGTTTAACAAATTATGATGTTGAAGAAAAATTATCAAATATTATTTATGTTATAGAAGAAGGTATGTATACAGTAACCATTGGTATGAGTAGTGAAGAAGTGGAGGAATTATTCTAATGGATAATAAGGTATTGGTTAACTTAATTGTTCCTGAACTGAATCAAACCTATGATGTTTACTTACCAGTAAATAAAAAAATGGGGAATATCATTATTTTGCTTAACAAGGCAGTATATGAATTATCTGGTGGTGATTATTTGTTATCAGATAAAAACAAATTATACAACGCTCTTACAAAAGAGTTATATCAACCAGATGTTTTATTAATTAATACAGATATAAAAAATGGAACTAAATTAGTATTAGTATCATAAAAAAATGATTTAATGAAGTGACTGAATAGTTCACATGAAAAAAGGACCAAAAATTATCTTTTTGGTTCTTTTTAATTGTAAGTGATTTATTTAAATGATAACAACAATATTATTAAGTCTTAATACTTTTTCTTTGAAATCAACATTAAAATATTTGTTCATAAAAAAAACACCTCAGGAAAGGAGATGTTTTTTTATGCTTAAAATAAATTGTATTTCTATTTTTGAATATTTTTAGTCATATCAGCAAAAGTAGTATTACCAGTATCATTTTTACTATATGTAGCCTTTAAATTAGTTAATATAGTTGCATATTGGTTTAATTGTACCATATAAGATTCTAGTTTTGTATCAATTGCTTTATTTAATTTCATTAGTGAATTTTCACTAGCAGTACCTTTAATTGCTTTATTAATGTTTGCACGACTAGCTGCAAAATCGATAGATTTTTTTACAGCATTTTGGTAAGTCGTTAAGGCATTTTGCATTTTAGTAATTTTAGTAGTGTCTAGCCCAGTCGCTGTAGATGATCCATTGCTAACTGGTGTTGCTGCAACACTTTGCGCTTTAACTGTAGCCATAATAAGACTCCTTTCAATTATAATTAGTTAATTTTTTTAATACTACCACTTACAGTACTAGCATTAGAACTTTGCATTTTAGCAAATTGTGAATAGTCGTTATCTAAAGCTCTAATAATTTGACTTTTATAAGCTTTAAATTCTGTTTCAATTTGTTTTACAGATTCTTTGAATTTTTGAATGAATTTATCTGCATCAGCACCACTCCAATTAGCTTGAACAGTTTTGATAAAGTTTGTATATTCACTTCCAGTCAAAACTTTGATTGACTTGTCAATATCACCTGTTAAGTTACTTTTTAAAGTTTGTACTCCTTTACTATCACGTCCGTATGTTGCATTAGCAATTTGTAATCCCATACTTTTCACCTCCTAAAACGATAGATGTTCTACTATCTATATACTAAGAATAACATCTATAAAAAGTATTGTAAATAGTTTTAAAAAAATTTTTACACTACTTTACACGTTAGCAAATAGAATTCAACTATAATATGAATTATAATAAAACTTGAAAAGAAAATATAATATATTTTAAAACAGAATACTTTTTGGTATAATAGAAATACGAGGTGAAATTATGAGCGTTAAAATTGAAAGAATTGCCGATCAAATTCAAAAAGAATTAAGTTATATTTTACAATTAGAAGTGCGTGATGATGATATTAAATTTGTTACGATTACAGATGTTCATGTAACTAGTGACCTTAGCTTTGCGAAGGTTTATGTTACTGTGTTAAATGATGATAAAAAAGAAGTTACGTTAAAAGCACTAAAAGATGCGGCTGGCTTTTTAAGAAAAGAACTTGCTGGACGTATTGATATTAGACATATTCCAGAACTCCAATTTGTTTATGATGAGTCTATTGACTATGGTAAAAAAATAGAACAGATTATTGAAACACTTCATGAAGAGGATAAATAATGTATCCAGAACGTTTATTAAAATTACGAATTTGCTCACAGTATTTAAATACAAAATCTGATTTTAAGTTAGACATTCATGGAGAAGAAATGATTTGTAATGTAGACAATCATACAGTTGAAGTATATGGTCCAAGGATTGTTAGTCATGATGAGCTCCTTTATGAGTTACTACAAAAACTATATTCTTTTTCATGGAATAAATATTATAAAAAAAGAAGACGCAAACATACAAGACAAGGACTTCTTTATATGGAGTATCTAGCTTCCAAAGGGGAAGTGGTTTTTCGTACTGGAAATGTACGAGTTGGTGGAGAACGTCTTAGTTATTTGATTTTATACTTACCGTCTAAAACATTGATTCATGAAGATCAATTAGAAGATTTAAAACAATATAATTTTCAGAAATTTGATTTTATAGAACTAAAAACAATGAATTCAAAAGGAAAAGAAGAAATCTTTTTAAATGATTTGAACCAAATTTTTGATTATTTAGATCAATATGTTAAGGTTTTCAACAATGACCATGAAAAGCATTTACAATTATTAAAAAATAAGCTATAATACAAGTATTAATTAATGAAGAAGAATGTCCTTAGTTTCTTTTATGGAAAAAAGAGAGTTTGTGGTTGGTGAAAACAAACCTAGTAAAAGAAATGAATTACGCATTTGGAGTTAAATCGTATCTCGCGTTAAGAGTAAAGAGCATAAGTCATTATGAAGTAAGGTGGTACCACCCATATGGGTCCTTACATCATAATGATTTTTTTATTTAAGGAGGATTTTATGGAAATAAATAGTTATATTGATGCGACAAATTTAAGTACAGAAGCGACGTTAGAAGATATTAAAACATTATGTGAAGAAGCAAAAAAACATCATTTTGCAAGTGTATGTGTACATCCATACTATGTTTCTGTAGCTAAGGAATTACTAAAAGATTCTAGTGTACAGGTTACGACTGTGATTGGATTCCCACTAGGAATGAATACAATTGATGTAAAACAATATGAAGCCATTGAAGCCATCAATGATGGAGCAGACGAACTAGATATGGTTATTAATATGGGTGCTGTAAAAAATAAAGATTTTGATTATATTAAACAAGAAATTGAAGAAGTTCGTGATGCGATTGATGGGCATACGTTAAAAATTATTGTAGAAACATGTTATTTAACCGAAGAGGAACTTATTAAATTAACAGAAATATGTAACGAAACTTTTGTTCATTTTATTAAAACATCCACTGGTTTTGGGACAAGAGGTGCTTCTTTAGAAGACATAAAAATAATCAAAGAACATAAAAATGAAGTATTAGAGATTAAAGCGAGTGGTGGAATCAAAACAGAAGAAGATATGATTAAATTTATTGAAGCGGGTGCCACACGCATTGGAACAAGTCATATAGAAAGTGTAGTAGAAGATTGTTGTAAACATGAGGAGGATTAAAAATGAAATTATATGATGATTTAAAATGGAGAGGGTTAATTAAAGATTGTACTTCTACAGAGTTGGAAGAAAAATTAAATGCTGGAGGAATGACATTCTATATAGGAACGGATCCAACCGCAGATTCTATGCATATTGGACATTATTCATCCTTCCTTATTTCAAAACGATTAGCGCGAGCTGGACATCATCCACTTCTTTTAATTGGTGGGGCAACAGGAAGAATCGGGGATCCAAGACCAACTTCAGAACGTGAAATGAAAACGATTGAAGAAATTGAACATAATATCGAAGGACTTACAAAACAGGCAAAAGAAATTTTTGGTTTTGAGGTTGTAAATAATTATGACTGGTCAAAAGATATTAATTTTATTGATTTTTTAAGAGACTATGGTAAATATTTTAATGTGAATTATATGTTAGATAAAGATATTATTCGAAGAAGATTAGAAACTGGAATCACATATACAGAGTTTTCTTATATGATTATGCAGGCTCTTGACTTTTTACATTTATATGAAACAAAAAACTGTACATTACAAGTGGCGGGATCTGACCAATGGGGAAATATTACTGCAGGTGTAGATCTAATTCGTAAAAAATTAGGAAAAGAAGCGTATGCTTTTACAATGCCATTAGTTACAGATAAATATGGTAATAAGTTTGGAAAAAGTGAAGGAAATGCATTATGGTTAGATAAAACCAAAACATCCTCTTATGAATTATATCAATATTTAATCAATAGTGATGATGAAAAAGTTATTGATTATCTAAAAACATTGACCTTCTTAACCAAAGAAGAAATTGAAGCGTTAGAACATTCTAACAATGAAGAACCACATTTACGTAAAGCTCACCAAGCCTTAGCCCGTGAAGTTATTACCGATTTACATGGTAAGGAAGAATATGAAAAAGCAAAACGAATCAGTGAAGTTTTATTCTCTGGGGATATTCAAAGACTAACTTTAGATGAAATCAATGTTGGATTTAAAGATGTACCACATTTTGATATTATGGAAGAAGAAAATTTAGTAGATTTTTTAGTAAATCATGGAGTTGCTTCTAGTAAACGAGAAGCTCGTGAATTTATTACTGCAGGCTCAATCTCAATTAATGGTGAAAAAGTTCTTGATGTAAACTTTATGGTTACGAAAGATTGTGCGATTGAAGATAAATGTGTTGTGATTCGTCGTGGAAAAAAGAAATATTTCTTAGGATTATGGAAATAGTGATTTATCACTATTTTTTTACTTTACAATATTGTCGAAAAAGGTGTTAAATATGGATAAAGTTACAATACACTGAAGTAAAAGAAAGAAGAAACATTTGTTTTTGAAATGAATTTCTTCTAAAGTTATCCCATTGACAGGTATATACATATAAGTTATTTCAGTGTCTTGATGACTCAGAAAATATATGATATACTTTTACCGAAAGTAGAGGGTGATGATATGGAAACAGAAAGAAAAGACGCAAATAATTTTTATAAGATCCTTGCGTTGATTGCATTTTTAGTAGTTGTAGGAACTTGTGGATATCTTGTTTATAGTCAATATCAAGAAAACCATAAGAAAGTAGAAGACAAGACAACTTCAACCAAAAAAGAAGAACCAGAAAAAGTAGAAGAACAAGGGACATCTGTAGATGTTTCAAATAATGAGGTCACAACGATTCATAAACAGCTTTCAACTGCTTTTTCTAATTCGATAACTTCGGGGCCTTATTTTGGGTATCTATATACTAAAGATAAGATAACAACATCAGATTTTAATGATAAACTATTTTCTTTTGTTGGGTTATCTGTATATTCTAATGAACATCAAATATTTGATGAGACAAATGTTTCTGCAAGTGATGTTCAAAAGTATGTAAATGATATTTTTGGTTCTATTACTTATAATGACCAGAGTCCAAGGATAAGTGAAGAACAGAATGGTAAAGGATTATTTGCTTACGGAGCAGTTTATAATTCGAATACACGACAATATCTTTATAATCCAAATGGTGGAGGTCTTGCGCCTATGGTTGCTTTTAAAGTAACAAAGGGATTAAAGTATTCTGATCGTATTGAACTTTTTGAAAAACATATTGTTTGGGCACCAACGGATTCTGGTTTTGGATATTATAAAGATTACGATGCTCAAAACTTTAAAGGAATAGGTGAGCTTGGAAGCACTAATGATAATTACGATCAGATTTCACAAGGTATTCAAACTTATGAAAATCAATTAACAGAATATAAATATACCTTTAATAAAGATGAAAATGGTGAATATCATTTTGCTAGTATTGAAAAAGTAAACTAAAAAAAGATCCATTTGGATCTTTTTTATATTATCTATTGTAGTATTCAACGATTAATGATTCGTTAATATCTTGGTTTAATTCACTACGTTCTGGTAAACGAACGAAAGTTCCTTCCATTTTATTTTCATCATAAGTAACAAATTCAACTCTGTTGTTTTTGTTTTCTAAAGTTGATTTAATAATTGGATGTTCTTTAGAACTTTCTTTTACAGAAATAACATCTCCAGGTTTACAAGTGTAAGATGGGATATTTACTTTTTTACCATTTACTGTAATATGACCATGGTTAACAATTTGTCTAGCTGCTCTTCTTGTTGGAGCAAATCCTAAACGATATACTAAATTGTCTAAACGACTTTCTAGTAATTTTAAGAAATCTTCACCATGAACTCCTTTTAATTTTCCAGCTTGAGTGAACACTTTTTTGAATTGTTTTTCACTTAAACCATACATAAAACGAACTTTTTGTTTTTCTTGAAGTTGAACACCGTAGTTAGATAATTTTTTACGACGACCATTCCCGTGTTGACCAGGAGCATATGGTCTCTTCGCTAATTCTTGACCAGTTTCTAATGTAGAGAATCCTAAACGACGAGATTTTCTATATACTGGACCTGTGTACTTTGACATACTTTTTTCCTCCTTCTTTCATATCACCAGAGGTTATTTGCCATATTTTAGGGTGTTTGTTTTAATATTTTCGCTTTCGCAGCAAAACTACTAGTAATCCTTGTTCGGAAACAAACACGTTAAAAAATTCAAATAACGCTGCTAAAAGTAATACGCAGTTATAATTATATTATGAAATTCCTTTAAAGTCAATACCAAAATGAGGATGAATATCTCATTTTTTAACTATTTTATTCTTTAAAAACCTAAAATTTATACATGAAATGATAGAAAATGTTTCATCTTTGAAAAAATGTCTATAAAATGTCGAATTTTGTGGTAAAATTAATATAGTAGAGGTGAAGATATGGATCATATAACAACACTTATTATTACATTATATATTGTAACTATTCTTCTCATTATAACGGTATTGAATCTTATTCAAAATCGAAAGAAAAAAAGAATTAAACAACAATTAGAAAAATTAGAGTATGAAAAAAATGTCATTGATAGTATTCCAATTATTCCTGAGTTATCTAAAGTGGAAACATTTTTAAAAAATGAAAAGTTGGAAATTGCTTATAATGAGTGGAAGGATCGCTTAGAAAACATTAAGAATTCACAAATTCCTAGAATTACAGATATGTTAATTGAAGCGGATTATTCCTTATCACAAATGGATTATAAAACAACAATGTATAAAATTGCTAAATTGGAAATGGAGTTATATAAAGTAAAAGCAAACTCTGATTTCTTATTAAACGAAATTAAAGAAATTACCGAAAGTGAAGAGAGAAACCGTGATATTATTACGAAGTTAAAAGTGACATATCGTGAATTATATCAAACCTTTCAAACAAGTAAGTTAGAATATGGTGAATTTGCAGATGTTGTGACACTTCAATTTGAAAATATTGCTAAACGCTTTGAAGAATTTGAAGACATCATGGAAAAGAATGAATACACCGAAGTGGGACCAATTATTACGGCAATTGATGAAATGTTAAAACATATGAAAGTGGTTATTGAAGAAGTTCCTTCGATTGTATTACTGGCGACGAATATTTTACCAAATAAAATGCGTGATGTATGGAGTCAGTTCCAAAAAATGATGGAGCAAAATTATCCATTAGATTATTTAAATGTTGAATACAACTTAGAAGAAGCAAATAAAAAAATTGAAGATATTTTAGATCGTTGTCGTGATTTGAATTTAGAAGAAAGTTTATTTGAATTAAAAGTTTTATTAGATTATTTTGAAAACGTATTTAACGATTTTGATAAAGAAAAAATGGATCGTAATAAATATGAAGAAACAAATCAGGCCTTTGAAACAAAATTAACAAAAATCAATCAATTGTTAAGTGAAATTTTCAGTAGTTTAGATGAACTTAAAAATATTTATAATTTGTCTAAAGATGATATTACTTTATTAAATAATATTCGTGAGGAATTAAATTCATTAAATGAAGATTATAAAGTTTTATTAAGTCATACTAGTAATAATACGTTTGCTTATTCTAAATTAACCAAAGAAGTAGAATCATTAGTTGTTCGTTTATCTTCGATTGAAGATAAATTAGATATGTCTTTAAATACCATTGGAAATATGAAAGAAGATGAAGTACGTGCTCGTCAACAATTAGAAGAAGTAAAAGCAATTTTGAAAGATGCGAAGAATCAAATTCGTGATTATAATTTACCAGTTATCCCTAAAAGTTATTTTACAGAATTAAAAGAAGCACAAGCGGCGGTTAAAGAAATTGTAAAAGAGTTAAATAAAAAACCAATTACCATTGAAACATTGAATACAAGAGTAGATACAGCACGTGATTTAGTTTTAAAATTATATGGACGCACCAAAGAAATGATGAAAACAGCGATGTTTGCAGAAATGGCAATTGTGTATGGAAATCGTTATCGCTCAACAGGTGATGAAGTAGATAAAAATCTTACTTATTCAGAAGTTCTATTTTATAAGGGAGAATATCAAAAATCTTTAGAACTTACTATTAATTCTTTAAATCGTATTGAACCAGGTTTATATAATAAACTATTAGAATTTTATGGAAATGAGAACAGATAGGAATATCTGTTTTCTATTCGCAAATTTTTTAAAATAATTTCTTATGTATGAAAGTTAGATCTTGCTAACTATAAGAATTTATCTTATAATTAATACAGAATAGGAGTGAAAATATGAATGCAAGAAAAAAACAAAAAGTGATCATAGGAACACTGGTTGCAGTCATCCTAGGAATGTGTGTAGGATATGCTGCTTTAAGTCAAATCTTAACGATCACAGGAACATCAGGAATTTCAGGAGATTTTAACATTGAATTTACCAAAATTGAAGA
>JAETPN010000021.1 GCA_021771185.1 Bacillota bacterium | reverse complement strand
CTGGAGGAATGCATTGAACTCATCTTGAATCCAGACATCACAGACTACCTGTAAGAAAAGCACCTCGGAATGAGGTGCTTAATAACGTTTAGTCGCAAATTTTCTGGAAGTTAACAGAGGTTTGGCTCTTTCTATTGGCAAAAGGGAGCATTCGCACTATTAGGACGAAAGGAATTAAAAATAGAATATACTTTCATTGACACTTTCATGTTCTATATATTACAATATCTGTTACAACAAGGAGACAGAGGCATCCTGGATGCCTCCGAAGCACAGGAGATTACTTTATGAAGAGAAACGACTATATTTTTTATGTAAATTATCTTTGAAAGTTGCAACTTATTCTAGCGAGCAATGAGCTAGGTAGCTGCAAATGTGCGGATAGTTGACGACTGCCGTGAAGTATTTGATTTTTGTACAATATAATATAAAAAGAAATGTAGGATGGATCTTTGTTTGAAAATAAATAAGTTAATTAAAGCTAACCAAGTATCTTATTGACAAAAATAGAAAAATATAATAAAATACGAATTACAGAGATGTGGGAGTTTAAAGTGGAGATCATACAAAAATAGAACGGAGGATAAAATATGGCAGCAACAGCGACACAAATGATAGGTAATGGACAAAAGGGTGGCTTATACATGGGAGGAAAAGACAGAGTTTTAATCCTGATGAATGATGGACTTGATTATGCAGGAAAAAGCATTGCAGAAATTGTAAAAGTAAATGACGATTTAGGATTAAATGAAGATTTGAAACCTGTTATGGGATTTAATGTAAATGTAAATAAAAATGTATAACTAGCTTAGTATCAAAAAGTGCATATACAGGAAAAAGAAGAAGTTTTTTATTCTTTTACATGAAGTAAAGCCTATTTTTGATTTTTATCGACATCATAAAGTAGGCTTTATTTTAATAAAATCATGTAATACATGCTAAAAATAATAACATTTCAAGTAAATATAAATACAAATGGAGAACCAGAATGATAAAAGTACAATTTGTGAATATATTTGATTTTTTAGACTTGACATTTAATTCAATGCCATTAGGGATATTGTCATTAGCAACTGTTTTAAAAAACAATAAAAATATTAGTGCTGAAGTTGTTGATTTTCATAGGCTATATGAAGAAGAGAAAATTTTGTATAGTAAGACTAACCTTGATGAAAATATTGAAAGATGTTGTAAATATCTAATTGAAAGAGAGCCACAAGTAATAAGTTTTTATACAATGGCAAATACGCATGCTTTTGCCATCATGATGGCTAGAAAAATAAAAAATAAATATCCGTCAATTAAAATACTCCTTGGAGGCCCATAAGCTAGTCTCACAGCAAAAAATACACTTAACGCATTTAAGTGTATTGACGCAATAGGAGTTGGGGATGGAGAGGAAACAATTGAAAAAATATTATTAGGGATAGTAAATAATGACTTTAGTGAGGCGGAGGGCATATGTTACAGATTAGAAGATCAGATTATATATAAATCACATCCTCTTATTGAGAATTTAGATGTACTTCCTTTGATCGATATTTCTTTACTAAATTGTGTATCTATTGGAGACAGGATTAGTATTGATGCAGGGCGTGGATGCCCATTTGGATGTTCTTTTTGTTCTGCAAAAATGATGTGGGAGCGTTCATTTAGAATAAAAAGTGCAAACAGATTATATCAAGAAATACTATATTATTATCATGAATATGGGATAACAAATTATGGTCTAGAACATGACATATTTGTATTAGACAAAAAAAATGTATATGCTTTTTGTAATCTCTTGCTACAGAGCGGATTGGATATTGAGTGGGGATGTAGCGCAAGGTTAGATTCTGTAGATGAAGATATGTTAAAGATTATGTCTAAAGCAGGATGCAGAAGAATTTACTTTGGAATTGAAACTGGCTCGACAAGAATGCAAAAAAAAATCAGTAAAAACTTGAACCTTTCAAAACTTGATACAATATGCGACTGGTTACAAGAATATGGTATTATTCCTCGTTTTTCTTTTATTTATGGATTTCCAGAAGAATCTTATGAAGATGTAGATGCTACATTGAATATGATATATCACATTTATGAAAAATGGAGGAATGTATTTTCTTCTTGTAAAGGGCTATTCCAACTTCATAAGTTGATATTTTATCCCGGTACAGAGGAATTGCAGAAGGTCAGTAATCGTTTAGAGTATGTGGAAAATACTCATTATGATGCATCTAGGAGTATAGACCATTGGAATAACGAGGAGTTAAAAGATATCGTTTCAAATGTAGATATATTTTCGAATTATTTCGAATTCAAGAGTGAATTAAGAAGTAAATTGAAGGATTTGGATTATTTTTTTAATATCATATTTTACAATGCTATCATATATTACGATGTAACATACAAGCTATTACTAGAAAAAAGTGGAAATAGCAATTTGAATCTATATTATAAATTTTTAGATAGCATAGATGAGATTATGTATTCACCATTTTCATATTGTGAAAGTTTTGAAATTTTTTTTAAAGCAGTGACGGATTTATTACATAAGGTCGTTATAAAAGCAAATTCAAAGAGTATAAAAGCTATTTTTGAATTTGAAAAAGATATGTTTTATTTCAATATAGATAATATTAACGTTGAGGATAGAAGGCAAATCAAAAAATATGAGTGTGATGTTTTAAAAATGAAAAAAATGCGTCTAAATTTGGAAGATAGTTCTGAAGTAAAGCTTCTTTTTGAAAAATGCAACAATAAAGCGAAAGTCACATATTACAACAAATGATGAAAATGTGATTTATGTGCGAATAGGTGATTATGATGAAAAAAAATAGATATATAAAATTGGTGTTTCCTCCGTTTTGGCCAGTTACACAGCCCTACTTGAGTGTACCGTCATTAGCAGCATTTCTTGAGAAAAGCCATATTGCATGTAAACAATATGACATTAATCTGATGGTCGCTGAACATATATTCAGTAAAAGCTTTTTAGAGGTATGCAAAAATAGATTGAAAGAAAAAAATAATGCAGTAATGGATATTATTGATTTTTGCATTGACAATATTGAGATATGTAAATCAGAAATACGTTCTCCGAAATGTTTAGATGTTGATGAGTACCAGTCACATTTGGCGCTGCTTTCATTATGTTCTTGGATAATTAACTTATCATATAAAAATGAAGTATATGATTATGCAAAGTGCAGTTATGTCAATAAATTATATGATCCACTTAAAAGCGAGGATATAAAAAAATGTATGGAGGATGTAGAAAGTGGAAATATTCATTCATGGGTCATAGAATGTATGAAACAATTTATAGAAGATTTGTCGACTGAAACAGATTTGGTGGGAATTTCTGTATCTGGAATTAATCAAATTATTCCATCAGTAATGTTAGCTACTATGATAAAAAAAAGAAATCCAAAAGTAAAAATTGCATTTGGAGGTAGTATTATTACACGATGGCATGAAAAGCTTAATGAACTTAAATTTTTGTTTAATGTAGTAGATTTTATATTGTTCTTTGAAGGAGAGATTCCACTTTATAATTTAGTTCAGTATTTACACGGAGAAAAGAAAATAGATGAATTGAAAAATATCGCATATTGCGATAAAAATGGAACTATACAATTACAAATAGATTTACATTTATGTATCGATATAGATCAGTTACCAACCCCTGTATTTGATCGAAATATACTGAAAAAATATTTTTCACCAGAGTTAGTATTACCATTACTTTCTTCTAGGGGATGTTACTGGGGAAATTGTGCATTTTGTGACCATGCATATACTTTTCACAATTCGTATAGAAGAAGGAAGATAAATATTTTAATTAAAGATATTAAAGAATATATCACAAAGTATAATGCAAAAAATATAAATTTTCATGATGATGCGATTTCGCCTCGAATCATATCAGAATTATCTGAAGCTTTAATACAAGAAAAAATAGTGATACGTTGGAGCTGTGAAGCACGGTTAGAAAAAAATTTGATGCCGACTTGTTCAGATTAGCACATCAAGCAGGGCTGACAGTGTTGTTCTTTGGTCTAGAGAGTTACGTTCAACGTATATTAGATAAAATGAAGAAAGGTGTAGAAAAGTCTATAATAAAAAGGATACTTGATGAATCTGCAAACGCAGGGATTTTCAATCATGTATTTTTTATCTGTGGTTTTCCAGGAGAAACGGTTGAAGAATTTAAAACTACATATGAATTTGTAAAAAAGAATATAAATAAACCTGAATTATTCACGGAACAGTATCTGACCTGATAACTGTACCATGAATCTGAAAATTGATCCATGCAGCCATAACATCACTCAATTAACCTGTCAGAAGGGTATAAAATCTTAATAGTTGCTATTCCAGCTGTACATTCAGCTTGCCGATATTTGAAAGTGTCTCATAGAATTCATTCTTATAAGGGCAGCTGCTACACAGTTTGAATGTGATATATCTTGCTGAATGAACTATTTTTGCAGCAATCTTCAGCAGTTTTAAACGGACGGTATCAATGCGTTGTTTTCGCATGTTTGCTGATAACGCCAATCGTCTAAACCAATTAAATATGTTATACGCAAGAGCGTGTACCTGAAGCCTGTTGACATTTACGATTCTGGTATGACTGCTTACGGAAGCAAAATCAAAACCGGATTTACTTTCTTTGATGAAGTTCTCCATCAATCCTCTTTTGCAGTAAAATTTGATGAGATACTCTGGTGAGGAATCCATGTTTGTGACAATAAATGTGTACATGTAAACCATCTGGTTTTCCGGCTTCTCAACCTTGCATACCACACGCCTTTCATAAGGCCATGGACCTGCTTTGTACATGAATTCGCCATAAACTACCGCATAATCCACTTTGTTATTTCTGGTGATTTCATCAAGCTCATTCACAAGATAGGATGCCTTTTCACGGAGAATACCATTCTCTTTTAACCGGATCACATAGCTTGTGCCATTTTCCTCGCACTGCTTATAAAGAACAGGCGTAGCGAAACCGCTGTCACCACGAAGCAGGATTGGAACTTCAGGATAATCATTCAGGTATTCATCCAGTATCGGCTGCAAAAAGTCGACCACTCCGATACAGGAATACTGAGTTCCATCACGAAGCTGTATTTTTATCAGGTCTCCGGTCATTCCATCATAACAGACAAGTGGATGATAACCATTGCTTTGATAATGAAAGTTAAAGGCTCTGCCTTCCTGTCTGCCGTATGCATCAAGGAGAGTGGAATCCAGATCCAGAATAACAGCCTGTGGCATCTGAATGCTGTAAATTTTCTTCCGAAGCACTCTGTTAATCGCAAGAAACTGATTTAAGGTATCTTCATCCATGCGGTTAAAGAATCTTGATACAGTAGGCTGTGATGCAAGGGTATCTTTTTCGAGTACAGACTTGAATACAGGATCATTTGTCAGTTCATCGGAAGCATCATCTTCGAAATAACCGGCAATGATCATATATATCATCTGGAGCAGGTTTTCCTGATCCGTGTGATATCTGAATAATGCAGAATCATTGGTCTTGAAAGATTTGACAAAAAGCCTATCAATACCAAGTTCCACAAATGGATGCTCTTTTTTCATTCACCTGATAGGTGAAAAGCAATATTCAGTTAAAATATAGAAACTATGTGGTTTTCAGCCACTTTTACGGCTGTGCCGTGAATAATCTAGGATAATTTATCCAATAGAGTTTGCGGATAAATTATCTGATAGGAGACAAAGGTGCTGGGCATCAGATTTAAGAACAATTATTACTCCGGAAGGAATGTATAGATGTACATATTCAAGAGGTGGGCATAGAATGCCTTTACCTGAAACTGTAGAAGAATTTATAATGTACAGGAATATTCTTAATGAGGAAAAAGTGTGTAGCAAGGAATGTTCTTTTTGTACAAGGAGCAAATTAAATGAAATGGTGGAAGAATTAATTAATAATCCTAATCATTTGAAAAAAATAGCGGAGAGTTATGATGAGGAGGAGATAGAAGATGAAGAATGGTTATAATGAGATAATAATGATGAGATTATCTAACCATGCCTTTTTACATAATGAGGATAGAATTGGAATAAGCCAATTGTTGGGGTTACAGGCGCAATTTTTTTCGTATGCAAATTATTCGGCCAAAATAAGAGGGATAGAATTGGAAACTAGTGATGTTTTTAAAGCATGGACATTACGAGGAACGATGCATATGCATGATACTATGGATTATGCTGTTTTTGTACACGAAGATTTATTATCAAAATATATGAAGGAATTTTGGGATGATGAATCTATAGTTAAAAAGAAAAGAAAAGAGTTTTTTTGTGACCAAATGATAGAATGTATTAAAAACGGGATTAGTGAGAAAAAGAGTATTATTAACCATTGTTATGAAATGGGAATGAGTGAATGTGAAAAGGAAATATTATTTAATTCATGGGGGGGGATTCCTAGATACTTAGTAGAAACAGGAGAAATTATTATACAAGGGACTCGAGAAACAAAATATAGGATTGCACCGGATATGGTAAGATACAGTTTGATTCAAGCTGAAGTAGAGCAATTAAGGAGGTACATCAATACATATGGACCAGTTACGATATATGATATCATGTACTTTTTTAAATGGAGCAAGAGAAAATGTTTAAAGTATTTACTTGAAATAGAATGCTGTAAATTGAATGTATTAGGTGAAGAATTTTACTATGCAGGTAAGAAATATGGAGATTTGAATACAGATAATGACGTGTTTATTTTTTCTGGATTTGATCCATTTATCATTGGTTATGAGAAGAAAAATAGTATTATATTTAATGAGCAAAACATAAGAGATATATATTTATTACAAGGAGTTATCCGTCCAACGATATTTTGGAATAACCGTGTGGTTGGTGTTTGGTGGAAAGCGAAGAAAGTTATAAATATAAAGTTCTTTGAATATCTTTCCGGTGAAATAAAAGAAAGGGTTTATGAATTGTTAGATCAGTTATTAACCGATGAGTTGTTAGAGTATAATATAGTTGAAAATTAACATAGAGAGTGTAAGATCAAGTGTTTGACGAAGTATTTTTTCATCGGCTGACAAATACTCGAAAACGGATGTACCCAGAGGTTTCATTACAGATTTTTCTCATAGCGTCAGCCAGATCAGAATATTTTTCTAAATTGTACCTTGAAAACTCAATAGGGATGATCCTACAGAACGTATGGAGCAGTTGAGCCATGTGATGAATACGCCAAGACTATCTGTCCCTGTTACTTCCCGACAATTTGTCGGGAAGTTAGCAAGGATTATAAACGAAAAAATACTAATAACAGTATTGAAGTAAAGGTACGAGCGAGCAATATTTGATTATAGGCAGAGGATAGGAACTCTGTGGCGATGATGCTGCTTTGAATAATGATACTTCCGGCAATAGTCCGGTCTGAAGAAGATGGTGCAATATCAATGTGAGCCATGACCTGATGGCTAGCTGTAGGATTTTTTGTGAAACAGAAATAAGGAGAGGGTGAAATAATGAACAGTAAAAAATTATTGAGATATAGTATGCAATTAGCGATGCTAAAACAGTTATTTACTATAAATGAGCAAATATTGAAATTTGCACAAAACTACCCTACCAGTTTCAAAACAGCTTCAAGTGACGCGCCATTTTTTATGAACTGGTGCAGATTACCGATTCGCTCTGTTTT
>JAETPN010000010.1 GCA_021771185.1 Bacillota bacterium | reverse complement strand
ATGTGTGTAGGATATGCTGCTTTAAGTCAAATCTTAACGATCACAGGAACATCAGGAATTTCAGGAGATTTTAACATTGAATTTACCAAAATTGAAGAAAATACAATGGTAAATGCGACAACAGTGACAACTGGCGGAATTGGCTCAACAACCGCAAATTTTACTGTAGATTTAGAAAAACCAGGAAGTAGTGCTTTATACGATTTAACTGTTGAAAATAAGGGAAGTATTGATGCTATTCTAACTAGTATTACAGGTTTGGATGAAAGTAATGGTAAAGAACCAGTAGATATTACTTACTCTGTTACAGGAGTGGAAGAGGGAGATGCTCTAAATTCTGGAGAACAAAAAAAGTTTCAAGTAAAAGTTGTATGGAATGCAAGTTCAACGAGTGTACCAACAACTAGTAAGAGTTTAACGTTAAAACTAAATTATGAACAAAAAACTGCTGGTACAACACCTGAATCTCCATTTCCAGTCGTTGCCAGTCAATATTTAATAGATAATGTAGATTTTAAATATCATCCATATAATACATATACAGAAGCTGGTCTACATGAAAATGCTTTAGGTGAATATATTTATAAGGGAAAAGATGTTAATAATTATGTTCAATTTAGTGATGAGTTATATCGCGTTATTAAAGTAACAGCTACAAGTCATCGTTTAAAATTGATTAGAGTAGATGCTGCTGGTCCTTATGATTTACAAGAACTTCGTAGTGATACTTTAACAGGTAGCGACATGATTTCTACTTATTTACAAACTTATTATAATAGTTTATCACAAAAGGATAAAGTGGTTGAGGGAACATTCGCATATGGAGATAATGGGAATGGTTCAATGATGGATGTACAAGCGAGTATTTATATTTTAGGATATAATGATTTTGAAAAGGCAAGAGCTAATGGTTGTAACGATCATACAGCTTGCAACTGGTTATTATTAGGAAATAATGAGCAACTTCCATCTTTTTCAGGAAGTAGTTACCATATTTATGGGGATTATATTTCTCAAACTGGTGAAAGTACAAGTGGAACGATTGATTCAGTAGATAAAGTTCAAGTATACATTAGACCTGTTCTTTATTTAGATTCTTCTGCTCAATTTAGTCGTGGAACAGGTACTTTTGATGATCCTTATGTAATTGAATAATATTTATAAATAAAAATAGCGAAAAAAAGCTATTTTTTCTTTTTATAAAATTTCATTGATTTTTCCCTTTCCCTGAATAAACTGACAAAATATTTAACATTATAGTCATAGAATGATATAGAAAGGGTGAGAACATGTTAGGAGAATTTAACGAAGATGCTAGACAAATTATGGTAGGTGCAAAAAAAATAATGAACGAATTAAAACATCCTTATGTTGGGAGCGAGCACCTATTATTATCGATGCTACAAAACTATCCACCGATTGCAGATAGGCTTGGAGAGTCTGGATTAGATTATGACCGTTTTTATAAAGAAATTGTGGATGTTATTGGGATAGGAAGCAAAGAAAGCCCATGGTTTTTATATACGCCTTTATTAAAAAGGGTATTAGAAAATGCGATTATTGATAGTAAAGAAAATAATAATGGAGAGGTTACACCTGAACACTTGTTATCTAGTTTATTGGAAGAAGGAGAGGGTGTTGCGATTCGTATTTTAATTGGGATGAACATTGATATTGATGATTTATATGATGAATTTTCTTATAAATTAACATCTAAAAAAACAAGAAATAGTGAACACAAATTATTAATTGAAGATTTGGGGACGGATTTAACAGAAAAGGCAACGAAAGAAGAGTTAGATCCGGTGATTGGACGAAATGACGAGTTAAAAAGAGTCATTGAAATTTTATGTCGTCGTACAAAGAACAATCCATTATTAATTGGGGAAGCAGGGGTAGGAAAAACAGCGATTGTTGAAGAGTTATCTAGAAGAATTGCTTATGGTGAAGTTCCTGTGATGTTAAAGAATAAGCGCATTATCTCACTTGATATGGCAACCACGGTTGCTGGAACCAAATATCGTGGTGAATTTGAGGAACGTATGCGTAAAATTTTAAAAGAAGTGGAAGAAAATGATGATATTATTCTTTTTATTGATGAGATTCATACTTTGGTAGGTGCTGGTGGAGCGGAAGGAGCCATTGATGCTTCAAATATTTTTAAGCCAGCATTATCTAGAAATAAACTTCGCTTAATTGGTGCGACAACAACGGAAGAATATAAAAAATTTATTGAGCAAGATGGTGCCTTAGAGCGTCGTTTTCAAAAATTATTTGTAGGAATTCCTGATAAAAAAACGGTGCAGGATATTTTAATGAAATTAAAGCCTATTTATGAAAAATATCATGCGGTTAGTATTTCAAGTGAGATTATCAATTTAATTATTGAATTAAGTGAACGTTATATTCATGATCGAAATCAACCAGATAAATCCATAGATATTTTGGATGAAGTATGTGCACGTACGAGCTTAAAAGAAAGCAAGTCAATGAAAGAATATCGTAAACTAAATCAGGAATTACAAAACATTATTAAGAATAAAAAAGAATCTATTTTACATGATAAATTTGATCAAGCGTATCAATTTAAAATTCGTGAAAATGAAATCATGAATAAAGTTAATGATTTGGAAATGGAGTTTTATCATAAAGACAATAGAAAAGAAGTGACGAAAGAAGATGTAGCTGAGATTATTCACATGAAAACCAAAATTCCAGTATATGAATTGTTACAAAATAAAAAAGAAATTATTGACCATATGAAAGAATCACTAGAAGAATGTATAGTAGGTCAAAAAACAGCGGTATCTGAAGTACTTAGTATTGCTCGAAGGATTAAATTAGGTTTTCGCGATGAAAAATGCTATTCTTTTCTTTTCTGTGGACCTAGCGGTGTAGGAAAAACAGAGCTATCAAAACTATTTGGTGAATTATTAGTAGGAAAAGATAATGTGATTCGCTTAGATATGAGTGAATTTTCAGAGGCACATAGTATTAGTAAATTTGTTGGGGCTCCTCCAGGATATGTAGGATATCAAGATCATCATCATATTTTAGATGAGATTCGTAATAAACCTTATTCTGTATTACTACTTGATGAGATCGAAAAAGCTCATCCATCCATTATTCATTTGCTATACCAAATTTTAGAAGAGGGAGAGGTTAAGGATTCTAATGGATTAACCGTACATTTTGACCATGCGATTATTATTATGACTTCGAATGTTGGATTTCATGAAATTAATATTGGCTTTGATAAAGCTAAAATCAATTTACTTTCGCGTTTAAAAGAAGATTTTAGTTTACCATTTATTAATCGAATTGATAATATTATTCCATTTGATATGCTTACAGAAGAGGATATCAATTTGCTAATTGAACGAAAATTAAACACACTTATCAAAAAATATCAGGAGAAAGAAATTACAGTATCTTTTGAAAAAAATATTATACAAGATCTTTTAGATCGTTCAAATTATAAAGAATTTGGTGCACGTAGAATTGATAAAATTATAAAAGATGAGATTGAAGAACAGATTATTGAACAATTAATGAATGACCAGAAAACCATTGTGATTACAGAACTACGAAAAAAAGTTCAAGTTTAATAAAAAAACCTAATATTTGTTAGGTTTTTAAATGGCTTAAAACATCATATAAGTGTGGTTTGTGGTATTAATAATTCTTATTAAATCTTCAAAATTGATAGACAATGTTTTCGTATTGGTGTTTGGATGAACTAAAATTCTCTTTTGTTGTAATTCTTGATCCAATAATAAAGTAACTTTATGATCTTTATCATAAATAATTCCTAGGGGAGTTACACTACCTATTTTTAAATGTAAGATGGTTTCTAGTTCTTCTTCTTTGGCAAAAGATAGTTTGGATTCTTTTACTAAATGAGCAAGTTCTTTTAAATGAACTCTTTTATGAGCCTCGATAACAATAAGATAATATCCTTTTTTTCCTTTGACAAATAAATTTTTACATTCTACACCATGAATTTTTCCAGGAATATCTTCTTTTAACGCTTCTTCAATCGTATAAACAGCGTTGTGTTCTATTTCATCATATTTAATATTTAATTCTTTTAAGCATTGATATATTTCCATATTAATTCACCTTCTTGATTTATATATTATACTATGAATTGTAATTGGAGTAAATGATTGTTGGAAAATAATTTCCCGAATCGTTAAGTTTTTGTTTCAATTTGGGAAATATATGTTATAATATAGCTTAAGGTGATGGTATGACAACATTAAACGAAGTAATGGAAAATTTGTACGCAAATCCTCATTTAACAGAAGAAGTAAAAGAAAATATGGATGTTTTAATACAAATCTTTCATAAAAATCTACCAGATGTTGATTTAACGTATTTATCTAAACGACTTAAAACATTAACATATGAAACGACTTCTAAGTTTGTTACAGAAGTTCCTCTTAGTTATAATAAACCACAGAATAAATTAGTGTTTGTAAAAAGTGAATTAGAAAAAGATTATGATGCGAAATATTTGCTTATGGTCGCACTTATTGAAATGATGGAAGAGTTTGAGGTGAGTCAAAATGCATAGAGGATTAGCTGGATTAACAGCACAGTCACTTGTTGGAAATGAAGGAAAAGATATTTTTGAAACAGAACAAAATATAGCATTCGAAGTGGCCCAACATACAAATCTTTCTGTGAATGATTTAATCACTAAGAAAGATGCCGTATTTCATGATCTTGCTATAAATTTTGATATCAATTTAGTTAAGAAATTAAAAGAACTTGTTACGTATCTTGAAACTCATCCACAAACCAAAACAAATACGTTTGGGCAAGTCGTTGATTTGTTACAACAATTAGAGCAAGCTAAGGTTGTACAAAATATGAATGAACAAGCAAAAACCATGTAACATGGTTTTTTTGTATGTGAAGAAAGTTTCAAGTAAAAAAAAGTATTGTTTTTAAATACCCTTTATAATTTCTCGATTTCTTCTAGTGCTAAGGAAGTAATTTTAAAAATTAGTTCCAAAGAAAGTCCTTCCTCTTTCATTTTTCTTCAAGTTTGGCGGTCAAGGTTCCCTCTTCAAAAGAAATCTTCTTCTCTGTATTTAAGATCATTCAATCATCTTCTTCATCACACATAACTGCTTTAAATACTTTATCATTTTTAGCTGTATAAAATTTTCTTTGTTCTTTTGTTATATTCATAAATTTCACCTCATTAATAACATACAACAAAATTTTTCTATATCCTTTTTTTCTTATAAAGATTACTAACATTTTGTATAAAACTTGAAGATCAGGAAAAGTTAAAATTAGTGGATATATTGAAAAATACGTTTTTTTATAGTAAAATAATAATGTTTAGAAGGTGAAAAGATGTTAAATATACAAACAGATTCTAGAAAAATAAAGGCTGGGGATACCTTCGTTGCGGTAAAATGTGAAGTTAATGATGGTCATAAATATATTAAAAATGCGATAGAGGCTGGTGCCAAAAAAATCGTTGTGGAAGTGTTAGATCAAACGTATGATGGTGTTGAAGTTCAAGTTGTGCCTGACACAAGAAAGTACATTACAACTTACTTACAAGAACATTATCATTCTTATTTAGAAGAGATGACTCTAATTGGAATCACTGGAACAAATGGTAAAACAACCAGTGCTTATCTTACGTATGATGCCCTAAATCGCTTAGGAATAAAATGTGGTTATATTGGAACTATTGGATTTTATTTAGATCAAAAGGTATGTAGTTTGCCAAATACAAGTGTTGATATTTGTGATACCTATGATTTAATTATGAAAGCTTATGATGCTGGATATCGTACATTAATTATGGAAGTAAGTAGTCATGCATTAATGAATGATCGCCTTCAAGGTTTAACATTCAATTATGCTGTCTTTACAAATTTAACCGAGGATCATTTAGATTTTCATAAAACAATGGAAAATTATGCTTTAGCGAAACAACGTTTATTTCGATCATTAAGACCTGGTGGAAAGGCGCTTGTTAATATTGATGATGCTTATAAAGATTATTTTTATTTAAAAGAAAATACAAATATTAGTTATGGTTTTAGTAAGTCAGATTATCAAATCGTAAAATATCAAATGGATAATACAAAGACCTTGTTTACGTATCGACATTTAGAACAGGAATATTCTGTTTGTATGCATATGTTAGGAAAGTATAATATTTATAATGTTTTAATTACGATTTCTTTACTTCATGATATGGGAATTTCTTTTGAAAAAATTAATTCAGTTTTAGCTTCTCTTCATTGTCCTCCAGGGCGTATGGATACTGTCATTTATAAGGATAATAGTATTATTATTGATTATGCACATACACCCGATGCGATAGAGAAAATTATTGAGGCAGTAAAACCACTTACAAAGGGGAAATTATATACAATTTTTGGTTGTACAGGAGATCGTGAACGTGAGAAAAGACCATTAATGTCAAAGATCGCAACGACACTTTCGGATTATGTGATTATGACGAGTGATGATCCCCATAACGAAGATATGGATCAAATTATTCATGATATGACAAATGGTTTAACGAATGATAATTATGAGGTGTTAACTGATCGTGGGGAGGCAATCAAAAAGGGAATTTCTTTCCTTGATCATCATGATACTTTACTTATTTTAGGAAAGGGTCATGAAGAGGTTATCATTATAGGTAATCGTCGTATCCCATTTAATGATAAAGAATTTGTTTTAAGTTGTATTCGAAAATAAAAGAGATCAATGAAATAAAAATCACTAATAATATATTTGGACATACGATATATTAGAAGGTGATTTTTTAATGTTACAAATAGATTCAAGAAAAGTTAAAAGTGGAGATACTTTTTTAGCCTTACGTGGTGTAAATCATGATGGACACGATTATGTAAAACAAGCCATTGAAAATGGCGCTACTAAGGTTATTGTTGAAGAAGGGTTATATGAAGTAGATACATTGGTTGTTAAAAATACACATGATTATTTAGTTCAAGAATTAGATCGCTTATATCATGAAGATTTAAAAGATTTAGTGCTTATTGGTGTGACTGGAACAAATGGGAAAACAACGATATGTTCTCTCTTATGGCAAGCACTTAATCAAATGGATGAGAAATGTGGTTATATTGGAACGATTGGTTTTTATCTTGATGACTTTGAGAAGAGTTTAACGAATACGACACCAGATGTTTATGAAATTTATGACATGCTTTTAGCGTGTAAAAAACATGGGTGTAAATATGTAGTAATGGAAGTAAGTAGTCATGCCCTACATTATCATCGTATTGGCAATTTAACGTTTGATTTAGCCATTTTTACTAATTTAACCGAGGATCATTTAGATTTTCATAAAACAATGGAGGATTATGCACTGGAAAAGCAAAAATTATTTTATGCTTTAAAAAAAGATGGTTTAGCCATTGTAAATGCAGATGATCCTTATAAGAATTATTATCTTTTAGATCAAAATCATAATGTAACCTATGGTTTTGATTCTACGGATTTTACAATTACGAATGAGGATTTACGTATGGATGGGACTTCCTTTGAACTTAATCATACCTTGTATAAATCGGTGTTGTTAGGGAAATATAATATATATAATCTTACTGCGGTTTTGATTGCTTTAGATCATTTAAATAAAAAAATAGATCCTATGACTTTATCTGCGCCTGTAGGACGTTTGGATACTGTTGTTAAGGATGGAAAAACGGTAATGATTGATTATGCCCATACGCCAGATGCAGTATTGAAAGTATTGCAAAATTTAAGAGAATTTTCTAAAGGAAAAATTGTAACGATTATTGGTTGTGGTGGAAACCGTGAAAAGGCAAAACGTCCTAAAATGGGGCGCATTGCCAGTGATCTTAGTGATTTAGCTATCTTTACGAGTGATAATCCTCGCTTTGAAGACCCTAAGGACATTTTAAAGGATATGGTTGCGGATTTACAGAAAGATAATGTAATGATTGTCGAGAACCGTAAAGATGCCATTATAAAAGGGTTACAAAATATATCAAAAGATGATATACTGTTAATATTGGGAAAAGGCCATGAAACGTATCAAGTGATTGGTGAAGAAAAGTTAGAATTTAATGATAAAAAAATCGTCGAAGAATTATAGGAGGTAACTATGTTAATATTAGCCAAAGCAATGCTTGCAATGATGATTGGATTTATTATATCTGTAATTGCTGGAGTTGTATTTATACCATTTTTGAAAAAATTAAATGTAAAACAAAATGTTAGTATTTTTTTAAGAGGGAAACATAAAGAAAAGAATGGAACACCAACCATGGGAGGATTAATTTTTATTATTCCTACGATTGTTACAGTTTTGATTTTAATTTTAATGAATAAAATTGATTTTTCAGAAAATTTATTTATTGTCATGTTTGTCTTTGTTGCTTATGCTTTATTAGGATTTTTGGATGACTATTTAAGTATTAAGCGAAGAAATAATGAAGGTTTAACAGAAATTCAAAAATTATTTGGACAATTATTGATCGCTCTTATCTTTTTCTATATATATTTAAAGAGTGGTTCTAAGCCAGTCTTAGATATTCATACCTTAAATATTACGATTGATATGGGCTGGTTCTATGGCGTGTTCTTATTATTTGTATTAGTTGCAAGTAGTAATGCAGTTAATTTAACTGATGGTTTGGATGGCTTAGCCGGAGGTCTTTCAGCCATTGCCTTTTTAGCCTTTGCACTTATTTCTTGGAACTCAAAATGGGTTGACGGAAGTCAAGATATTGCAATTTTCTGTTTCGTTTTAGTTGGATCTCTCCTTGGATTCTTATTATACAATACACATCCTGCCAAAGTATTTATGGGAGATACAGGTTCTTTATCTTTAGGAGCAACTTTAGCTTCCATTGCCATTATTACGGATCATGAAATTACATTAATTATTGTTGCTGGTGTTTTTGTGATTGAAACACTTGTTTGTATTATTCAAATGGCTTCTATTTTTCTAACAGGAAAGAAAGTGTTTTTGATGGCTCCGCTTCATCATCATTTTGAAAAATTAGGATGGGATGAACGTGATATTGTAAAAATGTTTTGGACTGTTGGTATGTTGTTATCCATGGCGGCTATCGCTTTTGGTGTATGGATTTAAAAAAGGAGAGAATCCTTTTTTTGTTTTTAAAATGCATGATATGACAAAAATCTTACTTTTTTCTTTCATTTTTTATTATTTTTTGATATAATTATTTCAGAATAGGGGACTGGCTTATGAATGAGAATAAAAATAGTGAAGAAATTGAAGTATTAGATGGTTTGGATGATTTCTTTGAATTAACGCCAAATGAAACCGAAAAAGAAGAAGAAAAACCACAAGCAGAAGAAGTTTTTTCTGTTTTAGATGAACCAGAAGAGGAAGAGGAAAATTTTTCAACTTTTGAACCAGATAAAATTGTAGAAGAACCTACATTTGAAAATTTAGAGATAGTAGATTTAAAACCAACGATAGAACCTGTCGTAGAACCAGAAGTTTTTTCAATGGAAGAGACCGTAGAACCAGAACTTTCTACATCTCTACAAGAGGAAGAATTTAATTATCCATCTTTTGAATCTGCAGCGTTAGAACCTATTGAACTTTCTTCCCCAGAAGAAGAAAATCCAACGACAGATGAAATGTTTCAATGGGATGTAGAAGAACCAGAAGTATCTGAGACGTTGGAATCAAATCTCGACGCTGTAGAATCTATGTCAGAAGTTCCAACTGCTGACATGAATTACAATTTTATGGAAGAATTTGCTCCACAAGAGACTCCAACAATTGATGATGCTTTTCAATTTGAACCAACAAAAGTTGTAGAAGAATCTTTGACACTACCTGAAGAACCAGAAGATTCGGATGTTTTAGGTAAGACAGTTGTTATTGAACCTGTAGAGCCAAAAGAAATGCAGGAAGAAAAACAACAAGAAGAACCAAATACCCAACCAGAAGTTTCTAAAGAATTACCAGAGGAAGAAAAGCCAAAACAAAAAAAGCAAAAAAAAGAGAAAAAGAAAAAAGAAGGTAATGGTCGAACCATGTTATTTGTTGTGTTACTAGGAATTTTATTACTAGCCTTTGTGGCATTAATTCCTATTATTTTAGAAACTTTTGCTGTTTAAAAAATATGCTTAATGTGAAACTCGTTTCTTAGATAAAGTAGAAACGAGTTTTTTTAAATATATAATATTAAATTGATTAAAGGAAATATACTCTGTACAGGTTATGAAATAATAAGAGATGATGGATTTAATATAAATGGAACGGATTTTATAGAGAGTACTTGTAATAATTACAGAAACGTTTATGGCTTTAATGATGTTAATTATAAAACTAATTGGCCGAACTTTATGTTCAACATTATATGTGTTATAATGGATAAGAAAAGGTGGTGATTCATCTATGAAATGTACTTTAATGAATAAAAATACAGAAGTATTGGTGGCAGAATATAATGAAGCATTGAAAGTGTTTACTGATATATATGAAGTTAAAAATATAGATTATGCACCACTAATTTTATTTAATAGTTATAGTAAAGATAATAATATTACACCAATACTTACAGATTGGCTTAAAGGAAGAGGTATTCCATCATGGAGAGATGATTTAGATTTGTTATTAGCAAAATTGAATATAACATCACCTGACGAATTATTAGATAAAGCTTTTGGACTATCACTCTCTGATCAATATTGGGTAAAACAAACAGGTTCTAATATAGAATACAAAGATATTAATTTTTTTGAACATGATTTTGAAGATTCGGATTTTACTAATGCTACATTTGGTAATGAATTAGATAGTAGTAAAAAAATTAGTTTAATATCTCCAAATAATACTACGGATGGAAGGTTAAAGAAAACTTGGATTATTGAAAATGGTAAAAGATATTTATTAAAGGGTGGTTACAAGAATGAAGTAATGCAACCATTTAATGAAGTATTGGCTAGTATGATATGTGAAAGATTGGGGTTTGAACATGTAACATATACTTTAGATATTGTAAATGATAGAGTTGTTTCAAAGTGTGAATGTTTTATTAATGTTAATACTGAATTAATACCTGCACATCAAATATTACATAATAGAGTCGTAAAAGAAAATGCTTATGAAGAATATATTCGTATTTTGAGAGAAAAAGGCATTCATGATGTTCGTGAAAAACTAGAAAATATGTTTCTTCTTGATTACTTAATATTAAATGAAGATAGACATTTAAATAACTTTGGAATAATAAGAAATGTTAATACATTAAAATGGATAGATATGGCACCAATATTTGATAATGGACAATCATTAAATATACTAGATTATAATGAAGAAGAAGTTATTATAAATGGGCAAGGAAGATTTTTTTACACTGTTTATAATTTTGATTCAATCATTACAAAAATTAAAGATATAAAAAGATTTGATTTATCTAAATTAAATGGCATAGTAGAAGAATTTGATGAATTATTACATAAATATCAACAAGTTACAAAAATGACTGATCGAAGAATTAATAAGATTTGTACTTTGCTAATGGATAGAATAAATAAAATTACAAAGTAAATAGGAAGTAATATTTTATAAATAATAATAATTTTATATAATAAAATATTTAGAATTGTTGTAGAAATTTTAAATTGAACTTATATAAGATAAAAAGGATTGTCAACAACTACAATCCTTTTTATTTTACTTTAGATAATTCAATAATGAGATCCATATTATCATCATTCGCAATAATATTTTTATGTTCTTCATGGCATTTGTCACAGCGATAAAGAATTTTAAAACTTCCTTTAAATTTTTCAATACCTATTGGTTTTAATAATCCCTTACATGGATTTAATCGATCCCCTGGATTAATATCTACATGTTTTGAATATAAACAGTAGGGACAGTGATCTCGTGCCGTATAACCTAGTTTTTTAACAAATTTTCCACAATATCCACATACAAAATTTTCGTCTATCATTGTAAATTTTTTCATAACTTCACCACTTCTATTATAACAAAATGAAATATTTAAATCTACCTTAATTGTTCATCATATAATGATCTTTATTTAATAAAATAAAAGTATAGGTGATTTTATGAAAAAACCAGTGATTGGTATTGTTGGCCGTGTAGGTATGGATGAAGAGGGAGATCAATGTTTTATTTCTTATGAAAAGACTCGATTAGCGATTCTTCGTTGTGGAGGAATTCCAATGATATTATTACCATCACAGCAAGTAAAATATTATGAACATACACATGATACTCTTCCACTGATTACAGAAGAAGAAAAACAAGATCTATATGCTCAGCTGGATCTTGTGGACGGGTTGTTACTTCCTGGGGGATATCGATGGTTTACAACGTATGATGTTGTTTTAGTAAAAGAGGCACTTAAGAGAAATATGCCTATCCTTGGAATATGTGCTGGAATGCAGATGTTGGGTACTTTATTTTCAGAAGAACGAATTATTGTAAAAAATGAAACATCGATCAATCATCATCAACGAAATTTAAAATATGTTCATCAAGCCCAAATTCAACCATCAACTAAATTAGCTAATATCGTTGGAACAGAAACGATTTCGGTGAATAGTTTTCATCGTTATCACCTTTCAAAGGCTCCTAAATATGTGGTGAATGCGATCAGTGAAGATGGCTATATTGAAGGAATTGAATTACCAGATAAAAAATTTGTTTTGGGTGTGCAGTGGCATCCGGAGAGTATGCTGGAGTATAATCAACAGGCACGAAGTATTTTAAATGCGTTTATTAACGCTTCCATCTCCTATCGAAAGTCTTAGACTTTCTTTTTTTCATCTTAGAATCTTGGGAAGACAATAAAAAGTGTCAAATTTTATGGATACTCAAAGTATCATCGTTTTTAAGATTTTTTATCCACAAATTTATTCAAACATATTTACTTTTGTTCCGCAAAATGGTATAATGTAGGTACAAAAGTAAAGTGGTGATAATATGAGAAATGCGGAAAAAGTAGAGGAGTTTTTAAAAAATAATTATGGATATATTACAACAGCAGATTTTTTACAACTTAATATAAGTAAACCTTGTATTCGAAATTTTATTAGTAATGGTTTAATTGAAAAAGTCAGTCATGGTTTATATATGAGTTCAAAACAATTTAGAGATGAATATTATATTTTGCAAAAAAGATATCCAGATGCAATATTTTCTTATAATACTGCACTTCATATTTTGAATTTAACTAATAGAACACCAAGTGAGATAGATATTACTGTGCCTAGAAATAAAAAGGTAAGAGGAGAATATAATGTTCATCGTGTTTCTGAGAATTTTTATAATATAGGCATTATTGAAACTATGAGCCCTAATAACAATCCGGTTAAAGTATATAATGCTGAAAGGTGCATTTGTGATATGATTAGAGCAGAGGGAGAATTTGATATAGAACTTCAAAATAGAATTTTAGATTACTATTTTCATAGTAAAAATAAAGACATTGATAAACTATTAGAATATGCAAAGATATTTAATATTTATGAAAAAATCAATATGATAGTGGGAGTTATGATGAAATGGTAGGTATTAAGATAATAAAGGAAAAAACAAAAGAAATAGAAAAACAACATAACCTAAATTATTATGAAGTGTTGCAAAGATTTATGTTTGAAAGAATACTAGAAAGAATTTCTATATCTAAATATAATAATAATTTTATATTAAAAGCGGGGACTCTTATTGACTGCAATGTTTGGAGTTGATAATAGATCCACTAAAGATATGGATACTACAATAATAGGAATTGATGTTTCAAAATCTAAAATGGTTAAAGTATTAAATGAGATTCTTAGTATTGATTTAAATGACAGAGTACAATTTGATGTGGTGGATATAACTGATATAAGAGAAGAAGATGAATATGGAGGTAATAAATATCATATTGTTGGAAGAATAGAAGGTATGCAAGTTAATCTTGAAATTGATATATCAACAGGTGATAAAGTGACGCCAAGAGAGTTGAAATATAAGTATCCTTTAATATTTGAAGATAGAAGTATTTTGATTAATAGTTATAATATTGAAACAATATTATCTGAAAAAATAGAAACTGTACTACGAAGAGGGACGTTTAACAGTAGAATGAAAGACTATTATGATATATATTTCTTCCTAACAAAGTTAAAAGAAGATATAAATATTGGTGTACTAAAGACTGCTATTAAAAATACTTTTACTAAAAGAAATTCTTTTGGCTATTTAAATGACTATAAACAAATATTAGTATCAATTAGAAGTAGTGAAAGAATTCAAAAATTATGGATTACTTATAGTAAAAAATATAAGTATGCTAGTGATATAAGTTTTAGTAATATATTAGATATTTTGGAAAAATTTATTGATCAGTTAGAAATAGAAGTTGTGGTAGCATAAAACAGTATTTTAAATGCGTTTATTAACGCTTCCATCTCTTATCGAAAGTCTTAGACTTTCTTTTTTTATCTTAGAATCTTGGGAAGACAATAAAAATGTGTTATAATATTAAAATGTAAGATGAATAGTATCATTGAAGGGTGGAGTTATCCATGGAGTATAAGGTGATGATTCAGGATTTTGAGGGTCCATTAGATCTGTTGCTTCATTTAATTAAAGAATCGTCTATTGAAATTACAGAAATTAAAGTAGATGAAATTACGAGACAATATTTAGCATATATTGAAGCAATGGAACAACTGAATTTGGATATTGCTAGTGAATATTTAATTATGGCAGCGGAATTAATTGAAATGAAGTCTAGTACGTTACTACCAACGAAGAAGGTGGAGGAAGACACGTATGAGGAAGATCCTAGAGAACAATTGATTGCTCGTTTATTAGAGTATAAGCGATATAAAGAAATGACTAGTATCTTTAATGAATTAGAGGAAATTAGAAAAGAAATTTATACTAAAGAACCAGAGGACTTAAGAACATACAAAGATCATTCCGAAGTTTCCTTGGATGAAGATATTACATTAGATGTTTTACTTGAGGCCTTTCAGAAGTTTTTAGAACGAAAAAAGAAAGAAAAACCATTACATACAAAGATTACGAAAAAAGAATATTCTGTTAGTAAACGAAATAGTGAAATACGTTCGTTATTAAAGAAAAGGAAAAAAGTACAATTTGATGAATTATTTGATATTTATACGAAAGACTATGTCGTTGTTACGTTCTTGTCAATTTTAGATTTAACAAGAAAACAAGAAGTAGAAATTGTTCAAGAAAATAATTTTTCACCAATTATATTGTCTGCAAAGGAGTGAGTGCTATGGAACTTGTAGGTGTTTTAGAGGGATTATTATTTATTAATGGGAGTGCTGGAATTTCTTTTGACGATTTATTAGAAATTTTAGATATTGATGAAATTGCTTTAAATGAACTTCTTGGAGAGTTAGAAAGTATTTATAGTAATCCAAAACGAGGAATTTCTCTAGAACGATTAGGGAATAAACTAAAGTTAGTAACCAAATCAGAACATAAACAATATTATCAAAAATTAGTCACGAAGGAAGAAAGTGGTTTACTTAGTCAATCAGCACTTGAAACTTTGGCTATAATAGCGTATAATGAACCTGTAACCCGAATTCAAATTGATGAAATTCGAGGGGTTGATAGTAGTTATCTTCTTCGAAAACTATTATCTAAAAATTTAATTTGTGAGGTAGGTAAATCTGATCTTCCTGGTAGACCAAATTTGTATGGAACAACAGATCAATTTTTAGATTATTTTGGTTTATCTTCTATTGATGAATTGCCAGAATTAGTAGAACCTACAACTGAAGAGGAACTCGATAAAGATTTATTTGAATCAAAATATAAAGAGGTATAACTCTTTTTATGCCAGCCTGGCGGAATGGTAGACGCAGTGGATTCAAAATCCACCGGAGTAATATCCATAAGGGTTCAAGTCCCTTGGCTGGTACCAAATTGATAGGAAACTCGAACCTTTATGGTTCGAGTTTTAATATATTAAAACATGATAAAATATTTATATTAAAGTGTATTGGGATATAGGTTGGGAGTTTTACTTTAGGTAATAAAATTGAAATTCATTTAAAAAATATGATATAATCTATATTAGGAGGGAAACTATGGAAAAAATTAATAATGTGAGTAATATTAGTGTTGTAATTAAAAAAACTGTTGGAGGTTCTAGAAATATTGAGTACTGTATAAAAGAAAATGAAGGTTCTGAAATTTGTGTTTGGGTTAAATTACCAAAATATAACAGACCTAAAAAATCAGATGAAATAATAGATGAAAGTAATAGCTTTGTTAATGGCTTTAAAGTGGTTAAAACTTCAAATGGAGAATATGCATATGTAAGAGAAGATGATAACTCTTTATTACCTTTTAGATATGATATTGCTTGTAATTTTAATGAATTTGGCTTTGCAATGGTTGGAAAAGATGGTACTGTTTCATGGATAGATAAAAATTTTAAATATCTAAATCATTGGGGCAACATGGTGGAAGAAAAACTTGATAAGACTTGGTTTGAATTTGATGGTTGGCAATCTATAAGTGATTTTAGTGGCGGAGATATACCATTATCTTGTGTTCATCAAGGTGTAGATACAAAAACTTCTTATTTTGGAACAGATGGCAAAATTAAAGTCTTTTATCGATATTATAGTGAACTAGGTATTCTTCTTTGTCCTAAAAAAAGTTTTGGTAGTGGTTCAATGTTTGATGAAAAAGGTCGTGCAACAACTGACGGAGATATATTATTTGCAAAGGGTTATTATGTATCAAGCAAAGATTTATTGAATTTATGTATGGAAACAGGACTTACCGATTCTATAATCAAAGAAGTAGATAAATGTTTAGAAAAAGAAAACCAAAAAGTATTCAAAAAATTAAAGTAGTATAAAATATATGGTAATTGTTATACGGTGATTTGTAGTGAAAAGATTATTAAGAATAAGTTTTAATTTTGCAATATTCTCATTTATTCCTATCTTATCATGGTTTGTATTAGGTTTACTCGTTGATAAAAGTTTAACGAATGTTTTTATGCTAACATATCCATTACAATTTATTTGGGCAATGATGTCAGCGATCTTTGGTACAGGTGCAAATCTTAGTAAAGAAAAAGATAAAAATAGTAATGCAGTATTAAGTGGTATGACATTAGGAATAATTATAGGATTTTTGATCTTTGGATTTATTGCCTTAAACATAGAATCATATATAAAATTTATGAATATGGATGTATTCACATATAAAGAATTTGCTCTATATTCTGTAATACAATTATATATTCAATTAGTTTTTCAATTCTCTTTAGAAAAATTATATTTTGAGGATAAGGAAAAACTTGCTAATAAGTATTGCTTAACGTTAAATATATTAAATTTGATTATTTTGATAGTAACGTCTTTAATATTTAAAGAGAAAATGATGATTGTAATTACAACTTTGTTATCTATTTTTATTTATGTTTTATATGTCACTGTAAAACAATATCGAAAGTTTCAATTGAAATGTAGTGTTTTAAATTTTATTAAGTATAATTCAGCTGATATATTTAATAGCTTGTTATTTTTTATAATATATTTATTTGGAATATCAAATACAGTTGACTTTGGAGAAAAATATATTGTGGCACTTAATTTTGCAACATTAATAACAGATACGCAATGGGATACTTTAGCAGCGATCAAAACGGTTGCTCAAATAGATATTAGTAAAAACAATTTTAATTATAAAGAACATAAGAATAATGCATATAAATTAATTGTTGGATTGTTGTTATCAAGTTTGATTTTATTTTTAACATTATTTAGAGTATATAATGTCGATGTAACTATCACATTGATTTTCCTAGGAATACATGTACTTGATTTTATTATTTATCCAATATATAAAATAAAAACTTGTTATTTACAGTTAGAGTGGTCTTCTATAGGAATAACGACAAATAAAATAGTTTCATCTAGTATAAGAACTTTTTTATCTTTTTTAAAAACACCTTTTTGTACAGCAATAGGACAAATGGGTTCGGCTATCTATGAGTTGATAAGTGTCAATGCCATTTTTAAAAAAAATTACAGTGTGAATTCTGATGGGACTATTTCAAAAAACAATAAAATATAGTTGAAATTTACATTAGAATGATAGAACGACTAAAAGAGTCGTTTTTATATTGTTTGAATAAATAGTAAGTTGTTGTATAATTTATATAAAGGTGAGATTTATATGAAGATATTAACGCTAAAACAACCATGGGCTACAATAATTGGTGAAGGAATAAAACAATATGAAATAAGGACATGGAAAACCAATTATCGTGGGCCTATTATGATTCATGCAGGGATGGGGATTGATAGGGAAGCAATGAAAAGATTTGATTCTTTTAACTTTACTTATCCTAAAAGTGAAGTGATATGTCTTGTTGAATTGTTAGATTGTATCCCTATTACAGAAGAATTTTTAGTGTATTTAAAGCATGAAAATAAAAAACTTTATGGTCATATAGAAGTTGGGGGTTATGCTTGGAAGATTAAATTGATTAAAAAATGTTCTATTAAAGATGTTAAGGGAAAACTTGGTTTATGGGAATATTGTGAAAAGGGGTGATGTTATTGTCATCTCTTTTTGTATATCAAATATTTAAATTATTTATAAAGTTTATTTTTTAACAAAAAAAGTTATTCCAGTGTATTGGAATAACTTTTTATTTATACATAATATCAATATCAACATGTGTATTAATACCATCTACTTTACCATTTTCACATAGTTGCCACATTTTAAACTTTCCTTGATAAGTTGTTTTATCTGTATAATGAGCTAACCATATATCATGTTTCGTTGGTAACCAAATATTATCTAAATAAGTTTTACTACTGTAAAGCATTCCTTTGTAACCGGATTTTTCTATTTCATCTAAGAATGTATCTGCAATACTTGTTAAATCAAAGAAACTTAAGTTATATTCATTAAAACTAGACCATTCTTCCCAGTCAAAGGCTATTGGCAAATCTACTTTGTAATTTTTAATTTGTTTTAAGACCCATTTGGCATCTTTTTTTGCTTTTGCAGTGGAATTCGCATAAGAATAAAAATAGATTCCTACATCAATTCCGTATTTATTTGCCTTTTTAATATTTTCTTCAAATTTTGTATCTAAGAAATATTCTCCATCACTTCCTAAGGTTCCACCAACGCGGATCATTATAAATTCGACACCTTGTTCTTTTAATTTAGAAAAGTCAATATCTTTTTGCCACTTAGATACATCTATTCCAATTTTTGTATTTTCATTTTTATAAGTTGTAACAACATCAGAAAAATTAGTACGTACTTCCTCTATAGGCGTTTCAGTTGTTGGTTTATTTTCTGATGGTTCATAGACATTAAGTGTGAATGGTTGTTTTTCTACATTTCCGCTTTTATCTGTTGCTTTAAAAGTTAATTGGTAGTTTCCAACCTCGTTTAAATTATACTCTCCTTCAATAACACAATCAGGTTTATTATCAACAATATCACCACATAAAATTTTCTTTGTTAAATCAATATCTGTTCCTTTTTTAATGTTATATTTATTTCCTAACCAAATAAGTGGGGCAGTGGTATCTACAATATCAATGTAGAATGTATAAGAAACTTTGATATTTTGATCGTTTATAAAATAAAATTTTATTTTTTTCTTTCCTAATTTTGTTGATTTAATTGTTTTATCTTCTATTAATTTTCCATTCATACTTTTAATATAAGAAGATAGTTTTTTTTCTTCATTAAACTCTAATGTTAAATCATCTACTAATGCAACTTCAATTTTCGCGAATTTAATTCTTAGGTAGTGATACAGTTTAATACTACCGAATATTAAAAGAAAAGTACAAAGAATGCTTACTAGGATAATTATATATTTTCGTTTCATGGTATCACCAACTGTATTATATCATGTGGATATTATTTTTATATCGAAATTTATGATTAAAATATAATTTTTTTCTTTTAATTTGGTCTGTTTTAAGTTATACTATTAATAGTAGAATAGGGTGATATTGTGATACTTAGAAAACCATATGCTTTTTTGATTAAATATTTTAAACTAATTCATATTATTATTACTGTTATTACATTTTATTTGATTTATAAGTCAACTGGAATTCTTTCTTTTTTAAATGATTATATTTTAAATAATACGAGTGTTGTGGGACAAGCTATTACAGAACGTTTATTTCATCCATTCATGTATTTAGGTGTTATTGTATCGATAGTAATGGCTGCCGTTGTTTTGATTTTAATGAAACAAAAAGAAAAACCCATTGTTTTTTATATCTTTAACACTGCTGTTTATATTTATATATTGATTGTATTTATACTTTCACGTAATACGATTGGAACCATGGAAATCGAAATTGTGGATATTCGTATTGTGAAGTTATTAAAAGATGCATTTACAGCGATGATCTTTTTGGAGTTTATCAGTTTATGTTTAACTTTTGTTCGTTCGACTGGGTTTGATGTAAAAAAATTTGATTTTGCTCGTGATATGAAAGAAATCAGTATTGAAGAAACAGATAACGAAGAATTTGAAGTAGATGTTGAGGTCGATACCGATCGTTATATGCGTAAATTACGCCGTAAATTGCGTCATATGAAGTATGTGTATATCGAAAATAAATTCATCATTCATATTGTTTGTGCAGTTATTGTGGGATTTGTTGTAGGTAGTATGTATTTACTTCATCGTGATCAATCGAAAATCATGAAGCAAAACCGTTATTTCACAGTCAATAATTTTACAATGAATGTAACGAATAGTTATACGACAAAATATAATTATTTATCTAATAAAGTAAGTGATCAATATACCTTGGTTATTCTTAAATTTCGTGTAAAAAATAATTATCAAAATACATCGAAATTACAAAATGCACGTATGGAATTAAATGTGGATGGTATTTCTTTTCATCCAACCAATAAATATAATGATGTTTCTTTTGATTTAGGAACACCTTATGAAAATTATGATATTACAACAGATGAAGAGGTATATACGGCAATTTATGAAATTCCGAATCATTTAATTTATAAAAAAATGTATTATCGTTATGTAAATAATACAGGTGGTAAAAGTACCAAAGTTAGAATTAAGCCAATAAACTTAGATCAAAAAGAAACAACAGAAGTAACTTTAGGTAAAAAGTTTTATTTAAAAGAAGGATTACTTGCTGGATCAAGTATAAAGGTTTCAAATTTTGAAATCAATGATTTATTTCAAATAAATTATCAATTTTGTGTAGAAAAGAAAGAATGTTATGATTCAGTTGATAATATTCGTCCAACTTTAGATCAAAATTATGATGAAACCTTAATGCGTATTTTCTTAAAAACTACTTTTAACGAAAGTTATACGAATGATAATATTACCAACAATAATGATATTTTATCTACATTTGGCGTTATAAAATATCGTTTAAAAGATGATACAAAAGATCGTACACTTCGCCCAACGATTAAAAAAGTTGTAAATAATCCTAATACAAATAATGTTTATATGGAAGTAAAAAATGAACTAAAACAGGCAACACAAATTACTTTAGAATTTCAAATTCGTAATCAAATTGTCTCATATAAGTTGAAATAATGTAAAAAAATTCAAAAATAACCATAGAAAATTCTAGAAATGTGTTATAATACTATAATGGAGGGTAGTGTAATGAAACGATATGTAAAACTTATTATGTTTTTATTCTTATTAGTTATAATACCAGTTCATGGATCTGCAGAAGAATGTGATTTTTCAACAAAAGCAAAATTAAAAAAATTAGCAAGTAATATTAGTACAAGTTATGTTCCTATTGAACAGGGAAACAAAGTGACTTTTGATATAACGATTAGTAATATTTATCCAAATTTAGTTGTGATTGATCCGAAAACTGGAAATGAATATCGCTATGATACTTCTAGAAACATTCCTCATCAGATTACACTATCTGGGTATGCTTCAGATCAAACATATCGTTTTGAAGTATACGCTGATAAAGAAAATTGTAGTGAAGAGTCTCTAAATATTTATTACGTGACACTTCCTGCATATAACCCTTATTATAAAGACGATTTATGTAAAGGAATAGAAGACTATAAATTGTGTAATAAATGGTTAAAACACTCTTTGACACGTGATGAATTTGTAAAAGAAATTACAGCTTACAAAGCAAGTTTAAATCAACCAGAGAAACAAGTACAAAAGAAACAAAAAGAAAACTCGATGCTAGCTTTTATTAAAGAATATTACTATGTGTTTATTGGTTTAGGTGTTTTAGGTATTGGTTATGTTATTTATGTAAGGCGTAAGAGAGATTCTTTTGGATTTTAAGGTAGGTGGATTATGAAGAAAAAAACAATGTTTTTAATATTAGCAATTTTCTTGTCTTTTAGTATCTCGTTAACTGAGGCTTTTGCTGGTTATAATCACGAGGGGAACAACGCTGGTGATTATGATGGCGGGCATGATGTTGGTAAAGGTGAATGGGCTGTTACTTACGATGATGCTGATGACTTAAATAATTATGGCTATTATGGTTTACGTATGAGTGTTGTAGATGTAAATGGTAAACGTATAGCTGGAACAAAAAGTGTGGACTTTTTAGCGGATGCTTTATATAAAAAAAGAAATACTTATAATATGAAATCATCCAAATTAACAAGACAGGAATATGTTATTGAAGGTAAAGCATCATCATGGAAAAAGACTACGGCTAATGTATATACTTTTAATCGTATTTATGAAATGTGTGGAAATAAATGTTCACGAAAAATTACTGGGTTGTGGGGATATACTAATAATACATCTGGTTCTGCACATCGTTTTTTTGAACAATTTACAGCCCAAAAATATGATGCAAATGTTCAAAGTTTTCTGAAAAAGTATTTAAATTATGATGTAAAAACACAAGGATGTAATAAAAATCATTATGTTACTTATGAACCTATTTTAGAGGTTCACAAAGCTGGAACATCAACTGGGAAAATAGGAACTGTAACGGAATTGATTTCTTATAGTACAACATATAATTTAAAACCAATTTTTCGTGATTTATTTATTCCAGCTATTACAATAGGAAAGCCGTTGGTTGGTTTAAGTAAGGCCTCTAAGTCTGATGTAGTAGCTAAATTACCAAATGAGACTGGTTTAGCAATTGGTGTATTATGGGTAGATGATGCTGTTACATGTTGTGATTACAATAACCCAGAACATTTTCATGTGGTTGATGGAAGCGATGATCAAGATTATAAATCTAATGATATGACTTCAACTTGTTGTGATTGGGCTATTGCTACTTATGGACAAGAAGAAGTTACAAAAAAATATCCAATATGTGGTGCCTGTGAAGTTAAAACAAATTCTGTACAGAATGCGTGTGGTAATTCTGAAAGCGTGGTTCTTACTGATGTTTCTAATAAAGCAACTACAAATGATAAATTTACATGTTTATATCAAGGCGTCAGTGGTAAGAATGCTAGTAAATATGATTATAGTGCAAGGCAATCTGTACGTAGTAAGTATAAAGTAGGGGCCATTGGTTCAAAATACTGTGAAGTTTATTGTATTGAGGATATTGTTGGTAAATTTCCTGGAGATTATAAATTACCTGTTAATGTTGGAGGTACCTTTGTTTGGCCAAGTATTAATAAAGATTACACGGCTACAGTAGAAACAAGTCGAACTTGTAAGATTCGCTTTAGACAACAAGAATGGTTAAATGCGTTTAATAAAGGAAATGCTAATACAAAACAGGAATTAGTTAATGCTTTAAAAGAGTGTTCTTTAGCAAGTTCATTAGACAAACTAGGATACGAAAAATATATTAATTCATTAAATCCGAGTTTAACGATAAGTTACAATAACGGTGTTAAAACAATCGGACCTAAAACTTTAAAATTAGATAAAAAGAATTCTACATATAATAAAAATTGTAATGGATGCAATGTTAATACTAAGGGATTAACCGTTGACAATGCAGTATCATTATTAAATAATATTGCAGATGGTCTTGCTAATAAAGTGATGACTGTTTCAACAAATTTACGTTATGTATTACCTGATGGTTTATATCAATATGCGGATAAGAAAACTGGGGATTTATTAGAAGATTATAAACCAAAAGCGGAAATTAGTGCTTCAGGTAAAAGAGAAAATACTAAAGTTACGGATACTGGTTATTCTAAGCTTTTAGTTAGTGAAAAGGCAAAAGTTGGGGAAAAATATGATTTAAGTATTGGCTATAGCAATTTATCTACAGTTTCTGGTAAGTTTGAATTAAAATCAGGAATGTATACTTGTAAATATACACCAACAAATACAACTGTACAAAACAAATGTGATATTAATGAGGCAAATCATTTCTTAACTTCAACCTCAGGTCCGAATGGTGAAGATTGTTGTGAAGTGATGGAAAATTTATGGGGACGAGATAGTGAACAGTATAAAGCACTTGTTAAAAATGTTCCTAGATGTGGTGAATCAACTGGAAACAGTTGTGTATATCCAGACGATTTAAAAAATCCGGATGTTGCAGTTAAAAACAAATGTTGTTCTATGATTTTAACTGAACCTTCTTATTCGATTGATGAAAGAAATAGTTTATATCAAAAATATTGTAGTGGAGAACCTTATTGTCCACAGGATTGTGTGAATGGAGTATGTCATAATAGTTCAATGACACAAAATTATCGATCATGTATTCAGCAAAATCAAAAAAGTCCAGGAGAATGTATGGCGGAAGCTTGTTACGGTGGGAACATCTTAATTTATCGACCTATTTCATTAATTAATAATGAAGCTTTCCCTGGTGCTGAAAAACAAAATCGTATTTGGTCAAATAATAATTGGTATTATTATTCAAATTGGGCATATCGAGGAAAAAAATATGACCGTGATTATTATGTAGATACATATATTACAAATAATCGTGGGGTAAAAGAGTATGCAATTTACAATATGGATCCAATGTATACAATTAAAATGGATTCTAAAACAATACGAACTGTTCGATCTTATAATAAGACAAATTCATATGATGACTTTAAATTGAAGTGTAATAAAAACGGACGTCAATGTCGTAGTGATTTTGTAAAACAATACGCTACTGGATGTGGTACTGGTAATTGGTATGATTGTGCCGGTATTTCGGTGGATAGGGGTGATTAATCGTGAAGGAATCCTATTGGGCGGTATTTGTAGTAATTTTAGGTGTTGTTACGATTCTGTTAATTAACCTCTTCCATACACTTACAAATACAGATGAACATAATTATAATTTATTAAAAGAAACGACGGAGGCGGCTATGATTGATGCATTTGATCTAGCTACTTATACAAGTACTGGAAATATTCGAATTGATCGTGAAAAATTTGTGGAAAACTTTATTCGTCGTTTTGCTGAAGATGCCTCTTTTGCACAAGAGTATGAAATTGAAATTTTTGATGTTCACGAACATCCTCCTAAGGTTAGTATTCGTGTTAAATCAAAGCATACTTCGGCAATCTTATCAATGCTTACTCCTAAGGGAGAAACAATGGATTTTAATATATGGAATAGATTAGATGCTATTTTGGAAATTCCATATTAGAAATAAGAAAGGGTGAAATTTTATGAATAGTTTATCTATTACTTTAAATAGATTCTTTAAAAACAAAAATACGGTAACCATTTTAGGGGTAGTGTTAGTTTTATTAATCCTTTATTTTGGTTATTCTACAACAATTAAAAATGCGGTAACACCTGTGCGTGTTCCTGTTGCAGCAGCAACCATTCAACCACGTACATTAATTACTGAGGAAATGGTAACAACTATGGATGTTGCAGCAAAGGCTTTACAAAATACAGAAGTTGTTCGTAATAGAGATATGATTATTGGAAAATATTCTAATGTTAATAGTGTGATTCCAAAGGGAAGTATGTTCTATAGCGCACTTCTTACAACAGCGGGTGAACTTCCTGATGCAGCATTTGTTAAAGTAGGAAAAAATGAAGTTCCTTATAACTTCCCAGTAACGATGGCAAGTACCTATGGTAACTCTATTTATCCTGGTAATAAAATTGATATTTACATGAAAGCTGAAAATGAAGATGGACAAGTTATGGTTGGTAAACTTGTTGAAAACATCGAAGTGTTAGCAGTAAAAGATTCTAATGGTAAACATGTTTTTGAAAATACCGATGAAGAACGTGTTCCAGCCTTCTTAATCTTTGGTGTAAAAGATGAAATTAATATCTTACTTCGTAAAGCAAGTTATATGAATGATTTCTCTGTTGAATTATTCCCAGTTCCACATGGTGGTAAGGTAGATACAAGTGGTTCAACACAAGTATCAACTGAATATTTGAAAGATTTTATTAACGCAAATACTGTAACAATTCAAGAAGAGAAAAAAGATAATACACCAGCACAAAACAATAATAATACAACAAACAATAACACAACACCAAATACAAATACAGGAACTAGATAATGAGTGGAAATTTCTTAGATCAGATTGATTTTGGTCCTTTAAAAGTTTATCTTGAAGATGATAATGTTACAGATATTTCTTATAGTAATCATGGACAACTTCATTTAAAAACATTAACAAAAGGTATTTTTAGAACAGAAAATAATGCTGTAAATGATCCTTTTATGGAAAAGTTAGCCTTTCAGTGTTCGAATGCGATGGGTAAATCATTTAATATGGCCCATCCTTTCCTGGATGCTGAAAGTGCGGAACTTCGTTTGAACTTTGTTCATGATTCCATTGCTAGTAATGGTATTGCTTGTGTTATTCGTAAAACACCAGCAAAAATTCGTTTAGAGAAAGATAAAATTCTTGCAGACAATTATATTGAATTAGATATCCATGATTTCTTAATGAAATGTGTGGAAGGTCATTGTAATATTATTGTCAGTGGAGAAACTGGTAGTGGTAAAACAGAGTTTGTTAAGTATTTAGCGGCTCATACCAAAGAAAATGAAAAATTAATTACAATAGAGGATACACTCGAACTTCATTTGGATCGTATTTTCCCTCATCGTGATATTGTTGCGATGAAAACAAATAACATTGCTTCTTATTCAGAAGTACTTGTTACTTGTATGAGACAAAATCCAAAGTGGATTTTACTTTCCGAAATTCGTAGTGCAGAAGCTGTTACAGCAGCTCGTAACTCTATTTCTTCAGGACATTATATTTTATCAACAATTCATGCTGATAAGGCAGCAGCGATTCCAAGTCGTATGTACAGTTTGATGGAAACAACGCAAGATATGGATCAATTTTTAAAATCCATTTATCGTTATATCCAAATTGGTGTTTATGTTCGTGGATATCAAGATAAAAAAACACAAAGTTTTAGACGTGAGATTGCGGAAGTTGTTGAGTTTTATGTTACTGAAAATAATGAAGCAAAAGAAAATACAATTTATAGAAAAACAATGGAAGGTAGAGTTATTCGAAATGAACCTACAAAATATTTAAAGGATTATTTGGAAGGACAAGGTGTTGTTTTACCAAAGGATTTAATTAAAAGTGGGGAAATTTTCTTGAATAATGAAAACTTATTAAATGATGAAGTTGTACAAGAAACAGAGGAAATGAAACGAGTGCGTGAGGAATTTGAACATGGTGGAAGTGTTACACCAACTGTAGTATCACAACCAACACAACAACCTGTGCATATGGTAAATCCTATGATGGGACAACCTGGATATGTTCAAACGCCACCAACAGTGGGAAATGTAGCACCTGTTCAACCTTCAACTTCAAGTCCAACACCATCTAATACACCAATCGAGGGACCCAAAGTAAGTTTTCGTATCAATCCAAATAAATTTGAATAGGAGGGTGAAAAGAAATGATGACTTTTGTTATATTCTTATTAATTACACTAATTGTAGTATTTATTGTAATTTATAGAAATTATAATGGTGAAAATGTATATAAATACATTTCAAATCAAGCGAATGTCATTTATGATAAGTATGCACCTTATTCTTTTAAAAATATCAGGGAGAAAGTAAAAGAATTAGGACAAGAATATACAACAAAACAGTATGTAATCCAAATTGTTGTATTTGCAGCTGGATCATTTATTATTACGTATTTATATTTCTATAACGTACTATTATCGCTACTATATGCTGTAATTTCAATTGTTGTTATTCCTTATTTAACGTATTTACGTTGTAATCGTATTTATAGTGAATATATTTTTGAACAAATTCAAGTATATACAACAAATACTATTATGGAGTTTGCAACAACACAATCATTTGTAAAAGCCCTTGAGGGTGTTTATGAATCAGGTGTATTAGAAGAGCCTGTACTAAGTGATGTAAAAATGATGATTGATTTGGCATATCAAAATGGTACCATTGATCAATCTATTAATTACATGAATACAAAATATGATTATTATATTGTTAAAAATATGCATCAATTATTTTATCAGATAACAAGTGAAGGTTCTAAAGATGCTGGTGCAGCTTTAGAAAATATGTCACTAGATATTGATATGCTAGTAGAAAATGTGTATCGTGACCGTTTAGACCGTGCACAATTCCATAAAAAATTCTTACAATTTGGAATTGTTCTATATTTAATGGTCATGCTAATTCAATTTTTGTTAGGAGTAGAAACGTATATTCAAATGTTGGATGAATGGTATGTTCAATTGTTGTTACATGTCATTATCATCGTTAATACATATTTTTTACTTAGTGGTGAAAAATATTATAATGAAGATGTGGGGGCGGAATAATGTCAACAGAAATTATGTTTATTTTAGTTACTGTAATTACAGTTTTCGTTCTTAATTATATTAATATTATTGATGCACATAAATTTATTGGTGATACAGCACCTTTCTTACATTTTTTGATGGAAGAAGATTACAAATTCCTACTTGCTGTAAAATATGGTTCAGAAACACAAATTGATGTGGAATCTTTCTTTAAAAAACGTGTTTCTAATGCGATTATTACTTTAGTAGTGTTCTTAATCTTACTTCTTACAAATGCAAATATTAATAATTTCTTTATTAGTGCTTTAGTTGCTGTAGGAATTGCATTTGCAGTATTTAAAATGCCTTATATTCAACTAAAAGGATTATATAAGAAAAATTTATATCGAATTAATTTAATGTTACCTTATTACTTAAAGAGTTTGGAAATCTTAATCCAACACTATACAGTACCAGTAGCTATTTCAAGAAGTATTGATACTGCTCCTGAAATCTTTAAACCAGGGTTACAAAAATTAATTGAAAAAATTGAAGCTGGGGATATGACCGTAGATCCATATATGGATTTTGCTAAAGAATATCCTGTACGTGATTCTATGCGTATGATGCGTTTATTATATCGTTTAAGTTTAGGTTCACAAGAAAACAAACAAGAACAATTAATGATGTTTTCAAAAACAGTATCAACATTACAGAATAAAGCACGTGAACAAAAATACAAAAGCCGCCTTGAAAAGATGGAAAATAAAACCATGGCTATGTTAGTTTGTACAGGTGGAGGAATTATTCTCCTCCTACTATTGTCAATTACACGTATGATGATGGTTTAATTGTTGATTAAAGAAAAAAGTATGTGGTATAATAAAATTATAGGATAATAAATGAAGGTAGGTGATTACTGATGAAAGAAGCAGCTGGAGAAGCGAATATGACTGTAGTTACAATCATTATTATTGGTGTTATTGTTGCGATTGCGACACCAATTATTTCAAATATGATGAAAAGTACTAGTGATAAGGCAGATTGCCTAAATAGCGGTGGTACTTGGGTTGATGGAAAATGTAATCAATTAAGTAATTATTAAATAGATAAACAATTTTGTTTATCTTTCAAGTGTAATCTACGCTAGATTATATTTGAAAGGTAAATAAAGAATAAGATAAGAGGTGTATTATGAGAGAAAGTATTGGTAGTATAGCGTTATACAACTTTATAATTATTTATATTATTATTACTTTTGGATTTATGGCTGGTATGGTTAGTTATAATAAAGCCTTTAAAATTAATAGTCGTGTTATTGGTGCGATTGAAAAATATGAAGGTTGGAATACTGGATCCAGAATGGAAGCAGATAATGCCTTAGCGATTTTAGGATATCGTCGTAAAAATAGTAGCTTTAGTTGTGGAAAACGTCCTGGGAGTGAAAAAGCAACTTCATTAGATACTGGTAGTGAATATCAATATTGTATTTACTATATGGGGTATGATAACAATGAACGTTATTATAAATATGGTGTAACAACTTATATTTATCTTGATCTTCCAATTGTTGGAAATTTAAGTTTTCCAATCCATGGAAAAAGCAATCGAATTTATAAATTTACGGATAGTCAAAATACACCAGATAGACGAAAATAAGTAAGGAGATATGTTATGAGAGAGGCCGTAGGAAATACCTTTGTTTTTGGGTTTATTATTGTTTTTGTTATTTTATTTATTGCATTATTCGCTACTTCTTCTGCTTATTCAAAGGCTTCTAAAGTCAAGAATACAATTTTGGATATTGTGGAAAAATATTCAGATCAACTGGATAAAACTAATGGGGACTTACCTGAACAAGTGAGCAAGGAAATTGATACAAATTTAATAACGGTAGGATATCGTTTAAATAAAAACCAACAAAACAAATGTGATACCGAATATATGGATGGTTCGAGTGGTGGAACATTAATGAATCAATATAGTAATTATCATTACTGTATTTATAAACATCAAAGAGTAGAAGATCAAAAAGGAAATTTACCACATCGTGGAAATTATTATACAGTTATTACGTATATGTATTTTGATATTCCATTAATTGGACAAAATTTAGAATTTCCTGTTAAAGGACAAACAAGAACATATTTTAAAGAAGTCAAATATAATGGATAGAATAGGAGGGGTTAGCTGTGAATGTTATTGTAGCAAATAAATACCAGTCAATGCTGGAAAGTTTACAAATTGATGTAATTAAATCCTTAAATGGTGAATATGAAGCAGATGAAATTGTTGATCAATTTCAAAATTTCTTTTATCAACGTATGATTTTAGATATTACAGCGATTAAAAATTATCAAGATATTCGTAATTTACAAAAATTATCAATATCATTAGATATGAGTAAGGTTATATTGTTATTAGATGATTCTCCAGAAAGTAGTTCTCCTATATATTTATCAAAATTAATTTCAATGGGAATTTATAATTTTACGAGAAATTTAGATGGAATTATGTACTTATATAACAATCCAAATAGTTATCGTGATGTTGCGCAGTATCAACAATTGGATGCGATGACACAAGTTACCCCAACGGCGAATATAAATATGAACCGTGCTTCTATGGGGACACCTATGTCTACAGCAATGCAAATGACAAGAGTTATTGGTGTTAAAAACGTTACTGGTAACTCAGGTGCAACAACATTACTTTATATGATGAAAAAACATTTAGAAAAGAACTACTCTGTAGGTATTGTAGAAGTTAATAAAAGAGATTTTATGTATTTTAAAGAAAAAGATGTATTTAATGCGGATGATAGTAATGTCACAAGTATTATTAACAATCATATGGATAAAGAAGTATTATTAGTCGATGTTAATGATTCTAAATCTGCAGTAAATGCTTGTACTGATGTTGTTTATTTAATTGAACCATCTGTGATTAAGTTAAATAAATTAATGCTTAGTAATCCAAGTTTAATTAATACCCTTGCTGGTAAAAAAGTAATTCTTAATCAAAGTTTATTAAGTTCAAAAGATGTATTGGATTTTGAATTTGAATCAAAATTAAATATTTTCTTTAATATGCCACCATTAAATGAGAGAGAAAAAGATGTTCAGGTTGTAAATGCATTTTTACAGAAAATGGGATTTGAACGTCAAGCAGTAGATGGTGTAGCAAACAAAAAAAATAGTTTACTAGGTATTTTTGGAAAGTAACAAGATGTTACTTTTTTTCATAGATTAGTAACAAAAACATATAATAATTTAAGAGATATTTACAAATAGATTGATGATAAACTATTTTTTGACAATAAATTGACAATCATGAAATAAAAATAGTTATTTTCATTTACTTTTTCAAGTAATTGTTGACAAATATTGGCTAAATCAAGTATAATGTTCTTATTAAGGGAGGTAATTTTTATGTTACAAGTTTTAGCAGCTGGATACGTTTCATGTATGAATGGTATTCAAATTCCAACGATTTTACCAAATGTGGTTCATACAGCGGTTCTTTTGATTAAAATTGCAGTGCCAATTGGATTAGTTATTTTTGGTATGATGGATTTAGGAAAAGCTGTCATGGCTTCTAAGGAAGATGAAATTAAAAAAGCACAACAATTATTTATTAAACGTATTATTGCGGCAGTTTTAGTATTCTTTGTTGTATCTATTGTGCAATTAACTTTTAGTGTTTTGAATAGTTCAGATACAGAAGATGAATTAAAAGCTGGAGGTATTAATAATTGTATTGATTGTTTCCTAAATGGCTCAAAAAAATGCTCCGCAAAATAACTATTTAAAAAATAAAAAGTAATAATAAATTATTTATTATTACTTTTTTTATGGTATAATGATATTATGGTGAATTATAATTTTTGATAATATTATCTAAATTTTGATATCATAAAAAATTATAATCTTTTAAGGAGTGAAAACATGTCAAAGAAAAGATTTTTAATATTATTTATTATGACATTTGTTATTGGAATGTTTATTAGTATCGATGGTGTTTCTGCAGAAGAATACTCATCTGCTATATGTAATTTTGGTGGTTCAGTTAAAATTGGTCATACGAATCATGAGGTTGCATTTAAAGTTCAATATACAGAAAAGGGAAAATTAGATCTTCCTAAAACAATTGATATTAAAAGAAAAACTACTGGAAATTGTAATCCTACCATTGGTGGAAGTGGAAACGAATGTAAGGAATATTATGTAACAGCAGCTCAATATCAAGTGGTAAATGTTAATTTAAAAGCTAGTAGTTTCGTCTCTGGAAAATCATTAAAAGCAATATGTCCTGGAGATACTGATCTTGATTATTATATGGATCATGATAATGAAAAAGTTTATGTTGCCTGGGATCAAAAGGGATTAGAAAATTATCTTAAGAATAAGCAGATTAAATATGATAAGGGTGACTTGGAAAAAGCAAAATTAGGTAGTAGTACATTCAAACGTGGAAATAAAATTGTTATTAATGGAAAAACTTATGATGCAACTAAGGGAAGAAAATGTAAGTATAAAAATGAAGATAATAAATGGACTGTTGATTTAGAATTGGATCAAAGTTCAGGAGCAGTTTTATCGTCTAGTTTTAAGGGTGAAGGAATTTATGCCCCTATTTCTAAAATTGAAGGTTCTTTTTCACCAAAACGTTGCCCAAAATCTATTAGTGTAAGTGGAAGTTCTGGAGGAGCAGCACTTGATTTAGCGGCAATTGGTAGTAGTACTAAGCGACTTACTGTGTATAGAGATTCAAGCAAGGGAAAATACAAATTTGTTTTAGATGTTAAAGATGAAATAGATCAAGATGTAGATGATGCACCAGACGTAAAACCTATTGAAATAGATTCAGATTTAAAAGGTTGTGCGCTATGGGGAAGTTTATTAACTTTTTTAAATAGTTATGTTTATGGAACTATAAAATTTACTTTGGTTGGATTGTTAATAGTGATGGGAATGTTAGATTTCTCCAAAGCAGTTTTTGCTGATGATGAGTCTGCAATAAAGAAAGCAGGTTCTAAGTTTACCAAAAGAGTCATTATTGTAGTATTATTTTTCATGCTTCCTATTATTATAGATACTTTATTAAATTGGTTTTTACCAGGGGAAGCTATTGATACATGTTTACAGAGTTTTAAATAAAAAAGAGAGGTGAAAATTTATGGGAAATTTTTGGTCCGATTTACTCAGAAATATTATTGGATTTTTTGATGTAATTATTTATGGCTTTATAGATAATGTATATAATACATTTACTAATGTTGCAAGTTATGCCCTAATCAATAATGAGATAATAGAAACTTTTACTCAGCGAATTTACATTATTATAGGAATTTTTATGTTATTTAAAATGGCCTTTTCTTTAATTAATTATTTTGTTGATCCTGATAAAATAACTGATTCAAAAAGTGGTTTTGGAAATTTAGTTCAACGTGTTATCATTAGTTTAGTATTGTTAGTGCTAGTTCCAACCGTTTTTAATATAGCTTTTTATGCACAAACAATTATATTAAACGAGAATATTTTAGCTAATATTATCTTAGGTGGTAGTTATGGAGATGTTGATTCTACAGTTTTTGTAGATACCTATGAAAATGCTGGAAAGAAAATGGCATTTAGTGTTTTAAGCGCTTTTATGGCGCCAAAGGATACTTCAGTTCTAACAATGACTGAGAAAGAAATAGAAACTGAATTTAAGGGTGAAGATAAAGAGATTGAATCTTATAAAAAGTACTTAGAAGCTCGTGATAACAATAATATTAGTGGTTTAGTAGGATGGAATGGTATTAAAAATAATGAGTCTGATGATGGTCAATATATATATAATTATATGGCAGGACTTTCAACGATTGCAGGGATCATAGTATTATTAACTTTATTATCCTTTTGTGTGGATATTGGTATTCGTACTGTCAAACTAGCGTTTTTACAATTAATCGCACCAATTCCAGTTTTAAGTTATATTGATGTAAATAAAGGAAAAGATGTATTTAATAAATGGGTAAAGGAATGTTTTTCAAGCTATTTAGAAGTATTTCTTCGTTTACTGGCAATTTATTTTGTAATCTTTATTATTAGTTTAATTACTCAGAATGGCTTTACCTTATATACATATACGATAAAAAATGGTGAAATTACTACAACAGAGGTACCAAATGTTGATTTATTTGCACAAGCTTTAATTATCATTGGATTATTAATATTTGCTGGACAAGCACCTAAGTTAATTGGTGATTTGTTTGGGGTTAAACTTGGAGACTTTAGTCTTAATCCACTGAAAAAAATTAATTCTTCTCCATTTGCTGCTGGTGTTGTTGGTGGAGCTTTAGGTTTTGGTGCAGGGACTTTTGCCAATTCTGCAAATTTGTATAAAAATATAAAAAAGGATGGATTGAAAAAAACCTTTTTTGGAGATGGAACACATGTAAATAAAAATGGTGAATCAGTACCTGATAATTGGTATCATTCCTTAAAGAAAATAGGGAGAACTACTGGTACTGTAGTTGGATCTACTGCTGGAACTAGAGCAATGATGAAAGGTTTTACAGGTGGTGGAAAGGGATCTATGTGGTCTAATGTAAAGACTGGATTAAAAGGTTCCAATGATGCGCGTTATAGAAGAAGTCAATATATAAGTGCTGGTTATGATGTTGGGCAACGATTAAATGATAAAATTGATTCAGCGATAGGATATAAAAATAAATATTCTGGAGTTGGAAAAATGGATGAGGATGTTCAAAAGTTAACAAATAGAGCTGCAGAATTTGATACTCGTGAAACTCGTGCTCGTGAAGCAATGATTGATTTAGAAACTAAATATGCAAATCAATATAAAGCAGAAGCTTTTGACCTCGGATTTTATCGTGATAACGACGGAAATCTGGCATTTCAAACTGACAAATATAGTGAGTATAAAACCGATTATGAAAAATATATGAAATATATAGATGATCTTAATAAAGATAGAACGGACGAAGATCAAGTTCAAAAGATCATGGACAAAGCTCTGTTTGATGAATATTTTAATCTAGAGCAAAATGTTAATTACTATAATACAGAACATGAAAAACTTAAGAAAGAAATTAAAGCAAAAGAAAAGATCATAAATACAAAAAAAGGAAATAAAGAATAAAGGAGGAATAAAAAGTGGAAGGAAATTATTTGATACCAGCGAACTCAAAAAAATCAATGTTAATTTTTGGGTTGTTTACGTCGTTTGATTTAATTTTATTTGGAACTGGTTTAGGAATATCATTGTTATTTGTTATGTTTGTTCAACTTAATAACACATGGTTAGCAATTGCTGCTATTAGTCCAGGGTTATTAACTGGACTTTTGGTTATGCCAGTTCCGTATCATCATAATGTTTTGACGGTAATAAAATCAATTTATGAATTTTATACGACAAGGCAAAAATTTATATGGAGAGGATGGTGTTATTCTAATGAACAAAGCGATGAGAAGCAAGTATACAGACGTTAATTTTGTACCTGTAAAAAGTATTACCAATGGAGTTATTATTTTAGATAATAACGAAAAAGTAACAGGAATTAAGATTATGCCAAAGAATATTTTCATTTTAGATCAGGGATCTATGTATGGGACTATTAATGGTTTAAAAGATGTGTATAATATGATTGATTATGAATTTTGGATTGTTGCGGCAGACCGTCCAGTAGATATTCATGTTTATTTATCTCAATTAGAGCTTTTATATAATAATGTTCAATCTCCAGTAAAGAGAAAATTAATTATGGAAGATATTAATAAGGCTAATATGTTTATGAATAACAATATTGTTGATACAGAGTATTTCTTATTATTTAAACATCGTGACGGGGATTTAATTCAAAAAAGAATTCGTACACTAATCAATCAGTTTGCGAGTGCTGGAATGACAGCATTTCAGATTACGAACGATGATGCAAGAATTATTTTAGATAACTTCTTAAATGGTGGACAAACGACAGGATTTGGGACGGTGACTAGCTAATGAATATAAAAAATCAAATTGCTCCTAAAGGGCTTGAATTTAAGGCAAATGAATTTATTATTAGTGATAAGTATGCAACAATATTAAGTGTTGTGTCTTATCCAAAATATATTGGACCTGGTTTTTTAGCTGATTTAACTAGTATGTCTGGAATCAAGTTAGTTATTAAACATATTCCTCTTCCTTTTAGTACGATTAGTAAGATGATCAATAAAGAAATTGCTGATTTAAAACAACGATATCAGGAAGAAAATGATGTTACGATTCAAGAACGTATTCGTCAGGATTATGAATCATTGGAAAGTTTTGTTAGTATGCTTGCCGCTAGTCAGGCGCATATTTATGATTTTCAAATGCATGTTATGATTACTGCAGATAGTCAGGAACAATTAATTAGTAAAAAGTTACAAGTTAAAAGTTATATGGAAGCGATGGAAATGCGAGCTGTACCTCTTTCCTTTGAAATGGAAAAGGTATTAAAATCTATTATTCCGATCTTTCCAAAGCAAGATATTGAAGATCGCATTGGTACACCAATTCCATCGAATACGATGGCAGCGATGTATCCATTTATCTTTGATAGTATTAAAGATCCAGGATTATCTACGCTCCTTGGGGTAGACTTTTCTGGGGGTGTTATTTTATTTAATCAATTTTTATATCAAATTCGAAAAGAACATAATCGAAATAATGCCAATATGATTATTTTAGGTACTTCTGGTAGTGGTAAATCAACGGCCGCAAAATTATTATTACGTAGTCATTTTAGAAATAATAGTCAAGTAATTGTTATCGATCCAGAAGGAGAACTTGAAGATATGACGAGATTATACCAGGGGGATTTTATAGACCTTGGTAAAGGTGGAGAATTTGGTATGATTAATCCACTGGAAGTTATATTAGATACTGATGAAGATGAAGCTAAAAATGGATTAGGTTATACGGTTTTAACGAGGACCCTTCAAACATTAAAGGCTTTCTTAAAATATTATTCTCCAGATGTAGAAGAGGATGTAGTTACCTTATTTAGTGAAATTGTATTGGATACATATCGAAGATTTGGTATTGATTTTAATACGGATTTTACAAAATTTAAATCAACAGATTATCCTACGTTCAAGGATGTATATGCAACAATTAAAGGTAAATTATTATCAATGAGTGAAAAAACACATGAACGTGATATTATGGAACGATTAGAATTAAAAATACGTCCAATTGTAAAAGAATTAAAATATTATTTTGATGGTCATACAACAATTAAACCACAAAGCGAATTAGTCGTATTCAATATTCGTGAAATTATGAATGCGGATACTAATATTCGAAATGCTTTATTCTTTAATATTTTAAAGTATGCATGGGGAATGACATTAAACAAAAATGTAAATACAATTTTATGTGTAGATGAAGCTCATGTATTAATTAGTGGTAATAATACTTTGGGTGCAGACTTCTTAGCACAAATTCAAAGACGTGCCCGTAAGTATAATACTGGTACAATCATTATTACACAACAGCCTAGTGATTTTAGTGATCCTGGTGTTATTACACAAGGTAAAGCTATTTTCGATAATGCTTCTTATTATTTAGTTATGGGATTAAAGAAACAGGCTGTGGAAGACTTATCAAGGCTTATTGATTTAAATGATAGTGAAATAGATAGTATTAAACGTTATAATCAAGGAGAAGCACTCTTTGTATGTGGAAGCAGGAGAATGCGTATTAATATTATTGCAACAGAACAAGAATTAGATTCTTTTGGATCTGGTGGAGGTCTATAATAAATAATTAGTTAGGTTAGTATTGGTGGTGATAACTTTGTTTAAAAGAAATAGTGACATGCAACAGCAAGATTTTATTCAATCTATTTTTAAGATTACCAGTTGGATTTCAGGATGCTGGAGTATAATGATAGTTTTATTAATTATCTTTTGTGCGTGTATTGCTTTAATGACTCCAATGATGGCTATGGACAAAGTTATCTCTACAGTTAGTGATACTGTAAATGATGTTGTGGATACTGCTGATGAAGCTTTTGAAAGATTCAAAAACTTTGTTTCTGGGCATGGATTGACTACGGATGAAGAATCCTTTCATAAAGAATTGAGGGATGAGTATGAATCCTATAAAGAAAAAGGAATTATTATTGATACAAGATTAATTCAATCTATCGTTTTTTATGATAGTGGTATCGATGAAAATGAGGATTATAGTTGCGATCTTCCGGAAAATGCTAGTGAAGAGGATTTTAGCTCTTGTGTTCCTAGTCAAGAGGGATATGATTATGGACAATTACGTGATGAAGTTCATGATTTAGTGAAAGGAATGGTTGATGAAAATTCCTTAAAATCTGAGGAAGATTTCAATGAATGGTTAAAGGATAATTTTATTGAAGATAAATTAGAATCGTTAGATTATGACATTCCTGATAATGATGTTGATAAAGAAAGATCATTTGATGAGTTTATTGAAATTGCTTATCAGAAAAAGGGTTTATACGAAGAATTATTAGGTGAAGATGAAGCTGAGCTTCAATGTGAATTTAATGGGATTCAGTCTTCTACTACTTTAAACGTATCACAATTACAGGGGTTATCAAGAAAGCAGTGTGTTGAATTATTGGGACCTATTGTAAAAGGAGATTATGCTAATACAAAAATTTTTGCTTCTATCACTTTAGCACAGGCTATTGAAGAAAGTGGTTGTGGTACATCTCCTATTGCTAAAAAGGCTAGTAACCTATTCGGAATGAAGGCTTATGGTTCTAAAAATGATTATTGGAATGGCGATTATTATTCATCATCATCAGGCGACTGGCGTAAGTATACCTCTGTTAACAATTCCATATATGACCACTCTAGAAATTTAGTTAATGGTTCTACTTATAAAAGAGAAAAAGTGGTTGAACAAAAAACGCCAGAAAAACAAATCTATGCAATGCAACGTGCTGGTTATTGTTACAATTGTCCTGGTTATGAAGAGAGAATTTTAGGTTACATTAAGACTTATAATTTAGAAAAATGGGATATTGCTGAAGGTACGAATGACTGTATATCAGGTTCTTTACAGATGGTTCCTGGATCTTATCATAAACCTATTATTTATTATAATCAAGGTGATTATGAAGCTTATCGGTATGGTAGTTATGGTACTATTAAATCACATGGATGTGGTCCATCTTCCATGGCTATTATTGTTTCGTCTATGCTTGGAAAGAAACATGATCCTGTTGAAGTAACGAATTGGGCTTGCTCTCATGGTTTATGTACTAGTAATGGAAGTTCTCATAGTATGGCTAAAGAGATAGGTGAACATTATGGATTGAAGGTTAGTGGGGAAATTAGTCAGGATAAAGCGGGACAACAACAAGTTATTAATGCGCTTTCTTCTGGGAAATCGATGATCGTTACATTACAGGGACCTGGAATTTTTACTAGTGGTGGACATTTTTTAGTGTTAGTAGGAATTACGCAGGACAATAGGATCCAAGTGGCAGATCCAGGTAGTCGAAACAGAACAAAACAGACGTTTAGCATGGCGGAAATAACTCGCTCACAAAAAAAATGGTGGATTGTAACGGAACCGTAGGAGGATAAAATGAAAAAAATTAAAATAATCATTTCATTGATTTCTATATTTTTAATTACTGGATGTACTGCAAATTATAATATTACAATAAATTCAGATCTTTCTATTAGTGATAATTCATTTGGGAATGTAGGAAATTCGATTTATAAAGATCCTTCACTTAGTTTAGAAGAACGTACTACTAATGTAATACGTGAAAATATCGAAACAGTAAATAAATTAGGTTATAATTATGCTGTATTAAACGAAGGGCAAACTATTCAATTTTCAAATAATTTTAAATCACTTGATGATTATAAAGAGAAGAATAAATATGTTTATCAACAATGGTTTAAACAATTAGATATCAAAGAAGAAGAAAAGGTATTAATTATTTCAGCTACTGATTTTTATCCATATAACGAACAAGACCCTGACAAAATTATTATTGATAATTTGAATATTAACATTAAAACCCCATTTAAAGTTTTAGAAAGCAATGCGGATTCAATAAATAAAAATGATTATATATATACTTGGAAAATTAATTCTAAAACTAAGGATAAGAGTATTTTTTTAAAAATCGATACCTCATATAATATGAAAAAAGAAAAAAATAAGAAGATATTATTTTTGATTGGTGGTTTAGTATGTATATTAGGTGCGATTGTATTGTATTTTATATATCACTATAAAAATGTTAATAAAATATAAATTATAATCATTTTTTCTAAATTTGTAGTATAATAATACCAATGTTTATTTTATATGTTGTGCTTAAAAGAAAAAAGGTAAATAAAATTTAAGGAGGATACCATTATGAAATTAAAGTTTCGTGCAGAACCCAAAGATATTACAATATTTTGTGTTTTCTGTGTTGCCTTATTATATTTAGTGGCTATAGGAATTTTAAATATCGTAACTTTTATTGGGGAGAATACTTTATGGGGATTTAATCCTTTTCCAGCGTTTGGACCTGATTATCTTGCAGCGACGCTTACTTTCTTTTTCTTTGCTTTAGCTGGAATTCTGGTTAGTGTATCATCTTATTTCTTTGATCGTGAGAAGGGAATTGGTATTGTTTCTGGTAAGAAGGAAAAAGGCGGATATTCTAGATGGCTTACAGATAAAGAGATGAAAAAAGCTTTAACGGAAGTCGATCCTCGTTCAGAGTCTCTTGAAAAGGGCGGAATTCCTTTATATAATAATGGGAAACATTTATGGGTAGATAGTGGAGAATATCACAATTTAATCATTGGATCTACGGGATCTGGTAAAACGCAAATGATGGTTCAACCTATGGTTAGTGTTTTAGCAAAAGCTGGAGAATCGATGATTATTACGGACCCTAAAGGTGAAATTTACGAAAAAAACGGCGAAATGCTTCGTGAACGTGGTTATAAGATTGTTGTTTTAAACTTTCGTAATCCTTTAAAAGGTAATTCATGGAATCCTTTTGCTTTACCTTATGATTTATATAAGAATGGAAATACAGATAAGGCTGTTGAAATTCTAGAAGATTTAGGATTAAATATTATTAAGGATTCAAATAGTAATAATTCCGATCCATTCTGGGAAAATACTTCAGCAGATTATTTTACTGGGTTATCTGTTGCGTTGTTTGATGATGCGAAAGAGGATGAAATTAACTTAAATAGTATCAACTTAATGGTTACCGATGGTGATGATAAATGTGGTGCAGCTTCAACCTATGCGAAAGAATATTTTTCAAATAAAAATAAGGCTGGAACTGCTTACGTAAAGGCTTCAAGTACGATTAATGCACCAAATGAAACACGTGGAAGTATTTTATCTGTATTTAAACAGAAGGTTAATTTATTTGCCTCTCGTGAAAATTTAAGTGAAATGCTTTCTCATAGTGATTTTGATATGAAAGATATTGGTCGTAAAAAAACAGCGGTATTCTTAGTTATTCAGGATGAAAAGACAACATATCATCCATTGGTAACGATTTTCTTAAAACAGTGTTATGAAACATTAATCGATGTGGCACAGGATTGTCCTGGTGGTAAATTGCCATATAAAACTAATTTCATTTTGGATGAGTTTGCTAATATGCCACCACTTAAGGATGTTACAACGATGGTTACAGCCGCGCGAAGTCGTAATATTCGCTTTAGCTTTATTATTCAGAACTTTGCTCAATTAAACGATGTTTATGGTAAAGATCAGGCTGAAACAATCAAGGGTAACTGTGGTAATATTATTTATTTAATTAGTAGTGAAATGTCCGCACTAGAAGAGATTAGTAAGATGTGTGGAGAGGTTAAATCTAAGGAAAAAGATAAAACAGCTAGTACACCGTTAGTAACCGTTAGTGATTTACAACGTTTACCACAATGGACTGTAATAGTCTTACGTATTCGTATGATGCCATTTAAAGCGAAATTAACACCATATTTTAAAATGGCTAAAGATGGTTTATGGGGAAAGAAATATGAAGACGCTCCATATCCAGAACGTGAGCGAAAAGAGTTTCATGTATTTGATATTAAGAAGTATGTAGATCAAAAACGTCAAGAAAAAATGAATGAAATTTTTGGTAGTTCAAGTACACCTGTGGGAGGTAATCCAACGGGAGGTGGAATGCCAATTGGTTCTATATTCGGTGATCAGTCTCCTCGTATGAGGGAAAGACCTATGACACCTCCACCATTTCCAATGCCTGGTATGGGTGGAAATGGCGAAATGAATGTAGATGATATCTTAAAACGTATTGATGCCAAAATTGCTGAGTTAGAGGAAGAAGAACGTCAGGAGAAAGAAAAATTAGCGGCTGAGCAAGCAAATGAAGTTTCAAAAGAAGAAGTAAAGGAAGCTATTATTTCTCCAACGTTGGAAGCAGAAGATGTTCCTCCTGTAGTGGAGGAGAATATAGAAGTTTCTGAACCTTCTGAAGTGGTGAAGGAAGAGGAAGAAAACGATTCTATACCTGTGGTAGAAGAGGAGATTCCATCTGTTGAGGAAGTATCTAATATGGAAGATCAAGAAGAAGAAAAACTTCAAGAACCACAGGACCTTGAAGCATTGGTAAATTCAATGGATGAAAAAACAAAGAATGATTTGTTAGCAAAAATTGATTCAAAGATTCAGGAATTAGAATCAGAAGAAAGTGTAGTAGAACAAACGCCTATAAATGAAGTAAATGAACCAACGGTTTTACCAAAGACAGGAAAACCAGTGGTGGAAAGTGTTGTTTTCTTAGATGATGATTTTGTTACAGATGATCAGTTCTTTGATGATTTCTTTAGTGAAGAAGAGGATTAAACCTCTTTTTTTAATAGCAAAATGGTTGTTTTCGCATATACTAAGATAGGTGATTAGAATGAATATAACCATTGATGAATTACAGAAACATTTAACAGATGGGGTGATTATTGATTTACGTAGTATTGAAAAATATAATAATCATCATATTCCATTTTCAATAAATATACCATATAGTAAATTAGCTTCTAATTTTGGTACATTATTAGATAAAAATGTGATTTATTATATTTATTGTGAAAAAGGAATTACAAGTTCTAAATTATGTGCACATTTAAGAAAATATGGATATCAAGTTTATAATATTTTAGGTGGATATGAAGAGTGGATTATTAAAAATGATTAAATTTCTGGATTTTCAATTTCAATAAATGGGATGTTACTGGTATTATAGTTTTTTAAAATAATATAAAGACCTAAAAGGGAAGCAATGAAAACAAGAGATGAGGAGAAGAGTTGAATACTGGAATCTTCTCCTCTTTCTGTATCTTTCGTATCTTCATAGGTAACATAACTAACATATAAAAAGTATCCTAGTAATATAATCGCAAATATTTTGTTCCATAAGGCAATGTTGGTTGCGGTTTCCTGATCAAATAAGGGTTCTTTTTCGGTAACATTTAATTTTTGATTATATAAAAGAATCATCGCAATAATTAAATTAAGAAGAAAAAGGGTAGAAGCAATTAATTGACCATCAAGTAACTTTACTTCTTCGGTTTGTTTATTCGGAAACATTAAATTTTTTAATCATTTTTGCTTCTTTTAATTCACTAACAGTCACAAATTGAAACCCTTCTTTTTTTAATTCTGGTAAGATGAGTTTTAAAGCTTCTACCGTTTGTTTATGTGTATCATGCATCAGAATAATATCGCCATCTTTTACCTTTCCAATCACACGATTGGCTATTTTTTTTGGTTTTTTAATTTTCCAATCTAAGGTATCAACATTCCATAAAACGATATCTAGATTGGTATTTTTTCTTATGATGTTATTGGTACTACCATAGGTTGGACGTAGTAAAGTAGGTGTAAAACCAGTAGTTCGCTTGATAATGTCTTGTGTCATATTGACCTGATTGATGAATTCTTCTTTGTCTAATTTGATGAGCCATTTATGATTATAAGAATGGTTTCCAATTTCAGATCCCTGTTTAATAATTTCGCGTGTACTTTCATCATAAATTTCCACTTTGTTTCCTAAGACAAAGAAGGTTGCGTTTGCGTCATATTTTTTTAGAATAGATAGAATATCTTTGGTATACTTTCCTGGCCCATCGTCAAAAGTAATCGCAATCATTTTTTCGTTTGGATTAATGATTTTAGATGTTTCTTTTATCACTTTCTCAAATTTTTTTTCTTCTTCTCCAAGTTCAATATCTATTTTTAATGATAATTGATCTAATGGAACTTTGGTCTCAATGATTCCACAAGATCCACTAGCGATTTCATAAGGTTGAAAGAAAAATGTCAAATCTTCTTTACCTAATGTAAAGGTTGTAAAATTTTTGTATTCTGGTGTAATTTTTGTCGACAATTCTTTTACATTTATACAAGTAGGATTTTCCTTTATTAATTGTTTTTGTAGACGAATTACTAATTTTTTTAACTCATTTTTTTCAATGAAATCTTCTAGTGTAAGAAAACGATTTTCTTTCATATCAAAGACATAAGTATATTTTTTTGTGATGGGATGCGCCAGATGATTGGTACTGATGAATTCATCTAAAATAATACTTAGATAACGATCATTTACTTTGTCATATTGATAGTCAATATTTAATTCTGCATGACCATTCTTCTCTGGTATCACATAGTTTTTCATAAACTCATCATAACTTTGTTCTATTTGCGTTTTTAATTTTTGATCTAATTTTGGTTTCTTTGTTTTTGGATAGATAATACTAAGAACCATATGTTGATCTTGTTTAATGATTGTTTCTATTTCTTGTTCCATTTTTTTGTCACGTCCTAAACTCCAAAAAATTCCGAATAATAAAGACATGGTAATGAATAGAATGATTATTTTTTTCATGATATCACCAATAAATTATATTTCATTTGGTTATATTAAATACATTGAAATGAAAGTTTCACATATAACATAGTAGATATTAGGAGGAGTATTATGGATTTTATTGTAAAATATTGGATCGAATTTCTATTTAGTTTAGTCATTGCGTTTATTGGTTATATTGTTCATAGATTAGGTCGTTACTATAAAACAATTGAAACCAGTGTTACAGGAGTTCGTGTATTATTAAAAACAAGAATTATTGAAGAGTATAATCGTGTAAAACAAGCTCGTCAAATTAGTATGTATCAAAGACAAACAATTTTGGATCTATATCAAGAATATAAGAAATTAGGCGGAAATGGATTAATTGATGATATTATGGAACAAATTGATAGTATTCCAATATCTAAGGATTAAGTGAGGTGATTTATGGAAGAATTTTTACCAACATCTTTGATGGATGTGTTAGCAGTTAGTGTTGTTTTCAGTGTAATTTTAATGGCTTTAATTCAAAAATTTAAAACATTAAAATTAATTCACAAAAGTTCTTTAATCTGGTTTTTGAATTTACTTTTTGCTTTTCTTTTGGGTATTCCTTTCGCATATAGTTTTTATAATTTATCTATCATTGATAGCGTGTGGACAGGTTTATTTAGTTTTATTGGTGCTCCAAGTATTTATACAGCATTAAAAAACCAAACACTAATTTCCTATAAACCAAAAAGTATTTCAGATGTTGTAACCATATCCAAGGAAAATGAAATTGTGAGGGATGATGTATGATATATTTAGGTAGTACTAGAGTACTTACACAAGATTTTGGAAGTCATAAATATGCAGAAGATTATGCTGGGGATCATAAGTCTATTGTTAAAATGAATGGTCAAGGAAAAGTAATTCAAGTAATTAATCGTTTTAAATCTCATGAAGATTCGATTAATTATCAAACATTCTTAAACAATCAATCCCGTTGGAAAGATGGAAATATTTATCATTGTGTCTCAATTACTGGAAAGCAAGTGGATATGTCTTATGATGAGTTAGGTGGAAATCAGATCGTGATTGAAACGTATACAAACGAGGGAACTTTATTAACATTTAGATTAGCTCATTTAGATCAGGTACTTGTTCATAATGGTGATTTTGTGGATGAGGGAACGATCTTAGGATATCAAGGAAATACAGGCCTTGTGCTTTCATCTAAAGCCACAAGTAATGAGACTTATGGAAGTCATGTACACCTTGAAATTCGAAACCAGGATGGAACACCTTTAAATCCAAGAAGTTATGCGACTGGAGAAATAAAAACAACTTATAAGAAGCAGTCGAATGAATTATCAAAGGATAAAGATCAATTCAAAGTTATTGTCGACAATATTAATATACGACAAGAACCAAATACCACTTCAAATATTTTAGGTATGGTCTATATGAATGAAGTATATACGATTTTAGAAACTGTTAAATCTTCGGAATATACATGGTATAAGATTACGACAGGCCGTGGAGTTACAGGTTATGTCGCATCAAAAATAGGCGGACAGTGGGTAGAGCTTATGCTTAAAAATGAAGAAATAAAACCAGATCCTGAAGTGCCAGATGAGGTTATTGATCCCACTTATGAATTATTGTTTACATGTAAGAAGACAGGAACTTATTACGTAAAACTTGTAGAAAATGAACAACTTTATATCAAAAAAAATAAGTGATGATTTAATTCATCATTTATTTTTTTAAAAATTATGTTAAAATAAAAAAAACGTGATATAATATCAATAGAATCGGGGTGATATCATGAACATTGATCTAAATGGACAAACATACGAGATGACGACGATGCATGTTGTTGATAATGAAATGTATATGTACTTAAAAGATAATCAAAATCGTATGTATCAGAAAAGTGTAAATGATATCGTTCTTTTATTATATAAAAATAAAGCCCTTTCTAGTTTTCATAAATATCAAACGATGGATGAATTAAAGCACGATTTATTAAATGTTGATTTATTTTTAAGTGATGTACCTAGTTATCAGTATCTAAAAAAACAGGCACAAGGATTTAAACTAAAACAAGATCAGTTAAATCAAATGTTTCAAAGTATTTTAAAAGCTTATGATACATGGAAGAAACAGATACCACCTAAGGTTGTAGAGGCACCAAAAGAAATGCCTTCTCAAAAATCTAATCCTTTTCAACATATGTCAGAAAATGAATTATTATTTCATTTACAAATGAATCCTAATTCTCCGGATAATGATGCGATTCGTGAAGAACTTGAAAAACGTGCAACGAGTAGGCGTTATGATGCTAATATACAGGGTGGATATAACAATGAAATGATTAAAGTAAAAAAATTAGAACAACGTTCTAACTTAGGATTTGCTTTAAATGCTTTACTCTCTTTTCTAGCAGGAATGGTTGTTGGAATATGGGGATTAGTCATCATTAATCTTTTAGTGAAATATTTATAGACTTTTTTATAAAAAAGGTCTTTTTTGAATTTTAATCTCAGAAATATGGTACAATATATAATAGATGTGTGGAGGAATTTATGGAAGAGATGATTCGAACACTAATTGTATCAATGCAAGAATTCTTAGTTCATACGAATCCTTTTTTAGGAGTCTTTTTTGGCGTAGGGTTAATTATTTTAGAATCCATGGTTCCCATTCTCCCACTTGCCCTTTTTATTGCGATGAATACTTTAATGTTTGGAAATGTTTTTGGTTTTATTATTTCATGGATTTCTACAGTGATGGGATGTATGTTATCTTTTTATATTTTTCGAAAAGGTTTTAGTTCATATTTTTATCGTCATTTAAAGGAAGATGGACATATCTTACAGTTTATGAGAAGAATCACTGAAATTCGTTTTTCACAATTGGTTTTAATTACGGCGATGCCTTTTACTCCAGCATTTTCTGTTAATATTGCTGGTGGTTTGTCTAAAATACATCCAAGGAAATTCTTACTGGCAATTATGATAGGGAAATTACCAATGGTTTATTTTTGGGGATTTATTGGGACAACTTTCATGGAAAGCCTGGGTGATCCTATGATTTTAATTAAAATAGGATTAATGTTGGTTGTAGTTTATATTTTATCAAAAATTGTTAGTAAAAAGTTTAGTATTGAATAGGAGAGTAAAAAATGGCATATATTATTATTGGATTATTAGTTGTTATTTTAATTATTACAGTGATTTCATTATCAAAGAATATTAATGAGTCACATATTACAGAACGTTTAGGAAAGTTAGAAACCGAAATGATTCGTTCTTTAGGAGTTTTTAAATCTGATTTAACGAAGGGAATGAATGATGATTTTCTTGCTTTAAATGAACGTATCGAATATCGTTTAAATCAAATTAATGATAAAGTAAATGAACGCTTAGATGTTAATTTTGAAAAAACGAATAAAACGTTTACTTCTGTTTTAGAGCGTTTATCAAAAATCGACGAGGCACAGAAAAAAATAGATACATTATCAAGTGATATTGTGTCATTACAAAGTGTATTAACAGATAAAAAGAGTCGTGGTATTTTTGGTGAGGTAAATCTTCATCATGTCATGGCTAGTGTTTTTGGAGAAAACAATCATCAAATTTATCAACTTCAATATAGCTTTGAAAATGGAACGATTGCGGATTGTGTTTTATTTGCACCAGAACCATTAGGAACGATTGCGATTGATTCTAAATTTCCTTTAGAAAATTATCGTGAAATGGTTGATCGAAAAAATAGTGTAGGTATGCGTAGTAGTGCAGAAAAGTTATTTAAGAATGACATGAAAAAACATATTGATGCGATTGCGAATAAGTATATTATTCCAGGTGTTACTAGTGATCAAGCCATTCTGTTTTTACCTGCAGAAGCTATTTTCGCAGAGGTTAATGCTTATCACACAGATTTACTAGAGTATGCCTATAAAAAACGTGTTTGGATTACTTCACCAACAACATTAATTAGTACGCTAACAACGATTCAGATGATTATAAAAAATATGGAACGCGATAAATATGCTTCTATTATTCACCAGGAATTACAACTTTTAGATACTGAATTTAAACGTTATAAAGATCGTTGGGATAAATTATCACGTAGTATTGAAACGGTGGGTCGTGATGTGAAAGATATTCATACGACAACAGAAAAAATTACAAAAAGATTTGAATCAATTAATCAAGTGGAGATGGAAAAAGATGAGAAAGACAAGTTGGGTGTGTAGAGCTTTAATCGTATTTCTTTGTATTGTAGGTATTGGTTATGCTATTTCACCGATGATGAAAGGTGAAATTTATGAAGTCCTAATTCGATTATCTATCATTGTTACGGCGTTTTTGCCTACCTTTTTAAGGAAGGTCTTTCATATTGATATAACCCCAGATATTGAAATAATTTACTTAATTTTTGTTTTTTTTGGACATTTTTTAGGATCCATTGTGGGTTGGTATAATAGTGTATATGGTTATGATAAAATTGTTCATGCTTTCTCTGGTATTTTAACAAGTGGAGCAGCCCTTATTTTACTTAAAAATTTACATTTATACCGTTCTAAAAATCTTATTTTTAATGTAATTTTTATGATTTGTTTTACACTTGCCATCGCAAGTTTCTGGGAATTTTTTGAGTATATTTGTGATTGTTTCTTTGGTGCCAATGCGCAACACGTTAAAGGAACTGGGGTAGGAGATACGATGCAAGATATGATTGCTGCTTTTCTTGGGAGTCTTGTTTTAAGTGGAATATATATGTATGAAATTATAAAAAAGAAAAAAGGAATCATTTATCATTTAGTTGAGGAGTAGTATAGTATGGAATCAGAAAAAATTCATTATCTTTGTGATTTATTAGATATTGATACTGATAAATTAAAGGTGCCAAAAATAGATACTGAGAATATTTGTTTATCAATATTTATGTTTATATTTATTATGATTATTTTTATATTAACAATTTGTTATTTAGTATAAGTAATAAATTGTTTTTTTCTTTACATAAATGTCGAAAAAGGTGTTAAATATGGATAAAGTTACAAAAATAGTAAAAAAGACAGATTTTATAAATGTGAAAGAAAAAAGGAACAGAAAAAGAAATTTGTCTAGAACCAATGTAAGAAATTGGTTCTTTTCTTTGGTCAAAAATAGAAAAAGTGCGCTTTGACAAGAAAAAAGAAAGAAAGTA
>JAETPN010000009.1 GCA_021771185.1 Bacillota bacterium | reverse complement strand
TTCCCTTTTATTATCTTCAAAAGGTTTTAAAGCTGCTCCAGATTCAATCAATTTTAATGCAGATTCTTTAATATCTGGCATTAATTTTCCATATTTCCATTCCATATCAGCGAGTGCTAATATGGCTGGAATCATATCATCTGCATCTTGAAAATAATCTATACATACCTCAATCACTTCTAAAGACGCTTCTTCTTTATCTTTTCCATCTCTTAGTGATGCAACATACTGTTCTTTTATATCTAAGGCTACATCATCTTGATATAAACCTGCTCCCCATGCTCCCATATTTTCCTCCTTTATTTATTTTAGTATACCATTTTATAGTTGCTATAAGCAAGAAAAAAGCGATCATAAATGTTAGATCGCTTTTTCAGTTATCAATATTTTATTCCATTCTCATCTAAATATTTTAAATATTCTTGAAAGTCCTTTCCCGCTTCTTTTAATACTCTATTTATTTTCATTCGATTAACTTCATAATCTAAATTATAGCATGGGCGAAATCGATAGTTTCCTATTTTATCATAAAAAATTCCAATATTTAAATCAGCTGGAAAAATATGCCAATATAAGATTCGACGAATTTTATTATTTAACAAATATTCGTTCTTTGGTGGGATAATATGTTGAAAATTTCCAAGAAGTTTCAACTCTTTTGGAATAATTCTTTTTGATGAATTAAAAATTCCCCAGCGGTAACTAAGTAAAAACTCATGATCATGAAATAATTGTAGATCAATTTTATAATTTTTTGTTTTCCAATAATTATCTGATAGATACTGTCCATAAGTGCAGACATCAGAAATTAAAAATGGTAATTTATTAATTTCCTCTTCAGTTTCTGGCAGCTTTTTATTTTGAGTGATTTTTATCCATACTTCTGGAATGGTATATGTTTTATCATAAACTATATTGTCAACTTTAATTATAATGGCATATTCCCCATTCCATCCTTTCTCTTCTGCTGCTTCACCATCTAGTTTATACGCAAAGGTATCCCCTATTTTCCACTGACATTTATAAGGTCTTGGTATTCTTATCTTTTTTTCTGGTGGTTGGGGGCCTTCTAATTTTTCTTTTAATTTTTGTAAAACCTCTATTCTTTTCTTATATTCCCTTTTATTATCTTCAAAAGGTTTTAAAGCTGTCCCAGACTCAATCAATTCTAATGCAGATTCTTTAACATCTGGCATTAATTTTCCATATTTCCACTCCATATCAGCGAGTGTTAATATGGCTGGAATCATATCATCCGCATCTTGAAAATAATCTATACATATCTCGATCACTTCTAAAGACGCCTCTTCTTTATTTTTTCCTTCTCTTAATACTTCAACATACTGTTCTTTTATATCTAGGGCTACATCATCTTGATATAAACCTGCTCCCCATACTCCCATATTTCCCTCCTTTATTTATTTTAGTATACCATTTTATAGTTGCTATAAGCAAGAAGAAAAGTGATCATAAATGTTAGACCACTTTTTTCTATTATTTATATTTTATTCCGTTCTCATCTAAATATTTTAAATATTCTTGAAAGTCTTTTCCTTCTTCTTTTAATATTCTATGTATTTCCACTAGATCAAGTTCATAATCTAAATCATAATATGGATGAAATCGATGATTTCCAACTTTATCATAAAAAGTACCAAAATTTAAATGATCAGTAAAAGTATGCCAATATAGAATTCGACGAAACCTGTCAGCTGACAAATATTCGTTCTTTGGTGGAATAATATGTTGAAAATTTCCAAGAAATTTCAACTCTTTTGGAATAATTCTTTTTGATGAATTAAAAATTCCCCAACGATAATCAAGCAAAAATTCATGTTCATAAAACAATTGAAGATCAATTTTATAATTTTTTGTTTTCCAATAATTATCTGATAAATATTGTCCATAAGTGCGGATATCAGAAATCAAAAATGGTAATTTATTAATTTCTTCTTCAGTTTCTGGTAACTTTTTATTTTGAGTGATTTTTATCCATACTTGTGGAATGGTATATGTTTTATCATAAACTATATTGTCAACTTTAATTATAATGGCGTATTCTCCACTCCAACCTTTTTTCTCAGCCGCTTCACCTTCTAGTTTATACGCAAAGGTATCTCCTATTTTCCACTGACATTTATAAGGCCTTGGTATTCTTATCTTTTTTTCTGGTGGTTGAGGTCCTTCTAATTTTTCTTTTAATTTTTGTAAAACTGCTTTCCTTTTTTTATACTCTCTTTTATTATCTTCAAAAGGTTTTAAAGCTGCTCCAGATTCGATCAATTCTAATGCAGATTCTTTAACATCTGGCATTAATTTTCCATATTTCCATTCCATATCAGCGAGTGTTAAGATTGCTGGAATCATATCATCTGTATCTTGAAAATAATCTATACATATCTCGATCACTTCTAAAGAAGCTTCTTCTTTGTTTTTTCCTTCTCTTAGTAATTCAACATACTGCTCTTTTATATCTAGGGCTACATCATCTTGATATAAACCTGCTCCCCATGCTCCCATATTTTCCTCCTTTATTTGCAATAGCCTACATATGTTTCACTTTCAGGTAAAAAGATTTGTGCTGCGTTCATAAATTTATGACACTCTGGATTGTCCCATCGTATTCCATTAATTTGATTTGCAGCTGGATTACCTCTATTTAACGTTTTATACTTCCTAATCCAGCTTTGTTCTAAACCACGGGCTTGGGCATAAGTGAGATTTTCTTTTTTTTCACCTTCTTCTAATCCCTTTCTAGGACTTTTAGGGCCTTGATGGGCACTCATTCTTGCTTTATAATTAACTGTTCTTCCTACATAGAGTACTGTTCCACCATTATCTTTAAGAGTATAAACCGTATGCATTCGCGTATCCTTTGATTTCTTCTTCATCTTTTTCTTAGCTTCATCAAGGGTTTTTGTAGCTTCTTGAACTGCTGCTTGAATTTTCATTTGAATTTCTTGCCACGCACTTAAAAAATAACCTATGGTTGCAGATACAGTATAAGAAGCTGCTGCTGCACCAATCACTAATCCAGCTGCGACTGCAGCACTTAATCCTGCTCCTGCAGCAATGGCAAATTTTCCTGATAAATCCACTAAGTTTATAGGATTATTAGAAGTATAAGTATAAAGATTATGACTTGTAATATCTTTATTTGCTCCAATGATTCCATCTACATTAATAAATCTTCCCCATACTGGGTTATAGTATCTAGAATTTAGGTAATAAAGATTGGTTTCTCTATCATAATAATAGCTACGGTATCTAAAGGGGTTGACGTTTGCTATATGCGTATCGTTATCTCGGATGTCATTTCCATACTGATCTTTAATAGATAGAATATTACCATAAGCATCATACTCATAAGAAGCAAGCTTATTATAGTTATGATCTAGGATTCCAATGATGTCTTCAGAATCATTTTTTAGATAATAATATGTGGTATTATTATATCTTAATCCTACGAGGTCACCGTTTGCTTCCTGCAAATAGTATATCACAGCTTGTGGTGTAATTTCAAATATAATGTGATTATTTTCTGTATAATACATTGTTTTTACATTATTTACGGTTTTACTTGTACGAATTCCATCTTTATCATAGGTATATTGAATGGTTTGATCTGGTGTTTGATATGTTTCTAATTCACGACCATTCATCCATGTTAAAGTGATATCGTCACCAATGGTCATCGGGTTTCCTAAGGCATCATAAGTAATCGTTTGATCATTAAATTTCGTTAATTGATCTTGCCACTTTGGATTATGATATGAATAAGTATCTTCGTGTAACAAGTTTGACGTAAATAATTCATATTCTTTTCTAGTTTTTATATTTCCATATAAATCATAAATATAGCGAATTGTTTTTTGTTGAATATAGTCTTCATCGGTAATTAATTCTTGATACTCGTTATATTCATAGCGATGGATTAACTCGTTATTTTTATAAATATGTGTGGTTTGATTTAAAGCATCATATTGATATTTATAAACATCTTCACCTGTTTTAAAAGTTTCAACGAGATTTGATGTTTGTTTTCCATTTGTAACATAGGTATAAGATGTTTTATATTGATCATTGATATTGACTTCTTTAATGCGTTCTAAGTCATCGTAAAGATAATTAATCTCTTCTTTAGGGTGATTTAAATCACCATTATGATAAGAGATCTTTGTTAATGTACCTTGATTGTTATACGTATAATTTACGGGATATTGGATACCATCTTCAAAGTAAACGGTTTCTACTACTTGATTATTTTTATCGTAATTATAACGGATTTTAAAGCGATTATAAGAATACATATTTAATCTTTGCGCAAAGTCATACAAATAATGATAATCTCCATGATTTGAAAGAACTTTAGCTAAATTACCTAAATTATCATATTTATAATGATATATATCATTCTTTTTAATTACATTTTTAATACGATCAAAATCATCATACGTAAATTCTATTTTTTGACCATTCGCATAAGTTGAAGATATTAAATTTCCATTTTGTTCTTCATATTCATGCGTAATCAAAGGTTGATCATTCATTTTAATCTGTTTTGGATTTAAGAAATCATCATAAATAAATTGATAATTTTTTGTTCCATGAAGAATATTAGATAATAAGTCTTGACTATTATACTGATAATGAACTTCTTGATCTTTATTTTTTATTTTTGTTATTTGTTCTTTATCATTATAAGTATAATCTATTCTATTTTCTTTCGCATCAACAACACCATTAATTAATCCATTCTCAGTATTTACATCATATGTTGTTGAATGCCCTAAACTATCTGTCATTTTCGTAATAAATCGTCCATCTGGAGTATACTCTGCATGATTTTCAATAAATAGATCACTTTCTTTAGTCTCAAAATAAAATTGTTGACCATGATTCTCTTCTATTTTTTCTTGAAGTGTTAGTTGATCATCTTTTAATGTAAGATATAAAGCAGATGTTTTTGCTTTCAATGAATAACTACCATTCTTATTTTTTATAATCGTAAATAAAGAGGTATCATCTTCATTTTTCGTTAAAATAAGTGTTTGATTATAAGCAGTAACAAAGTAAGATGAATTCGTACTATATTTGATTCTATAGTCCTCACCTACTTTAAGAAGGGTAAAAGAATCATGACTACAAGTATCTGTTTTAAAGCTTAAACTTTTATGGAATAAATCAGATTTTAAATATTGATCCGTTCCTTTAGCACGAATATAATAAGATTCTTCTAAAAGTTCTTGTTTAGGATTCATATTTCGAACGCGTGTGATCATTGGATTACCAAAGAAATCATAAACAAATTCATTCGTTACGCCATTTGGTGCGATCGCTTTTAATAAACGATTACCAATGTTATTATCATATTCAAAATGAAAGTTAGCTCCCTTAGGATCCATCATTTGAACTAATTGATTATTTTTATCATATTGAAATTCATTCTTTTCTTTATTTAACTGTGTACTTAATGTTAAATTTCCATCTTCATCATATACATAACTATTATTTTCAAGATCTTTAAAAAGGGAAAAGTTTGTAACATATAATTCATTTGCATTCTGAAGATCGAAAATAGTTAAACGAATTTTACTATAATCGTATTCTGCAACATAGTTTCTTGAAAAGAATTGCCACTCTTCACTACGATTTAAATCAACACTAAAAATAGCGCCTTGTCCCATATCTTCGTCGGCTGGATAAAAGGCAATTAATGCATTTCTAGATGGTGAATGAAATGGTGAATTGATTCCTAAATTTTTATACCAAAAGGATAAATGAAAGGCATCTCCTTTTTTTCCATTGACAGAAAATTCCTTTTGTAGGGTTGTTTCAATATCTGGGGCCCCATTTATTTTTAACATTTTAGTTCCATTACTTGAAGTAACAATCGATCCTTGTGGAGCAATATCTACAACATCCATATCACTATTACGGCGTGTTGAACGAAGAGTCCAATGATTCATACCATCACTAAAATCTGTATTTTCTAACATATTATAGTAACTTGCGACTTCTCCTTGTTCCAATTGAACATCATCAATATGTGCATTTTGCATTGGATTACACGCCATAGAAATCGTTAAATCACTGGTTGCATCTACCGGATAATAAATCGTTACTTCACTACGTATATAATCATGAGCACCTTCTGGTTTTATTTGCTTACGTACCATTTGGGTTTCTAAGGAGGCATCTTGATAAGATAAAATGAGTTCCACCATAGAATCAGATTTTATATAAGCACTAAAGGTATAATAAGAACCTTTGGGTACAGATACTACTTGTTCTACCTCTTGATTTCCCATATCTCCCCAAAAAATTAAATTTTTCTTTCCAGACCTTGGTTCATAATCATTGGTAGGTGTTGCTCGTGTTTTTGGATGAGTAAAAATTATACCTTCCTCTTCAAAACTAGAATTTGGTAAATAATTTTTAACATATTGTACGGTTGCATTTTTAGCTGTTAGCTTGTTAATGGAACCAGTATAATCTCCATAAAGATTGGTTCCTGCAAAAGCACTTCGTAACTCCTCATGTGTCTTTAAACTAGTTACACCAACATTATTTCCACGATGATTAAAGGTATATGTATTTACTCTTCCCTTATGATCCATCACAGATGTCGTTTCAAAACTATAAGTGAATGTTAAAGAATTACCAATCGCATCATTTAAACCTAATTCTGTAATCTTTTTCATTTTATATGGAGAAGCATAGTATTCATAGGTAACTCCTTTTAAATTAGGGTCTGTAATTTTTGTTAAAACATGATGTTCATTATAAGCAAATGTGGTTACCCCCTCTTTGTTTGTTAGAGAGACTAAGCATCCATTTTCATAAGTTAACGTAATTGTATCCGAAGGACTTGTAATAATTGTTTGATGATCTTGATAGTCAAGAGAAACCGTTTCTCCTAAAGAGTCTGTTACTGTTTCAATTTTCTTTTGATCATTATAAACAATAGTCGTTTGATCCCCTTCTGTATTTATCATTTTAGTTAAATACCAACGATCTCCATTTTTAGTAAATAAAAATTCATTTTGTTCTTTATCTTGCATTTTATATTGTGTATCTTGTTTGATAATAGTAAAAGATAATCCATCTTCATCTATGTAAGTATTTTCTTTTTCAGGGTCTTTATAAAAATAATGAATTGTCCCATCACCATCTAAATATTCTAATAAATTTTCTTCTTCAATCTTAACCTCTTTTATTGTTTGATAATGAGATAATTGATATCCAACACCATAACCAACATCATGATTTAAAACAACATCATTGGTATTATAGACAAGCGCTAAGTGAACAGGATTTGGGCCTCCAATCGTACTTCCTAATTCAAAAACTCCAGTTAAATTTCCATTATACGTATTTACATAAGTTGTTCCAGCAGTTAAAACTTGTTGTTGATAAGAAAAATAATTTTCTAACCCATTTTGATTTTGATATGTAAGAACTAATAAAGGTTTTGGCGTTGTCTCTGTCCCTGTATAATTCTTTGAACAGAAAGAAGCCACTTTCACACTAGAACGATTACTTTCATTATGACTCTTTAGTAACATTCCATAATTTGGTGTTCCAGAATACCATTTCTTCACTAAGTTTGTAATATCAAATTGGTTATTTCGAAGAATGATATCTAGTCCTTGTAAATCACTTTCGACAAATTGAAATGTAGAGTCTATTTTAGGATCATATTTATTAGAAAAACTTGCCCATTTCGCGGTTGCTTCATTCCAATTCCTATTCATCGCATGCACATCAATGATAGGTGTCTCTTTTAATGTTCCGACCATTGATGCTGGATGACTTACTAAATTTACATATGCATCAATAACTTCATATCCTGTCCCAATCGTTGGTAATTCAAATTTTAATAAGGTACGAAATACTTTATTTAAATTATCATAATTATCAAAACCTACTTTTAAAATATCTTGATTATTACAATTTACATTCATATCTTCATCAAAAATATAAGTATCATAAACATTATTACTTTGCATTTTATTGGTAATGGTTGGGTCAATAACGACAGGATATACAGTTTCTGGATCATTTAAAAATTCTTGATCTACATATAATTTTAGTAAATAACCTTTAGGCGTTTGTTGTAATTCATAAAAACAATTATCACTACGACGTTGTTTTTCATCCATCATATATGGAGACTCAAAGGCAAAAATTAGTTTTCCCTGATCCAGTACCTTAATTTGATTATTCTCTTGCAACTCTAAGGTATAATCTGTATCAATATGGAATAAAAATGGTTCCGTCCTCCTTTCATGTAATAAGATCGATTCTTTTACTTGTGAATTTGATAATTCATACATAACGTCGATATGATCTAAGAGATTACGATAAATTACTCTATTTTCTTCAAGCAAAGCTGAAACTGGATTCATCTCTTCTAAAGAAAAACGTAATTTTTTTTTGAAAACTTCCATTTTCATAAAGTAATCTTGTACTTGTTTACAAAAAGAAGTATGAAATTCATTTTTTGTATTCGTATAATAATCTTCCGTTTCTTCTAATGTTGGATCAATTTCTAAGTATGTTCCATGATCTAAATAATGCATATTATCATCATATAAAATAGCTAAGAGTGTTCCATCTGGTTTTAAGAAATGTTTTTCTCTTCTTTTTCGTTTGTTTTTGATTTCTATTAAATCTTTCATTTTTTTCTCACCTCATACCACTTATATGAAGAAGACCACTAGAACTTCGCTAGTGGTCTTCTTTATTTTTCTCTAATTCGTCAATCATTGCTTTTACCTTAGGATAATAACTCTTCCAAATTGTCGATACATCTTTATCATATTTTAGTGAAACATAATCTACTGCTTTAGTAACATTCTTGCCACGAACAACAATTTCATAATAGAGTGTATATTCAATTCCATTTAATTCATTTAATTTTTGATCCATCATCTTCAAGATTTCCGTTAAATGATCTTCATAATCTACAAGCTGTTCTTTCGTTTGTTTCAACATATCTTCACGATGTGTTAAAGCTTCTAGTTTAAGTTGAACCATCGCTAATTCATTTTTCGTATTGGAATAGTTTCTTAAAATTTTTATAGTATCACTTCCATCCCATACCCCTCGTGTTATTATATGAGGCATTTCCTTTTCACTGTTGGCAGTACCACTAAAAAAAACATCTTTCGATGTTTTTATGAAACCCTCTTCCACATATAACATGTGATATAAGGTTGTAAGTTGTTGTGGGCTTTTTCTCCACCACGAATTTGTCCAAATCCTAGTTTATCTTTTCCGTTATATCCCCATTGCTCCGTTACTGAGGCAAATTGTCCACTACCTCCGCCTTTTGTTAGTGCTAAATCTATAGTTGCTTTTGGCATTTCAGCTTGCGTTAATTTATGCGTCTTTTCTCCGCCCGTTTTTTCTACCATGTTAAATTCTGTTTGTGTAATATCCACACCTACAAGCGTTTTTCCTGTCGCAAAACTTTCCCATGTTCCACCAAACAAAGTTCCTGGATCCACAGCATTTACACTCATATAAATAGAACCTATAGGATAAACAATATTTAATATTTCGTTATAATCAATATCTCCACCAACGCTTTCTTCTACAGTTAAACTTTTAACTGTAAGATTTCCTTCTGAATCCAAATGAAAATGATTATGATTTGATGTTAGACAATTCACATTTAAATTATTCGCATCAATATTAATACCATCTGTTGTTTTTGTAAAAGCATCTTTAAAATAAAGATCTGTCACATGGGTATCCACAAGTTGTTCATGATATAAAGCTACATTTAAATAGTTACGATTAAATTCTGTATTTTTAGGATAAAGTACTTCTAGTGTGACATGATTTAAATTCGTTGTAATATAATTTTCTCCTTCAAATAAAGTAATTGTTTGATATGGAATTTCTTCTATAACATCTTGTTCTAATAAAGCATCTCCTGTTTCGTTCACTTTTCGAATCACTTTTGCACTCATCGTTACTCTATTTTGTTTCACAGTTGATTCTAAAACAAAAACATCACTTGTTTCATTAAAAAATAACAAAGGGCGTGAAAGTGTGAACACCACTTGTTTAAATACTTCATCCGTTTCATGTTGACCTACTTTAAAGATGATTTCATTTTCTAACGTTTCAGGGATATCATGATGAAATAATTTTAAAGATAAACAAGGAGCATTTAAAGAATCTACGATTGATACACTATTTGCTCCAACAACCTTTTCGTTCGTTATATCCATCCGAACACTTCCTTTCTACACCATGTTATATGATCGTTCCCACTCGAAAATCGCTAGAAAAAAAGAATAGATTATTTTTCTATTCTTTCAAAAGCTGTGATGGGTTGACCACAAATAGGACAACGATAATCAGATGGTAATTCATCCATTTCTACTTCATAACCACAAACCTTACATTTCCATACTGTCTTCTTTGGTGTACTTTCTTCTACATATGTTGGCGCATTTTTAGGACTCTTCCCTTTTAATACCTCATGGTAATAACGATAAGTCATTGGTTGATCCATATTTCCCTCTGTAGAAGAAATCACTTCTCCTAAAAAGATGGTATGAGTGGTGGTCTCTACGATATTTATGACACGACATATCATCGTTCCACAAGAATCCTTTAATACTGGAAGACCAGAAAGATCCTCTGTTTCAATATTCTCATACTTGTTAAGATCACGTCCTGATTGATAACCAAAAGTTCCAATGATTTTAGGATCTACTTGTTCACCTAAAATCGATACACTAAATTTCTTTGTCTTTTTAATTAATTCATTTGTATAATTATCATGATTGATACTAACACTAATCACCGCAGGATCACTTGTAATTTGAACAACGGTGTTTACAATACAACCATTCTCTTTTTCATCCTTAGCTCCTACGACATACATACCATAACTAAGATTTCTTAACACTTTATGTTTCATATTTCCTCCTAACTACGAGCTGCCCCATCAACAGATAAAATCGTACCAGTGACATAACTAGCCATATCACTCGCTAAATACAGAAAGGCATTCGCAATATCTTTTGGTTCTCCAATTCGACCTAATGGAATTGTTTGAATTAATGGATCAATCATTTCTTTTGGTAAAGCTGCGACCATATCTGTGTTGATAATTCCAGGCGCTACGGCATTCACACGAATATGATAAGATCCTAACTCACGGGCTAAAGATTTCGTGAGGCCATTCACCGCAAATTTACTTGCTGGATAGCCAACACCTGATGGTTGACCATAAAGACTAACCATAGAACTTGTATTTAAAATGACCCCATTCTGTTGTTCTTTCATATAAGGAACAACTACCTTAGTCATATTAAACATGGCATTTACATTTACACTCATAATGCGTTCAAATTCTTCTGATGAAGTATTTTCTATTTTCTTATTCGCAGATATTCCAGCATTATTTACTAAAATATCAATATGACCATATTGATCCTTAATCTGTTTCATAAGCTTTTCTAACGCTTCCATATCTGTTAAATTAGGTGCATATCCTTCTACCATTAATCCTTCTTGTTTTAAGGTGTCCAACGCTTTTTCTACGGTTTCAATACGAGATCCAAATAGAATAACATGTGCTTTATTCTTCGCAAAAGTTCGTACTGTTTCTAGTCCAATACCACGTGTTCCACCAGTAATAATAGCCACTTTATTTTCTAACATTTTATCCTCCTTTAAAATTGTAATCATTCCTATTTTCAATATAAACAAAAAGAAAAGAATTGTCAAGAAAGAACAAATCTCTTCATCATAAATCCTAAAAATACACCTATAAATGATGCGATAATGTGTAATCAAAGACGTGTATCATGATAAAATTTTTACATAACATTTTTTACTAGCTATTGATTTTTAATTTTAAATTTTTTACGAATTTGTTTATTAATGTCGGTTTGACAAACTGTTCTTCTAATATCAAAACACTATTTTTATATCTACTGTATGATGCATCATAATTTCCTAATTCAATTTGCTTAACACAATAACTCACTATGTTGTCATAAATATAATCATAAATTATACTAGCCTTTTCTTCTTTATCGATTGCTTCAACAATTATAGGTGCTACTTCATAGTAATGTTCTATATCTTCTTTTGATACAAAATTATCTCTAAACCATCTTAATACTGTTAATTCATAACAATTATCATCAAATTTTTCTTGAAAGTATTTCATGCAGGATGTAGTCAAATAACAGCCCCCTGAACTAGATTCTTTTTCACCATCTATTTTTGTTATAGCTTCATATGTTTTACTATCTGTATCTACTTTAATATGGATTGAATCGTGTGGTCCAATTTTGGGATCACTAGAATACAAATCTATTTTTGCTCCACTTTTCCCCCCATCTTTTTTATCCCCATATCCAGTCACTCTTATTATTTTATCATTTTCATTACTCATTTTTTAAATCCCTTTCAATTTGTATTTTTCTTAATTCCATTAATTCATATATCCAAATAACAATTTCGTCTGATAATTCGCTTTCTAATCCTAAATTATTATCAAATAAAAACTTATCTTTTAATGCATCCATCCTATTATATACACTAAGTATTTCATCAGAATTTATAAAAGATAAATTTTGAACACTTTGAAATTTAGCACCCCATTTTATTACGATATCTAATAAGTTATGTATTTCTTCTTGTGAGTTTTCATAAGATTTTAACTCATTCATAATTGCAAGCGGTCCAATTAATCTAGCAAAAGCTATATCAATTTTACCCCTGATATCTGAACTCTTTAGACTATTTTCATTCATAATTACTAGTTTCTCCCATTTCATTTTCTAACATAAAATCATCCTTTCAACATAGGAATTACCCCTATCACGAATATAAATTAAAAAGAAAAATTTGTTAAGAATGAACAAATTTTCTTATGGCAAAACCAAAAGCTTCGCCAATAAAAGCAAGACACAAGTAACCAAATACATAAATCCAAGCACTTTCATTATAATAAATATAGATTGAGGGAATAAATAAGATACCAACCGAAATTGGATAAAGGAAATCAAAGGAATAACGATAACCATAGATACTTGATATGAGAAATGTTATTAACGGATGTATGCAAAGTAAAATAATGATTGCACTTCCTGTATCCCTAATTATTATTGGAACTACTAAATATAAAATTAGATATAAAACATATATAAATAATTTTTCTTTTTGTATTTTATCCATCATATCCCCTCTCCCACTAACTACTCCGTTCTAAGTGCTTCTACTGGATCTTTTTTGGCAGCAAACCTAGATGGAATAAGTCCTGCAATCACTGTTAAGATCATACTAATTAAAATTAAAATACAAGCAGCACCGAATGGTAAAGACGCTAAATTGGCAACATCTAACATGTTTTCTAAAACAAGATTAATTGGAATATTTAAAAGAAGTGTAAATACAATTCCGAAAATTCCACTACATGCACCAATGATAAATGTTTCTGCATTAAAGACTCTAGAAATATCTTTCTTACTAGCACCAATTGCTCTTAAAATTCCAATTTCCTTAGTTCGTTCCAACACAGAAATATACGTAATAATACCAATCATAATACTAGAAACAACTAAAGATACACTGACAAATGCCACTAAAACATAACTTACAATATCAATAATAGAAGTTACTGATTTCATCATTGATCCCACAAGATCATTATAATTAATCACATTTTCAGTATGCCCATCTTTTTCTGCTTTTTTATTATAATCTTCAATAACTCTAGCGATTTCTTCTTTCGATTCAAAGTCTTTAGGATAAATCTTAATGGTTGATGGAGAATCTAAATCCACACTTCCCATTCTTTTTAAATTTGATTCAAACGTCGCACCAGCATTTTCTTCATATTGTTTTAATAAAACTGCTTTTTCTTGATCACTAAGAGACGCTAACATCATTCGTTGTTCATCCGTTAAATTTTCGAAAGAGAATGTATCTTCACCAAATGTACTTCCAGTAAAAATATTGATTTCTGGATTTTCTTTTTGTTCTTTTACAATTTCTGATTCATTTACTTTTTTTATAATATACTCTTTTAATTCTTTGGTATAAAGAATTCCACCCATCGCATTTTCTGCAACACTATTTTTATTTGGTTTTAAAATCCCAACAATGTGTAATTCCTCTGCATTTCTGACAACCTCATCCATAAAGCTTTGATCTTCACTCATATCGCGCCAAAGACCATGCTCTTTTTGATAGTAATCTGAATTTAATAACACCTTAAACTTCATGCCAAGAAGTTCATCATACGTATAATTTTTAAGCTTTGCAAGTTGAACCTCTTCCCCCTTTAATAAAGATTCATAATTTGCTTTTAAATCATCCATATTTAATAAACCAAGGTGATATAGAACATAATCACTAATTTCTTCATTCTCATCTACAAGTAATACCACTTCATTATATTTTTTCGGTGTACGACCTGCCACTACATCATATTGATCTTTTATTACTTGCTTATTATCCATCATTTCATTAAAAACATCACTAGACTCTAGCATTGGACTGGCATTTGAGAAGACAGAACCTTTTAAACTTTCCATATCTTCAAATCCTAAAACTTTCATGAGTCTACTAGGATTTGATTGAACAATACCACCTACACCTTGTTCATTATATACATGAATTGGTAATCCATATTCGTAAGTAATAGAATTAACATAAGGATCTAGTGCTTTCGTTTTTTCCATAGTTTTCTTAAATTCTTTCAAATTATTTGATGTCATCTTTGTAGATAAAGTTTCTAACATATCATTCATCACAGATGAAGTATGAATTTTCTTATCATCATGTTTTTTTGATGAGCCATTCATTCCCATCATCGCTTCCATCAAAACCGCCATATCTACACTAGATTCCTCAATAGATAAAGGATAATTAGATAGTGTTCCTTGTTCAATATGATTGATATAATTTTGAACTCCATTGGATAAAGACAAAATTAAGGCAATTCCAATAATTCCAATACTTCCTGCAAACGCGGTTAACATCGTTCGTCCCTTTTTCGTCATTAAATTATTTTTACTAAGAGATAACGCTGTTAAAAAGGACATAAACGTTTTCTTCGTCTTCTTTACGGGTGTTTCTTCTTTTTTCGATACTTCATAAGGATTTGAATCATCTATAACACGCCCATCTAATAGTTTAATAATACGTGTAGAATATTCTTCTGCAAGATCTGGATTATGCGTAACCATAATAACTAAACGATCTTTTGCAATCTCTTTTAATAAATCCATAATTTGAACACTTGTCGATGAATCTAATGCGCCTGTAGGCTCATCCGCAAGTAAAATTTCTGGATCATTTACTAAAGCACGAGCAATCGCTACACGCTGCATTTGTCCACCACTCATTTGATTTGGTTTTTTATGCATGTGTTTTTTCAAGCCAACTTTTTTAAGAGCGTCCATTGCCCTTTTACGACGTTCTACCTTCCCAACACCAGAAAGTGTAAGCGCTAATTCAACGTTTGCTAGTACCGTTTGATGTGGAATTAAATTATAGCTTTGAAAAACAAAACCAACAGAATGATTACGATACGTATCCCAATCACGATCATTATATTTTTTCGTTGATACGCCATTAATCATTAAGTCCCCTTTGGTGTAATTATCTAACCCACCAATAATATTTAATAAAGTTGTCTTCCCACAACCACTAGGTCCTAAAATTGACACAAATTCATTCGAACGAAACGATAAATTTAAACCTTTTAACGCTTCAACACGTTCATGACCACTTTCATATACTTTTGTAATTCTTTTTAAAGTAAGCATCCTCTACCCTCTTTCTATACTATATATTATATGGTTTTATCTATGATTAGTCAAACATCATACTTCTTTAATTTTATGAAATAAACATGGAAACATACGGATAAAAAATAAGAATTCCCTCAATGATAGCCGCAATAGCCGCAATAAGAACACTACCCGCTGCCGTGTCTTTTGCTAACTTTGCCTTAGGATGAAGCGATGGATGACATAAATCAATCGTTGCTTCAATCGCTGTATTCATAAGTTCTAATGCAATCACAAGTCCAAAAAGTAAAATACAAGTCATCCATTCTGCTTTTGTAATCTCAAAATAAAGTCCACTAATTACAACAAGAATCATCACTGTAAAATGAATACATAAATTACGTTCTTCCTTTAACGCAGAACCAATTCCACAAAATGCATAATAAAAACTTTTCCATAAAGGACTCTGGATATCTTTTTTAAATTTCTTTTTAAATAACGACATAACCTCAACTCCATTTCTTTGATATCATATGTGTAACTAAAATTAAATAAACAAGTGAAACACAAAATCCTGCTAAAACATCACTAGGATAATGAACTCTAAAATAAATACGACTAAGTCCAATGAGAAAAATGATGATTCCTAAAAGAACACTACAAATTATTTTATTTATCTTTTTCCAATTAGATTGCCAAATTAAATAAATGAAAAATCCATAAAAGCACATACCAACCATTGAATGCGCACTAGGATAACTATATCCCTCTTCCTTAAATAACAAAAAGTCAATAGGTCTTTCTCTCATAAAAATAGTCTTTAAAACAATATTAACTCCACCAATAAAACAAAGATTAAATAATGATAACAAACTGAGTTTCCTAGACTTTAAAAATATCATTAAAATCACTGTAATTAATATAAGAACCAATGGATGAACTAAATTGGTGACAGCTAAGAAAAAATCATGCCCTAAAATAGAACACCACGCTCTTACTTGCTGATACAATAAATTATCAAACCAATCAATTTGATTCATCACGACAAAATAAGTAAGAACAAGAAAGAATATTAAAGCCATAGAAAAGATCAACCATTTTTTAGAAATTTTCACCTTACCATTCCTCCTACTCTCTTTATTCATCATATCATATTTTTACAAAAACGTCTTCCCATTCTCATCAAAATATGATAAAATATGTTTGTATTCGCCGATATAGTTTAGTGGTAAAACAGGCCCTTGGTAAGGGTCAGCGGACAGTTCAATTCTGTCTTTCGGCACCAGATTGAATAATAACTCGAACTTTTCGAGTATATGCAACACGACTTGTCAAAAAGTCGTTTTTATGTTATTTGAATATGGCAAGGAAACTTGCATAAAATAAAAAAGAGGAACATTTGATTTTACAAGTGAATGTCGCCTCTATTTAAATTAGTTGTGACACTCTATCAATGCTGAAGAGTGTCTATTTTTTTATTGCTAATACCAGCAAGGTAGATAGTAATAAAATTATAGAGATGAGCTTAAGCACTTTTATAGTTCGAGTTTAATGATAAATCAATTCTAGAAACGAATTGATTTTTTGTTGTATAAAAGAAAGCGAAGAGTTTCTAAAACAATTATATTATTGAATAAGAAATGCTGTGCGAACAGATCTTATGTAGCCCCTCATAATTTTAGATTTCATGATATTTTCTCATATCTTATTGCTAAATTTTACTCACAAAATTATGCTAATTTCAAAAATTATCAAAATTTATAGTATAATAAATATAGGTGGTGTGTTATAAGTGAAAAATGATACAAAAAGTTTATTTAACTTGTTAAAATATTATAAAAAATATAAATTACTATGTGTATCAGTAATAATACTGAGTTTTGGATATGCAGCTATTTCACTACTCTCCCCAATATATGAAGGAAAATTATTAGGATTTTTTGAAAATTTTGATTCAGATAAAATATTTAAAACAGCGATTTTATTATGTGTTATTCGAATAGTCATTGAAATTATCACAAATTTATGGTCAAGAACAGTATTAAAATTAAATGGCAAAGTGAATTTTGATTTAAAAAAAGATATGTTAGAAAGTCTAACAAATTTTGAAATGAAAAATTTTGATAATACAAATTCTGGTATCTTTATTTCAAGATTAAATAAAGACACTTCCGAATTATCCGAATTATTTGACTATATAACCGATGATTTCTCTGGTATTATTTTAAATGTTAGCTTTATAATTTATGTCCTATTTATAAATATTTATTTGGGGTTATTTTTAATTATTAATATTCTTTTAACATATATCTTATCTTCAAAAAAACTATATTACTATAAAAAAGCAAGAAGAATATATAAGGAAAATGATGAAAATTTAGTTGGATCATACACTGATTTAGTTCGTGGAATTAGAGAGGTCAAAAATCTTAATTTGAAATCTGTTTTTTTAGAAAATATTAATAGACAACAAATAGATACAATTAGTTCAGAAATAAGATATATAGATACAAGAAGAACATGGAATAGATGGATTAAATCTTTTCAACATATTTTAGATTTTATTTTTGTAATCATTTCAGTATACCTTATCACTAATAATCAATTAACAATAAGTTCATTCCTAATTGTGTTTTTATATAAAAATAAAGTTTTATCACTAATTGATTATGTATCTGAAATTAGAGAAAAACTAGCTGATGGTAAAATATCTGCTATGAGAGTTTTTGACATAATAAATTTTAACACTTATTCTAAAGAAAAATTTGGTAATCATGAATTAAATAAATTAAATGGAAAAATAAAATTTGAAAATGTATGTTTTTCTTACCATGAAAAACCTTTGTTTAGTAACCTAAGTTTTGAAATTGAAGAAAATAAAATGGTAGCTATTGTTGGAAAAAGTGGCGAAGGAAAATCTACTATTCTTAAATTAATAAATAAAAGTTATGATGTCAATTCTGGTAAGATTTATATAGACAATAAAAACTTAAAAGATTTAAATGAAGAAAGTATCAAAAATAATATTTCTATTGTTTCTCAATCACCTTATATTTTTAATTTATCAATTAAAGATAATATAAGACTCGCTAATCCTAATGCGACTGATGAAGATATTATTTTTGTATGCAAACAAGCTCAGATTCATGATGACATAATGAAAATGGAAAACCAATATAATACTTTTGTAGGTGAAAATGGGGTTATACTAAGCGGAGGCCAAAAACAAAGACTAGCAATTGCTCGTGCTTTAATAAAACAAGCCAAAATAATTTTGTTTGATGAGGCTACCAGTTCATTAGATAATAAAAATCAAGAGAAAATAAAAAATGTAATAAAAACATTATCTAGCAACCATACAATTATTATTGTTGCACATCGTCTAAGTACCATTGTTAATGCAGATAAAATATACTTTTTGAATAATCACAAAATTATTGCTTCTGGCGTGCACAATGAATTAATGGAAAATTGTGATATGTATAGAAATTTATATGAAATAGAACAATAATTTATTGATGAAAAAGTAATTGTAAATTTATAAATCCATGATAAAACATTATTGGAATTGATATTTTTCAAATTGGTTGTGTGCAAGAGTTCAAAATGGACTCTTCACTCGCACCAGATTGAATGATGACTCGAACCTTTATAGTTCGAGTTTTATAATATCTAATATTATAATAATATATTTATATAAATTAGATCAATTATGTCAATGGGAAATTGATAAGTATAATTTTAACAAAATTTTATTACAAATTTGAATACTAGTTAACTATCCCCTACTTTACTTTATGTTTTTCACTCACTAGATTTTGTATTAGCAGAGGATAAAACTCATCTATATTTTTATAATAATTCCTATTTTTCTCATAAATTTCTAGAGAATCCATAATGTTTCTAATGTAAGAAAATCCCCAATTTTCATCAGTTTCTAATTGATTATTATAATAAGAAATATCATCTCTTTGTATAAATAAGTATCTAAGTGTTATTGCTCTGACAATATGTTCATTTAAAATAGACTTATTGTTCCCATACCCTAGTTCTTTCATTTTATCCCATATATTACTAAATATCGGATTATCCTCTTCAATTAATGAGTATTTATCGGTTAATGGATTAATGAAACTATGACTAAATTCATGTACTAGAAATGAAGAGTAATTGAATATTTGGTCATTATCAGGATAAATATCATTTTCATTTTTTGATTTATGATGACAGCATAAATGTGTATATAAATCGTTATTATGACAAGTCCCATAACATCCATAAGTACGCCACGGAATCAAATTCACAATAAATTTTTTTGGTTCTACTACCCCATAATAATTATTTATAAATTTAACAATATCTAATCCCATTAGTTGATTTGCAACATTATTAATAAAATGCCTATATTTTTTTTCATTATTAGAATAATAGATATCAAATTCTATTTCTTTAGCAAAATTTGAAAGTAAAGAAAGCAATTCTAATACCTTCGGATCCCTATTTAGCTTTTTACTAAAAAAATCGTCAGAAAGAGATGAAAATGAAAAATCTTCATTTAATTGTAAAAAAAGTTGTATGGGCGTACTAAAACAAAAATTAGTATTTTGTGTTAAGTAATTAAATAGTTGTACTACTTTGTGATTTTTAAACTTCTTAAATCTTTTTTCTATCTCTATGACATAATTTTTATTTCCATATTTTTCAAGAAGAAAAGGATATGTTTTTCCATAACTACTAATAACTTCAATTATCGATAATAATTCCGTTCTTTTATCAATTCTAATTTCTAAATCGTTAATAATTGTAGATATATGCATGATTATCACCAACTAAATTATAGCAAATAAAGTTTCAAATTACTAGGTAAGAAAATTGTATTTATAATAAGACAATATTTTTGATTTAAATTTCGTATTTTGTGGCATACTTATATTAGAAATTAATCTTACAAACGTCCTTACCTAAGACACCAGATTGAATGATAACTCGAACTTTTATAGTATATGCAACACGACTTGTCAAAAAGTCGTTTTTATGTTATTATGAATATGTCAAGGAAACTTGCATAAAATAAAAAAGGGAACATTCAGTTTTCTCAAGTTGAATGCCTACCCAAATCAATGTGTAAGACATTTAATTCAATGAAGAATTAAGTGTCATTTTTTTATAACTACTATCATAATGATAAGGAGAAATAAAATGATAGCAATGAGCTTTAGAACTTTTACAATAAAAGTCTTAGTTTTCATTTTATCAAACCTCCTCTCTATAAAGATTAGAGGTAGACACTCAACAACTGATATTCCCTAAATCGATTATAACAAACAAACGTTCGTAACATAATGGTTTTATACTAAATTTTGTCAATTTAATAAACACACTTGCATATTGACAAATGTACTATAACTGGGAGGCAATATGGATAACTTAGAAGTAAGACTAATTTTAGATGATGTAGATGAAAATAACTTTAAAATAATGGTTGATTGGATGTACAATTGGTGGGGAATTGAAGAAGAATACTCAATGGAAGAAGTTGAATGTTTTATGAAACATAGTCTTCAAAAATACAAATTGCCACAAACATATGGTTTATTTTTAAACAATAAAATTATTGGCATGTATCAATTCATCTATGAAGATCTAAGCATTAGACCTGATATTTATCCTTGGTTAGCAAATGTTTATATCGATGAAAAGTATAGAAATAAAGGATATGCTAGATATATGCTTAATACAGTAAAAGAAAATGCTAAAAAAGTAATACATAATAATGAAATATTTTTATATACTAAGCATCCCAACTTTTATGAAAAATTTGGTTGGAAATATGTATCAAAAATAGATACATACAGAAAAAATCCTAGAATACAAAAATTATATAAACTTGAATTAAAATAACTATACCAAAAGTTGGTGTGTTTTTTTATTGGCTCATTAGATTGATTGTTGCTCGAAGTTTATAAAAAGGTTGATTTTTTTAACACAATAAAAAGGAAAAAGAAAAATTATAGTGTATACTATTATTAGGGGGAATAAAAATTATGAACAATAAATTAGCGCTTTTTGAAGAGAAAGAAATTAGAAAAACATGGGAAGAGAACAAATGGTATTTTAGTATCGAAGATGTCGTATATGCTCTTACAGATTCCAAAGACCCAAAACAATATATAAATAAATTAAGAAAAAGAGATGAATTTCTTAACCAAGGGTGGGTACAAATTGTACATACCCTTAAAATGGAAACAAATGGTGGAAAGCAAAAAATGAATTGTGCTGATACAGAAGGAATCTTAAGAATTATTCAATCAATTCCATCTCCTAAAGCAGAACCTTTTAAAAGATGGCTTGCTAAAGTTGGTAGTGAACGAATAGAAGAAATTAATAATCCTGAGCTTGCTATGGATAGAATGAAACAAATTTATGAAAAGAAAGGTTATTCTAAGTCTTGGATAGAACAAAGGGAACGTGGAATAACAACCAGACATAATTTAACAGATGAATGGAAAGATCGCGGTGCACAAGTCGGAAAGGACTATGCAATATTAACTAATGAAATATACAAAACAGGATTTGGATTTAGTGCAAAAGAATATAAAAATATAAAGGGATTACATGAATCCAAAAATTTGAGAGATTCAATGTCTAATATTGAACTTGCCCTTACTAATTTAGGGAAGCAACCGCAGTAGAATTTCATAAAAAGAATTACAGCCATGGTTTAAAAGAATTGAAAAAAGATATGAATAAGGCCGGTAAAGTATTAAATAAAGCCAAAAGAGAAATTGAAAATGAATTAGAAAGACCAGTTGTTACTTCAGAAAATTATATTGAATTAAAAGGAATGAAGAATTATTAGATATAAAATAAGAAAATATGATATCCTTATTATAAAAATTCATCTTAATACGAATTTGCAAACGTTCTTACCTAAGACACCAGATCAAATCATAACTCACCTTTTTATGGCTAAAGTTTAATTATAAAATCAATTCTAAAAATGGAATTGATTTTTTGTTATTCTAAATAAACGATCATGTTGATCAAATAAAAAGTGAAAAGAATAATTGATTAAAACCAATTTTTATGATAGTATATACAACAATTTAAATATGTGATAATGCTTAAAAAATTTTGAAGAAGTGGTGAAATATTATGTTTGGAATTAATGAAATATTAAATAAAGTTTTATCCAAAAAGGAATTAACAGAAGAAGAAAAATTTAAAATATTACGTTCTAAAAGAGTTGATATAAAAGTTGTAGAATATTTAATGGGTAAATTAGAACATTTATATATTGAAGTCTTAGGTGACTATGAGGGATCTTTGTTCAACTTAATGCAAGCAGAAAAACTTCTTGGATGGTGCTTTCAAACAACAGAGTCTGCAGTAGTATTTTTAAACGATAATGACTACATCGAAAGAGGATTTTTAAGATTTGATGAACGAACACCAGAATATTATCATTCATGGATATGTTTTCATTTTAATGACATAGAATATGTTTTAGATCCTTGTTTAAATTTTTTATGTAAAAAGAACGATTATTCAAGAATATTTAAAATTGATGTAAAAGGAAGAATAAGTGCGAAAGTTGTAAGAGAAGAACTAATTAGACAAGTTACTGCACCTAAAGAAAAAAACAATTCAGAAACACATTCATCATTTGAATCATTTCGGAAAAGAATGATGGGAGATTCTTATGAAAGTTATATTGAAAGTAAAAAAGGAGAAGTTATCGTTCATGGACCAGAAGATATAAATACTCCTTTATATCGAAATGGTGCTGGTTATAAAACTGAAATAGATCATGGAAAAATAAAAAAAATAACAGTTCATTATTATTACACAGATTACTAACAGGAAATTTAAAAAATCATTTATTGCTTAAATATGAAATTAGTACTATATATATATATAAAATTATACATAGTCTAAAACTTCAAAATAATACAAAAAAGAGCTACTTTTCGTAGTCTTTTTTTACTTCTATTAATTTGTGATTTTTAAATGTATAAAATTTCGTACATATTTCATTTATTTTTTCATTGTGTGTCGCAATAATTAAGGTTTTATCTTTAAAATATTTTAGTATAAAGTTCACAACGATTTCTTCTGTATGCTTATCTAAATTAGAAGTTGGTTCATCTAAAATATAAATATCTTTATTCATAAGATAACTTCTTAATATATTTATTCTTCTTTTTTGTCCTGTTGAAAGTTTTAAGCCCTTTTCCCCCACTACGGTATATATACCATCTTCAAACATCATGATTTCATCTAGTTCTAACTCTTTTAAATAATTTACAATTTCTTCATCAGATATTTTTTTATCTAAACATAAATTATCTTTTATCGTCATATTAAATAATTCTATTTCTTGACTGACAACTCCGATATCTAATCTAGCCTCTTTCAAATCATAGTCATCTATTTTTACTTGACCTTGATATGTACTAATATTTCCAAGGATAAGATTTATAATCGAAGTTTTTCCTTGCCCAGATTTTCCAGTGATTGAAACTTTATCTTTAGGATTGATTTCCATATGATCTACAATGATATCAAATGTTGATTCTTTATATTTTAAATTAATATGATTTAATTCTATTTTATTAAATTCATTTAATACCTTTCTGTCATCTAATTCACTGAACAATTCAACACATTTTTTTCTTAATACTTTTAATTCAAAACAACTAACAATCGTTCCTGATAAATGATCAAAGATCCATCCCATTTCTAAATAATTAGATATATAAAAAGTGATGATTCCTAAAGTATCAATACCATGAGACAAATCTATAACTGCTTTTATAATCGCTAGTGCGAAAGGAAGGACAATTAAAATATTTCTACTCATTTCTTCTAATGAATAACATTTCACATATTTCTGTTGTTTTTTTTCGCAAGTTTTCCCCTCTTCAGATATGATATGCTCAAAATATTGATTATCATTTAATGCCTTTACTGTTCTAATATTACTTATAAAGTCTTGATAAGAAGATGAATATTGATATTCTTGATCATATAACTGATCAACATGTTGATTTGATCTTTTTAATATATAAACACTTAAGATAACACATAATATACTTAACACTAAAGATACTACAAATAACATTTTTGATTGTTGAAATACTGTATAAAAGTAAAAACCAAAAGCCAATGTAATCCCAATATATTCAGTTCTTAATATTGTTTTTACTAATTCAGATATCTTCACTATGATATTTTCTAAATAACCTGTTTGATATTTTGATAAAGTTTCAACAGGAATTTTAGTTAACTTTTTATAATATTCTAAATATTGACATTTGGAATATTCATACAAATAATTGTCTCTAACATTCCTATGTAAATATAATACAAAACATCTAATTGATTTTGAAGCAATAAATATTGTCGCCACAATGATTGCTTTTTCAACGGTAAATGGCATCGTTAAAAACAGTGTAAAAGTAAATGGAATTACATAGTATATAAAATCTAAAAATCCCTCTATAAATAAAAATAAAGCAACTTTTTTCTTATTTAACAACCCAAATATAAAGTTCGTTTGATCCTTTTTCATTTTTTCTACATCCTTATTATTTTTAATTCTTTTGTTCTAGCATTACTTTATTCTTAAAATAATAATGCTTGTTACACATTTCAGTTAATTTAGATCTATGCGTAACAATAATACAAGTCTTATCTTTTAAATATTTATTTATCATATTATAAATTTTATTTTCAGATATACTGTCTAAATTAGATGTTGGCTCATCTAAAATATAAATTTCTTTATCTAATAAAATTCCCCTTATAATATTTAATCGTTGTTTTTGACCTGCAGATAATTTAATTCCCTTTTCCCCTACTAAAGTATCTAAGCCATTTTCTAACTCATTGACCCAATTTAAGAGTCCAGCATCCTCAAGGTATTCAGTTAAGGTATCATTTGAAATTCTTTTTCCTAAACATAAATTTTCTCTTATTGTCAAATCAAATAAATCTGATTCTTGAGAGATATATGCAACATCAGGAGCCTTAGAAGAAGACGTATCATCTGTTAGATAGTTTTTATCATCAATAGAATAGAATCTACAAAACAAGGATAAAAAGGTAGACTTCCCCTGCCCTGATTCTCCAACAATACTTATTTTATCTTTTTTATCTAGAGAAAAATTAGGAATCTTTATGATATTATTACTCTCATCATTATAATTAAATTCAACATCTTTAAGCGTAATATTATTCCAATTTCTTATTTTATTTTGAGTTTCTTCTTCGATAATCATTTTCTCAATTTGATTATTCGCTGATTTAAACTTATTATAATGTATAAACAATGATGCGACTCCCCTTAATTCTAGATCTAATCCACTAAACATAGAAGAATAGAATACAAGATAACTAAACACATTTTCTCCATTCTTCATTCGAATAAATAGACTTATTAATATGATCGTATACATTAAATAAACGAGTCCATTAATCCCATCCGATCTAAGCGAACTAAAAACATAAACTTTTTTTAATGGCTTTTTTACAACACTAAATTTTTTATTCATTGTATTTGTCGCATAATTTAATGCATCAAAGTTTTTAACAATCTTAATATTTTGTAAAAAATCAACAGATGTCGCATTATATTTTGCATTTTTTTCATTATATTCTTCTTGAATCTTAACATTTGATTTTGTAATCACAATATTATAAATAACAATGATAATCGTAAATAGTAAACAAACAAAAAACATCACATAACTTTGCGTCCATACTTGAATTAAAAATATAGTAATAGCGATACAAAAACCATTGACAGTCATCATCATTTCATCTAACAGTAAAACAGTTTCCTCACTTATAATATCTAATTGTTTTTTTAAATATCCTGTATGTGTATTATTGATTTTAGAAATATTCATATTACATATTCTTTTAAAATAAGATAGTTGTAAATCTTTTTTACTAACTTCTAAAAATGGCTCTACTTTTATATTCCAGAGTACAGCAAAGAAAATTTCTAACACTTTAATTACTACTGTAAAAATAATTAATAAAGTAAATTTTTCTAAAGTAAATGGAATACTTAAAAAGATAGATAGAACAACTGGCATAATATATATACAAATATTTTCTAAAAAAGCATTTATAAAACATAGGGCATATTTCTTTTTATTTAAAACCTTAAACGGATACAACATAAAACAACACCTCTACATCATTTTATCATAAAAATGATAAAAATTTAAAATTAAAAACCAAGATATAAAATAAATTTAAACATTCACAAGCTACAAATAATTAAAAGAAAAAACAACTTCTAAAAGTCATTTTTAAGCTGTAAATACTTTATAAATAATATCTGGATAATTTGTCATTAGTCCTAATTTTGAAAAGGTTTGTTGTAATTCAGGTGTTGATTTCTCCCCGAAATAGTGTTCATAAAGATACGAAATATAATAGTCAGATAAAATATATAGTATGACTTCTTTCTTATTTTTGTGTAATACATCAATGATTGAATCATTATGTATACTCGATAATAAAATATAGTAATCAACATCAATAAAATTAAAATCGTTTCCAGTAACCTCGAATCCAATCCTATAGTTTGGCATTTCTTTCTTCATCATTGTGATTAAGTTACGACTAACACTATGAATATTTATAACTAACGTTGAATAAGTATCAACAATTGTTTTTACAGACGCTATATAAGCTTTCATTTCATTGGTTACTTCTTTAATATTTTCTTCACTTAAAAGATCTTGATTTGTAGGAACTAAATTAAGATAAATATCTTTCCTTATTGAAGATTCTTTTAACTTTTGTAAAATATCTTCAAGTAAAACAATCTCATAATTTTTTAGCTCTCCGAAAGTACTACTATTAATCGTATTTTTAACTGCAATACCTGCGGCATCCCAGTTAAAAACAACAACACGTTGATCCTTAGTATAAGCTACATTAAAACTCATCGCATCAATATAATTTTTGGTTAAACTAGTTTGTAGAAAATCTTCCGTATTTAATGCATTACTTTTTTGAGCTATAATTCTCATACAATCACCCTTATACTATATTCAATATTCTACTCCTTAATGAATCATTACCAAAACATTTACAACTATTCTAACGTATGATATACTTAAAGTGTAATAAGTAAAGGAGAAATATATGAAAAAAGATTTAACACTTGTTATTTTAGCTGCTGGTATGGGAAGCAGATTTGGAGGATTAAAACAAATTACTCCATTAGGACCAAATGATGAATTTATCATTGATTATTCTGTATATGATGCAAAAGAGGCTGGATTTACTAAAATCGTCTTCTTAATCAAGGAAGAAAACTACGAAATATTTAAAAGTACGATTGGTGCACGCGTAGAACCACATATTCCAGTAGAATATTGTTTTCAAAAAAATGATAATTTACCAAAAGAATATGAGGCAATCAAAGATCGTAAAAAACCTTTAGGAACAGCACATGCTATTTTATGTTGCAAAGAAAAAGTAAATGAACCTTTTATGATCATTAATGCGGATGATTTTTATGGAAGACATGCTTACATGAAAGCTGCAGAATTTTTAAGAGGTGTTAAAGAACAAAAGCCAAGTCCATATGGAATGGTTGGATACTTAGTAAAAAATACCATTACAGAACATGGTGCTGTTAAACGTGGAGTTTGCGAAGTAGAAAATAATAAACTATTAAAAATCATCGAAAGTTCTGTAGAACGTGTTGGTGATAAAATTATCGCTACCCCATTAAGTGGTGATCCACAATTTGAAGTTCAAGAAAACGACACTGTTTCTATGAATATGTTGTTATTCACACCTAGCATTTTTAGCTATATCGAGGATAACTTTAAACCATTCTTAGATGCAAATAAAGACAATCTTGAAACTTGTGAATATTTAATTCCAGATGTTTTATTTAAATCTATTCAGGAAGGATATTCTACAGCTACTGTGTTACCAACCACTGCAACATGGTATGGGGTTACTTATAAAGAAGATGCAGATTCCGTAAAAGAAGCATTAAAACAATTAGTTAAGAAAAAAGAATACCCAAATAATTTATGGAAAAAATAAACATTTCATATACTTAAACCAAAAGTAAATCTGTAGATTTACTTTTTTGTTATCCTTAACTTTATTTTATCTACACTTCTGTCGTGCCTTATTTTAGTTGACCTCATAAAATACTATGGGAGGGATATATGGATACATACAAAAATGCGTTACAAAGAATAGAACGCGATAAAGCATGCAAAGAAGCTTATATGAATGCTTCCATCATAGGTCCTACCGGACCTACTGGACCTGCTGGACCTGCTGGTGGACCCACTGGACCTACTGGCGCTACTGGGCCTACTGGACCTCAAGGGTTAAATGGTCTTGATGGAGCTACCGGACCTACTGGTGCTACTGGGCCTACTGGACCTCAAGGATTAAACGGTCTTAATGGAGCTACCGGACCTACTGGTGCTACTGGGCCTACTGGACCTCAAGGATTGAATGGTCTTGATGGAGCTACTGGACCTACTGGTGCTACTGGGCCTACTGGACCTCAAGGATTAAATGGTCTTGATGGAGCTACTGGACCTACTGGTGCTACTGGGCCTACTGGACCTCAAGGATTAAATGGTCTTGATGGAGCTACTGGACCTACTGGTGCTACTGGTGCAACAGGTCCTACTGGACCAGCCCCAGGATTTGCTATTGGTACTGTTACTACTGGAGCACCTGGGTCAAATGCTGAAGTAACAATCACTCCAGCATAATAAAATTATTTTACAAGGAGGAAACATATGAATCAAAATCCTACTGGATATGTCCTAGATTTTGTTATTCCATCTGGAGCTACTGGGCCTACTGGACCTCAAGGTTTAGTTGGTGCAACTGGACCCACTGGACCTCAAGGATTAGCTGGTCTTGATGGAGCAACGGGGCCTACTGGACCTCAAGGATTGAATGGTCTTGACGGAGCTACTGGTCCTACTGGAGCAACAGGGCCTGCACCTACTTTAGAAATTGGTACTGTTACAACAGGTGCACCTGGGACATCTGCAAGCGTTACGATAACTCCAATTACTAATTAAAAACTTATATAAGAAAGGAAGGATATTTATCAATACAGATTATTTATTAAATTTTGTAATACCTCAAGGTCCTACTGGGCCTCAGGGATTGAATGGTCTTGATGGAGCTACTGGTCCTACAGGTGTTACTGGGCCTACCGGACCTCAAGGGTTAGCTGGTGCTACTGGGCCTACCGGACCTCAAGGGTTAGCTGGTGTAACTGGTCCTACTGGACCTCAAGGGTTAACTGGTGCTACTGGGCCTACCGGACCTCAAGGGTTAACTGGTGTAACTGGTCCTACTGGACCTCAAGGGTTAGCTGGTGTAACTGGGCCTACTGGACCTCAAGGGTTAGCTGGTGTAACTGGTCCTACCGGACCTCAAGGGTTAGCTGGTGTAACTGGACCTACTGGACCTCAAGGGTTAACCGGTGTAACTGGTCCTACCGGACCTCAAGGGTTAGCTGGTGCTACTGGACCTACTGGACCTCAGGGGTTGGTTGGTGCAACTGGTCCTACTGGACCTCAAGGGTTAGTTGGTGTAACTGGACCTACTGGACCTCAAGGGTTAGTTGGTGCAACTGGTCCTACCGGACCTCAAGGGTTAGTTGGTGTAACTGGACCTACCGGACCTCAAGGGTTAGCTGGTGTAACTGGACCTACTGGACCTCAAGGGTTAACTGGTGCTACTGGGCCTACCGGACCTCAAGGGTTAACTGGTGTAACTGGTCCTACCGGACCTCAAGGGTTAGCTGGTGTAACTGGACCTACTGGACCTCAAGGGTTAACTGGTGCTACTGGGCCTACTGGGCCAACTGCTGGTCTTAATGCTTTTGGTGGTAAATATAGCAATACTGCCCAAACAATTAATTTAGGTATTGGAACACAAACTGAAATTGCATTACCAAATGCGATGCCAAACTTAAATACAACTTATACGCCTACCAATAGTATTACAGTTGCTCAAGCTGGAACCTATGAAATCAATTACTATAGTAACGTCTCTGTTGCCCTTGGTACAACGGTTACTTTAGCAGTTCGAATTAATGGAACAAATATTCCATCAACAGTAATTTCTAGAATATTATCTGTTGGTGTAGGGTCTATTTACAGTGGTAGTGTACTTGTTACATTAGCTGCTGGAGATGTCATTGATATGGCACTTTCAGCACTACTTGCTGTTGGTGTTACCCTAGGTAGTGGTGTTAATGCTACACTAAGTGTTAAAAAAGTAAATTAAAGTATTGAAAGAAACGACATATTGAATATGTCGTTTTATCTATTAAATAAAAGCATTGATCTTCTTCAATTTATCTTTCATAATTAATAAACAAATATAAAATAATCAATACATTTATTCATAATCCTCTATAAATGAGATATAATAAATTAGGTGATGGTATGGATAAGAAAAAAATGATTATAGGACTAAGTATTATTTTAGTTCTAACAATTGGAATTTTTAGTACTTGTTTTAAACAAAAAGCGAAAGATGTACACGAAATTGAAGGTACAATTCTTGCGACAAATAATGACGAAATAACAATTCAAAGTAAAGATTATAGTATTTATACAATTAAAATGGATGATATAGATGCAGCAGCTGGAGATAATATTCTTCTTAGTTACACTGGAGTAATTGATGAATCTTTGGCTCTTCAAACAATTTCCATTGTAGATTACAAAATCTCCCCTGTTTCTACAGATAAAAATGGAATTCCTAAAGATTGGTTAGATGATGGAATTTTTAGTGATTACTATGTCATGGCTTATAATCAACTTCAGAAACTATCTTTAGATGAAAAAATTGGACAGTTATTTTTAGCACGTTATCCAAGTGATAATACAAAAGCAATCAATGATTTAAAAACTTATAAACTAGGTGGTTATATCTTCTTTGAAGTCGATTTTAAAAATAAAACTAAAGATGATGTTATCAATATGACCAGTAGTATCCAAAAAAATACAACGATTCCCCTACTGACTGCAGTAGATGAAGAAGGAGGAAAAGTTGTTCGTATCAGTAGTAATCCAAATTTAGTAAGTGAAAAATTTAAATCTCCGCGTGATCTTTATCTACAAGGTGGTTTTGATTTAATTAGACAAGATACATTAGAAAAAAGTAATGTATTAAACAATTTAGGATTAAATCTAAATTTAGCACCAGTCGTTGATGTATCAACAAATTCTAGTGATTATATGTATCCAAGAACCATTGGTGAAGATACAAAAATAACAAGTGAATATGCAAAAACTGTAATTTTAGCAAGTAAAGAAAATAAAGTATCTTACACATTAAAACACTTCCCTGGATATGGAAATAATTCAGACACACATCAAGGTAGTGTTGTTGATAATAGAAGATATGACGAAATTCAAAAAAATGATCTTCCTCCATTTAAAGCTGGGGTTGATGCTGGTGCAGAATCTATTTTAATAAGCCATAATACCGTAAATAGTATTGACAATATGAATCCTGCTTCCCTTTCCTCTACCGTTCATAATATTCTTCGAAAAGAACTTGGTTTTACTGGAATCACGATCACAGATGATCTTGCGATGGGTGCCGTATCTTCTATTGACGATGCCGCTATAAAAGCAATCTTAGCTGGAAATGATTTAATTATTACAACTAATTATGAAGAAGATATTGCTTCTATAAAAAGAGCTGTTGAAACTGGAAGAATTAGTGAAGATCATATCGATAAATTAGCGTTTAGAATTTTAGCATGGAAACATTATAAAGGATTAATGTATTCGAAATAAAAAAATGAGCAAATAATACTAGTATCTGTCAAGTACTCACTAAATAAAAAGATTAATTAATTTGAACATTCAGGTCAACACTGTACAAGCAACAAGTACCCTAATTTCTTTTGAATACGTTCATTGCTATAACAATGAACGTATTTTTTTATCTCTTCTTTGATCTATTTTCTGCTTAATTTGTTAAATTAAACAAACCATTTTCGTTGTTTTTCTATGAAAAAACACCTTCAAAATTTTTTCTAAATAAGTTTTAACATATTTTTATGCTTTTTATTTAGTATAAACTTTAAAGGTGTTATAATCAATTTTTCTTGTTTGTTAAAAATGAAAGACAATCTTTAAACATCATGTAATGTCCCTTTTTAAACAATCCTTTTTCATATAAATCATCAATTTCTTCTCTAGTAAACCAGCAGATATCCTCTACCTCAGTTTCTTGTAATTTTAATTGCTCTATATTAACATCCATTTTAATATAATATAGATCACAATAAGAATTTTTCCCTTGAGCTTGCTTAAATAATTGAACCACTTCAGGTGTAATACCAATTTCCTCTAACAACTCTGTACGTATACCTTCTTCCGAAGTTTCCCCACTTTTAGGATGTCCACCCGTCGTAGCCCAGTCTCCACCTTTTTCTTTTACTCTTTTTTGCATTAGGAATTTCCCATCATTATTTTGAATAAAAGCAACTACCATGAGAAAAAAGCGACCTTCAGGTATAGGCTCCCCACGTTTTATTGTTTCTCCTGTTAAATTTCTGTTCTCATCATACAAATCCCAATATTCCATATAAATCACCCACCAAAATTATAACTTAATACAAACATCACGTCAATTGTTTCATCTGATAAATTAGCGTTTAGAATTTTAGCATGGAAGCATTATAAAGGATTAATGTATTCAAAATAAAAAAATGAGAAAATTTCTCATTTTTTCTATGTATTTATTCTGTAAGTAAAGATTTTAAATTTTCTTTATACTCTTGAATTTTGATTTTATAATCTTCAATTTCTACCTGTTGATTATCAATTTTTTCCTGTAGTAGTTGCTTTTCTTCCTCTAATTCCACAAGTTCATTTTGAAGACCTTCAATTTCATTTTCATACATTCTCATACTATCTTCTTCTCTTAGTTGTTCTTGTTTTTCAAATTCTTTTTGGACATTTTCTTTCATCTTTTTAATATTTGCACTACTAGATGTTACAGTTGTTTTAACTTCAAATAATTTATGATAATTATAGAGTTGTTTGTGTGATAAATCAGTTATAAATCGATTCATCAATTTCATAAATACTTCACTATCTGATGATCCCTTTTGAAAGAAATAAGCAACATCTTCTTCTGGAAATGTTATATCTAAAAATTCATCATAATATTCCACTTGAAGTATTACTCGATCATTTAATGATTCATCAACTTTATATGTAACATCTATATGATGAGGAATCATAAAATCTTCTGTCATTGTTAAGTTCTTTTGAACCGTAGATGTTTTTTCTTTTGTTGGTGCTTCATTCATAAATTTTGTATTCGCACCCTCGATCACGAAAATACCAAAAGACAATCCTAAACCAATAATTCCGGTAAAGAATGTAAGTAATAAACGTCTTCCTGAAACTTTACGATTTATTAAGAAGTTTAGTACAATTTCTAAGATTAAAATGTTTAAAATAAGAGCAAATAAAAATCCAAGGAGAATACCAAAGTAGAACACTTTATGAAATAGAAGTACTAAAGTAACAAGAAGTCCTGCCGATATTAAAAATAAAGAAATAACAAATGGAAACGAAAAGCAACAAACCATGCCTTTAATGAAAAGGATAGCCCCTTTCCCTAAGATATCGAAAAATACATAGGATTTATCTTTTCTTCGTTCTACAACAATAGTTTCTTTAAGTTCTTTTGGTTCTGTTCCCTTTTCATTTGATGATTCTTTTATAATCTTTACGTCTTCATAAGAATCTAAATAGATTAATTTAAATAGGTAAACGAATATCAAAACATATAAAATGAAGAAACAAATATCTATCATTAAATTAAACAAGCCAATACATGTTGATACAAGAGCGCCACTTCCAAAATTATGAAATAATCTACTTACAGATACTTCCAAAAAATTACAAGGAATCTGAAAAAGAAGTAAACCTAAGGCAATACATCCCATGACAAAGAAACATTTGATAATTTCTCCAGCCCTCATTCCACGGAACATATGATAAACTTTTTCGATAAATTCTAAGATACTATCAATAAAATTATTTAAGTTTCCTTTCTTTTTATCAGCGATTTTCACTGTTGTTACTTCATCATTAGTAAGATCATCTAAACTACATTTAAAGATCTTACACATCGCTAATAATTTATCCATTTCTGGATATGTCTGTCCACTTTCCCACTTTGAAACAGACTGTCTTGTCACATCTAGCAACTCTGCAAGAGCTTCTTGTGACATTTTATTGCTTTTTCTAAGCTGTACTAGTTTTTCACTAAAACTCATCTTTCTCACCTCGAAGTCATTTTACGATAGAACGTGGGTTGCACACTACCACTTTTCAGTTGTTTTTATGTTAATTTTTAGTTGCACACCCCTATTATACAACAAAAAGCTACACTTTGTAGCTCTTTCAATACTAGATATTCCTTATCCATATAGTCTAAACTTTATATGAAATAAAATAATGGCGTCCCCGAAAGGAATCGAACCTTCGACCTAGCGCTTAGGAGGCACTTGCTCTATCCTACTGAGCTACGGGGACATCACTATTCCATTATAACATAAATAAAATAGGTTTTCACCTATTTTATAATCGTATTTAATAATACAATAGTCAACATATTTGTTGCATAACTTAATTTATATCCAAATTTCTTCGAAAATTCACGTGTACTAAGACCAGTATCAACTAAGTTAACAATCCAACTTTCGATATATTTAGGTACACGATAATCGAATGGGAACATATGGCATTTAATAATATCTTCTTCTTTCATCGATAAATCAAAGAATTTTTTAGAGTTTTCTAAAGCATCTTGTGGATGCTTCGTTGTATATAATAATACTTTATCCTTTATATTTGTATAATCTACGGTTCTTTCTAAAAAGAAATCGTGTAATAAACCACCACGGGCAGTTTCTTTATAATTTACATGTAGTGCCTTCGCAACTTTGTATGAATAATAGGATACCTTTAAAGAATGTTCTAAACGATTATTATCATGATGGCGAATATGTTTCATTTGTTTGAACTCTTCAAGGTCTAAAATATCTTGTACTAAATCCATATATTCCGCGTCTTTTTCAAACGTTTTTATCACTTTCTTGTCACCTCGACTACTACATTATATCACATTTTTAGAAAATTGAGAATTTTTATTTCCCAGATTTACAAAATTTTTACTCTGTAATTGTCGTAGACCCTTTTGTTGGTTGGATTTGTACCCATGTATTTCCATCATTTACCATTAATTTAGAGCCATCTTTTAAAGTATAATTTGTTTTACCAGATCGAGTATCTTTTGTCCATGTAATTGGAATGGCATAGCCATTTGTAAGATAATATCCTTCCCCAGAACCAATATTTTCTAGATCCTGACGTCCATAAGAATCAAAGGTATAATTATCTATTTGCTCAATGATAATATTTTTTGCGGTATAAATATTTCCAGTTACTTTATCTTTATGTTCCACACCATTCATAAATCTTTTATACACTTTAGCATCAGCATCATATACATAACTTGTAGTATGATAATAAGAATACTTAATTGCTACATTATTCGCAACACTCATATCTTCATTTTTACTAAGATCAATATTTTTTTCACTATATTTTAGTAGCAACCAATCACTACTTTCTTTTGTATATCCTAGCGTTGAAGCTTGCTCTTCTAAATTTTCCATACTAGTATAAACATTATGAGGTGCCGCAATCGTTCGGTCTCTCCAATAAGCATTTGCACCATTTGTAATTCCATTCATGTTGTTAATTCCTAAAGTAGCAATATCGTCCTTTGCACGGTCACTCCATCCAAAGTGCGCATAAATCGCATCATTTTCCATTGCATAATCTAAAAAATAATGTCTTGAAGAACGTACTGGACCAATCAAAGATGTTTCTTGATCTTTAAATATAGCCATAATACGTGTTAATCCACCCTCAACAACAATTTCATAATTTAAGTAAGAATCTTGAAGTCCTGCATGGCGTGCTGTATCATGATTATCAATCATCACCGCATAAGGTCTTGTTTTACTATCAACATCAACAATCTTAATAGAAGATTTTTTTGGTACTTTAATATTCTTTTTTAAATTTTCTTGCATATCTTTTGGTGCCATAAAATAATAAACTCCAGCTCCTATTATAAGAAAAATAAATAATCCTAATAGCAATTTTCTGTTACGTTTTTGTTTTCTCTTTTTACTTCTTGTCATCATACACCTCTTCTATTTTCATTTTATCATAGAAGATCAAAAAATATGATTAAATGGAGATAAAACTTGTCAATTACTGTAAAATAAAAATACGATTTCTCGTTTTTTTATTATCCTATGACCACCTTTTATTTTTTTCTTTCATATTCTTACTCCTATTCTAAATTCATTATATATAAAAAAGAAATCTTAACGTCAAGTTAAAATCTCTTTTTTATATTTATATTATTCATCCTTTTTTGTTTCTTCTGCTAAACCATATTTTTCATTTAAGGTTAACTTCATTGTTTCACCATTTTTTACTGTTCCAGCAGGAATACTTTGGGAAGTAACATATCCATAGCCTTCTTCTTCGTAAGGAATTCCCATCCATTCTAAAATACGTATAGCATCTGCACGGGAAAAGCCAATCAAAGATGGTATGGTAGGATTTGGATCGTTTGTCATCAAATATACTGTATCAGAAGATAAAACAAGATCTCCTTTCTTAGGATATTGTTTAATCACTTTATTTCCATTTCCGATAACGACTTGTTTCACTCCTAAAACATCCAGTTCAGCTTTAGCATCATTTAATACTTTATTTACATAAGTATTCATCTTATATTCACTAATATTCGTTGGGGATGTCACCTCAGAGAACATATTGCGATATTTAGCAATACTTTGCATCACATCTTTCGAAGCCTTCGCAAGACCTGTAGAGGTTCCCCAACTAGGGCGGCGCATAGCTGCATAAATAATAATCTGTGGATCATCTTTTGGATAAAGACCTGTAAATGAGAAAATATAATCATTCTTTCCAGATAACCACGCACCTGTCTTTTGATCATAAATTTGGGCAGTTCCTGTTTTTCCAATAATATCGAATCCATCAATGCGATATAAATATCCTGTAGAACCAGGGTCTTGTCCATGAATAACATTAAACATAAGTTCTTTCATTTTATTTACGGTAGTTTGAGTAACGATTTGTTCACTCTTTTCTACTTTGCTTTGATAAGTTACTTCCTTGGTATTTGGATCAATAATCTTATCAATAATATGTGGTTTTAACATTCTTCCCTGGTTGGCTATCATCGTAAGTGCCTGCAATTGTTGAATAGCTGTGGTTGTAATTCCTTGACCAAATCCTGCGGTTATAACTTCAATAGGATAATTAAACTTAACATTACCTGCCTGTTCACGCGATAGTTCAATCCCAGTTATTTTACCAAAACCATATTTTGCTAAACAATCTTTTAAATCTTTTTTACTAATATAGCGGTCTAACAAATTGGCAATTCCTACATTACTAGAATATTCATATCCCTTATCGTAGGTAATTACTCCCCATCCTGGACGATACCAATCATATACGGTATCATCACCAATTTTGAAGTTTCCAGAGCGATAGGTATCATCCCCTTTATATGTTCCCTTTTCCATCGCACACATATAAGTAAATGTTTTCATCGTTGATCCTGGTTCATAAAGATAGGAAACTAATGGGTTTTCATAATTGGTAATATTACGAATATTAGGATCAAAAGACGGAGTTGATCCTGTTCCTAAAATATCTCCTGTTTTGGCATCCATCACATGAATCATCATCCATTCTGGATGATATTCTTCTTCTACTTCTTTTACAGAACTTTCAATAAAACGTTGAATATTGGAATCAATCGTTAAATAAATATCACTACCATCTTCTGCATTCACACGATGTTCTTTCGTATTTGCGATTTTATAGCCGAAACGATCTCGTTGATATTCTAGTTTTCCATCTGTTCCTTTTAAAATATTATTATACTTTAATTCAATACCTAATTCCCCTTCAATTTCGCCATCTTTATTATCTTTCGCATAACCTAAAACATAAGAAGCAAAATTTCCATTTGGATAATAACGCTTATGGTTTTCAATAAAATCAATTCCAGGAAGACCTAGGGCTTCTACCTCCTCCTTTTTTAATTCAGAGATTCCACGACCCCCTGGACCTAATTCTACTTGATAACTTTTTTTTGTTAATAATTTTAATAAATCCTCAACAGTCATATCAAGCACAGGAGAAAGTTTTTCAGCAGCTTCTTCTGGATTCGTAACATGTAAGGGAGTTGTTGAATTTTTACTACGACTTTCACTTAAATAAGCAACAACTGTATAAGAAGCGACATTAAGCGCTAAAGTATTCCCCTCTTTATCATAAATAGTACCACGCGTGGCCGGTAATACCTGTTTTACTGTATTTCGGTTTTTCGCAAATTGATCCATATTAATTCCAAGAATAGTTGGTGATAAAGATAGATAGGCAAAAACAAGGTACAAAAAAACAATGACAAACGTAAAAAACGCAAAGACAAGTTGTGGAAATTTCCAAGTTTTTAAACGTTTTTGTTTCCTTTTCATTGTTTTATACACCCACTTTATTGATTGTCATTAATTACTACGATATTATCATTATTATACGCCAATCCCATATCTTTGACAATATCTTTTACTTTATCAAATGAAGTAAGTTCATTGACTTTCATAGTTAAACTTTCGTTTCTTTTGTTTTGAGCATTAATATCATACTTTAATTTTTCAACTTTCAAATTTAAGCTTCCAACATTCGCTCCACAAAAAATTTGAACAATCAAGGTCATCACAAGAGAAAAACTTCCTAAAAAATAAAGCATTTTTTCTCCCTTTGTAATTTTCACTTTTCTAGTTCTTCTCTTGCTCATATGAATCCTCTTTCCTATTTTATTCTTTCTATGACACGTAATGTTGCACTACGTGATCGATGATTTTCGTTTAATTCTTCATCTGTTGGACGATAATGACCAACAATTTTATATTTAGGTTGCAGCTTTTCTGGAACAATTGGTAACTTTGATAATTCTTTTGGTAAGCTACTTGCCTGTTTAAAAATATTTTTACAAATACGATCTTCTAGAGAATGGAATGTAATGACTAAACATCTTCCTCCAACTTCTAAAAGTTCTAATGCTTGTTTGATTCCCTCTTCACATACTCTTAGTTCATCATTCACTTCAATACGAATTGCTTGAAACACCTTACGTGCGGGATGATGATCACGTTTATATTTCTCAGGTACTGCACTTTTAATTACTTCTACAAGTTCCAATGTCGTTTCAATCGGTTTTTCCATTCTTACTTGCTCAATTTTTCGAGCAATAGGAACCGCAAACTTTTCTTCCCCATATACTTTAAAAATGTGAACTAATTTTTCAAAGGAGTAAGTGTTTACTACCTCATAAGCACTAAGTGACTGATGAATGTTCATACGCATATCTAATCTAGCATCCTGATGAAAACTAAATCCACGTTCCTTTTCATCTAATTGTGGACTAGATACACCTAAGTCAAATAAAATACCATGAACTTTCGTAACCCCACGATCTTCTAGTTGTTCTTTTAAATGAACAAAGTTAGAGGCAATAATATCAAAATTAGAAGCAATTTTATTTAATCGATCACGACTATAGGAAATCGCCTTCTCATCTTGATCAAATGCATACAAATGTCCTTTTGGAATTCGTTTTAAAATTTCACTACTATGTCCACCAAATCCAAGAGTACAATCAACAATAATTTGATTCTCTTCTAGATTTAATTGTTCAATACATTCATTTAACAAAACACTAAAATGCATAATTCCTCCTAAAGATTGATATTACTTGCAAATAAATTATCTGCAATATCGGAAAAGCTTTCTTCATTCTCTTCCATAAATGCATTCCAACGTTCTTTTGCCCAAATTTCTAAGCGATCATTAACTCCAATGATAACGCACTCTTTTGAAATAGAAGCATAAGTGGATAAGGGAGTTGGAATATTAATACGTCCTTGTTTATCAAAATCACATTCTGTTGCGCCAGATAAAAAGAAACGCATAAATTTACGGGCATCCCGTGTATTTGGTAATTCTCTATATTTTAAAATAATATCTTGCCATTCTTTTTTTGGATACACGAATAAGCATCCATCCAAACCTCTTGTTACAACAAAGTTTTCGCCTAATTCATAACGAAGTTTTGATGGAATGGTTAATCTTCCTTTGTCATCCACAGAATGATGATATTCACCCATTAACACAAAAATCACCCACTTTGCCCCACTTTATTCCACTCGATACCACTATTTTACCCTTTTTCTCTTCTTTTGTAAAGCCATTTTTTCAAATAATAGAAGAAAAACCAAGTTTTTTTTGAACTTATTCTAAAACTTTACATTTTTTGGAAATTCTTCTTTTGATAGTCCTTCAATTCTTGACAAATAAAAAGACCAAAATATTCTTTTGGTCTACCCAAATTTTGAAAAAGAATGTCTTTCATACAATTAACCTTTTTATTCTTCCATCGCCTTATTAATAAGGTTAAACGTATTATCAAGTCCATCTTTGACATATTTTCCAATCGTTTTTGAAATATTATATCCTAATTTCGAAGTTTTATTACTATAATTCTTTTCTTTTTCTACCAAATAAGAATCCAAATCAACATTCTTTCCAGACGCGACATCCTCTTCAAATTTTTTGATCTGTTCATTGGTAAAACTAACTTTTTTATGTTGTTCATATTCATAATATCCAGTTGCTTGAGATAAATAAAGCGTTAAAAAAGTGATAAAGCAACACCAAAAACAAAACTTAAAGATTTTTTTATAAATTTTAATTTTGTCTTCTCGTTTCACGAAATCACCTCTTTAAAGATTTCAGCAAATACATTCATCGTATTACTTACCTCTTCAATGGTATTTTCATTTCCACCACATTCAATTAAAAGGGTATTTCCATTTACATCTTGATTATAAATGCCGTTTACATCATCCCCCTGTTTGGTTGAAACACCACGTGTTAATTGAGGATATTTTGCTTTAATTGCTTCATTCAGTTTGGTTGCTAAATCTAAATTAGGTTGATAATTTGGATGATCTAATCCAACGACAAATAATATTTTCGCATATTTTACACCATCAATTTCAACCGTAGATAAATCTTTTCTTAAAGCATCTCTATGAACATCAATAAGATAAGTAAGACTGGGATACTTTTCTATAGCGTTTTTCATAAAAATTTTACTCACCTGGTAACTTTTATAATAAGGCCAGCGATTCTGATTCAAGTAATCTGCAACACTTTGTTCCTCTACGATGGTTGGTATCGATAAATCATTTAATTTTTCTTTTAAAACGTAAGATGCCAACATAACATTAGGTGTAATATTATGAATTTCTCCATTTTCTAAGGTATATTCTTCAGTTTGATGTGTGTTATAAATATATACTTTAGGTTTTGTAATATCTATAGGATTTGGATCCACTACATGATCCGTTTCATCAATAATTTGATCATTTTTCATTAATACTTGTTTAGTTTTTTCCTCTGCTGGTTTTTGATACAAAAGACTTCCAGATAAAATGGATAAGGGTTCTGAGGCATCAAAATGAAATAAAAAATCTCCTACTGCCTGAACAAATTCTTGTTTATTTGATGCTTGAACATAATGATTACTATCTTCTAACATAAATCCAACAACCTCTTTATGTGAGGTATGAATCTTTATTTTTTGAAGCATTTTAAAGGTTGCAACAAAAGTTATTAGAAAGAGTAAAAAAAGGAAAATCATTTGTTTTTTTATTTTTTTTCGTTTCTTTGCTTTAAATTTTTTTGCCATATATTCACCCTCTTTTACTTCATTATATGTGGGATGAAATAAATAATTTGTCAAAAAAAAGATCTTGTGATCTTTTATTTATCATAAGCTTGATGAAGTGTTTGATTTAAAACCTCACTAAGTAAATGACTAATTTTTCCAACGACAAAATCCACTTCTTTTGGCGTTACCATAAAATTATAACCCGTAGGCGCTAAAATTTCATAAATAAATTGGCGCTTATCAGAATCACTTAATGATCCAATTTTACCCAATAGTTCAATGTCATTTTCTAAATTTTCATCCTCTGGTTCGTGCCAATAATTCATCATCGTTACAGGTTGTAATTTTGAACTAGGGTTTTGCATATTCTTTTTTGTATAGGTAAAGTATTTTGTCATATACTCAATCGTATCACTGACAATGGTTGCGGCAGAAACGACCGTTGGGACACCAATAGCTACAACTGGAACACCTACAACTTCTCTACTAATTTCCTTACGATGATTTCCAACCCCACTTCCAGGATGTATCCCCGTATCTGTTAATTGAATGGTTGTATTCACTCGTTCCATAGATTGACTGGCTAAGGCATCTAATACAATTAACAACTTCGGTTTTACTTTTTTTACTACACTCACAATAAAATCACTTGTTTCTAACCCAGTTTGTGCCATCACTCCAGGAGCTAGTGCAACGACTGGACGAAAACCTAAGGACATTTCACCTAATAAGAATAAATGATTGGTAACTAAAACCTGATCTACCACAAGAGGTCCTAGTGCATCTGGTGTTGATTTCATATTACCTAGTCCTACAACCATAACAACATCATCTGGTTTTAAAGAAAATTTCTCAAGAAGTTTTGAAAATTCCTTTTTGGTTACCTTTAAAACTTCTTCATAATTCTGTTGATCTGTGATGTCTTGAAATTCTATAGTGACATAATTTCCGCTTCGCTTTCCTATTTTTTCTTCCATGGATGTTGGAACATAAACACGGGTAACCTTTGTGTCTCCATCCTCTAAAATTTCAGAATTAATTTTTTCTCCTAACCTGGAGATCGATTCCATAACCAAATCCGTATGAATTTGATAATTTGCTAAATCAATTTCCTTATTCATCCTATCACCTCTTCGTTATTTTTCCCGAATTATCAAGTTTTTATTGCATTTTTATGAAATTTTTGTTAAAATTATATTATTAATGGCCTGGAGGTGAAAGTGATGCCAAATATGAAAAATGCGAAAAAGAAAGTTCTTGTTGATGCAAAAAAGAAAACAAGCAATAATGTTTTTAAAGCAAGTATGAGAACAGCTATGAAAAATGTTGAAAAAGCAGTAGCTAACAAAGATCAAGCATTAGCTAAAACAAACCTTGAAGTTGCTATTAAAAGAATCGACAAAGCAAAATCAAAAGGTATTGTTACTCCAAACTTTGCGGCTCGTAACAAATCTCGATTAACAAAAAAAGTGAATGAAATGAAGTAATTTTACTTCTTTTTTTTTTACTTTATTGCTATAATAAAATATAGGTGATGCTATGAAAAAGAAACTTCTATTTATCCTCATATTATGTTTAGGAGTAATCGCTTTTTTAAATCAACAAACGATTGTTACTTATATTACTAAACATTATTTATATAAAAATGAATTCGTCATTCCACAAGCCAACAATTATAAACTTGATCGTAATTTTAAGTATGTTCAATATACGAATCAATTTAAACCTAAAAATAAACAGGATCTTTTAAATATTATCTATACAACACTAGATAATGGTTGGGAAAAGTTTTCATTTTATTGTCCAAAAGAATATGAGACCTGCATTAAAGATACTAACGAAATGTTTTCAAATGAATCAAACTTGTCTCATTTAAATAATTTTATTCATCCTTTTAATAGTTATAATAAAATGAAAGTAGATATGAACTCCCTTGGAAAAGTAACAATTCACGTTGAAAAATTATACACAGAAGAAAGAATCAATCAAATCAATCAAAAAATAGATGAAATTTATTCACAAATTATTACACCAACGATGAGCGACCGTGATAAAATTAAAACTATTCATGATTACATCATTAATCATACCGTTTATGATGAAGAACGTTCTGTGTTAATTTTAGAAGGAAAAGAAGATCATACTTCAAGTAATTCTCATACAGCTTATGGTCTTTTATTTGAGGGAAAAGCTATTTGTGGTGGATATGCAGATACGATGGCTTTATTCTTACACAAAATGAATCTTCCAAATTTCAAGGTATCTACTTATGATCATGTATGGAATGCTGTAAAAGTAGATGGAAAATGGTTACACTTAGATCTTACCTGGGATGATCCCGTGACAAGTACACATGAAAATATGCTAACATATACTTTTTTCCTCCTTACAAATGATCAATTGCAACAACAAAATACTGGTCAACATAATTTCGATAAAAAAATTTATTCTGAAGTATAGAATAAATTTTTTTATGCTATAATTTTTATAGGTGATTGTATGCGAATAACTCATGAATTTGGACCTTATTTTAATAAAGATTCTAAAGTTTTAATTTTAGGAAGTATCCCTTCTGTAAAATCTAGAGAAGAAGGTTTTTACTATGCTCATCCAAAAAATCGTTTTTGGACAACACTTTCCAAAGTTTATCAAGAAGATATCCCACAAACAATTCAAGATAAAAAAAGTTTTTTAAAGAAACACCATATTGCTTTATGGGATGTCATAGAAAGTTGTGAAATTGAGGGATCTAGTGATTCCACCATAAAAAATGTTATTCCTAATGATATTTTATCTTTAGTAAAGAAAACAGAAATTACAACGATTTTTACAACGGGAAAAAAAGCAAAGCAATTATATGATAAATATTGTTATCCTAAAACAAAAATAGAAGCCATCTACTTACCTTCTACGTCTCCTGCTTATTGTCCTAGAAATATTACAGAACTTTTATTTACTGCTTATATGCAAATAAAAAAATAAGATTTCGATATTGAAATCTTATTTTTATAAACATAATTGATCAAGTTGTTTTTGATAATCGTTTTCTTTCGTAATATAACTACCAGCTACAACGATATCTGCACCTGCCTGTTTACATTGATAACTGGTTTCTTTATTAATACCACCATCAACTTCAATCACAAAGTGATACTCTTTTTGATATTGTTTTAACACTTCAATTTTTTCTAAAGTAGAAGGTAAAAAAGTTTGTCCTCCCCTACCAGGTTCAACACTCATTACAAGAATTAAATCAAGAAATTTTAAATATGGAAGAAGTTCTTCTACTTCAGTTTCTGGTTTTAAAGATAACCCCACCCCTATTCCTTCTTGATGAAGCTCTTTTATTACAGATAATAAATCCACCTGATTTTTTAACTCAACGTGAAAAGTCATATAAGATGGCTTTAATTTTTTATAAAGATCCATATAATATGAAACATTTTCAACCATAAAATGAATATCCAAAGGCTTTTTAGATTTCTTCAACCATGAAAGATGTAATTGATCATCTACAGTTTTATTTGGAACAAAAACGCCATCCATAATATCTACATGAATATAATCTGTAGATGTTAGTGAAAGCTTTTGAATTGCTTGCTCTACATTATTAGAAATAGATAAATAAGAAACTGATACTTTCATCATCGTCCATCCCTTCTAATAAATTTTAAGTAATTTTCATATCTACTTTTTAAAATAGTTCCATCGATTACCTTATCTTTTACTTTACAATGATCTTCCCTATCATGCATACAATCTTTATATTTACAATCATCACGATACATATTAAATTCTATAAATTGATCACGTATATCCGAAAGATCCATATCATCCAAAGAGATGGCTGAAAAGCCTGGAGTATCAGCAACATATCCACCCGCAATACTTAATAATTCTGTATGTCTTGTCGTATGTTTTCCACGGCCTAAAGCTAATGAAATTTCTCCAGTTTTAATATGGAGCTTGGAATCCAATTGATTTAATAAAGTACTCTTCCCAGCACCTGTCTGCCCTGTAAAAACACTTACTTTGTCTTTAAAACAAGCACGTATCTCATCTAGTTCTTCCTTCGTATATACTTGATATCCAATTTTTTTGTAATACTGTATGATTTGTTCTATTTCTTTTTTCTCTTCTTCCTGTAGTAAATCTAACTTTGTGAAACAAAGAATAGGAAGAATTCGATGATATTCTATAATAGTAATTAATTTGTCTAAAAGATTGGCGCTAAAATCTGGGTGCTTCACACTAGTAATTAGAAACGCTTGATCAATATTAGCGACTGGTGGTCGAACCAATTCATTTTTTCTAGGTAAAATTTTTAAAATATACTGTTGTTCAGGATCAAACTCTACCTCATCGCCTACGAGAGGTGTGATTTTTAATTTGCGAAATAAACCACGGCTCTTACAAAGATAGGTTTTATCTTTCGCAAGAACCGTATAATCATTACTAATACATTTTATGATTTTTCCTGTCATTGATTTGGTCCTTGAGTTGACGTTCCCGTTTGATCTGGTGTCTGAGTATTACTCGTTTTATCATCGTCCTTGCTTGGCGTTTCTACTTTTTTCGGAGCTTTGGCGATGGTAATTGTAAGTGGTGTATTTTCAACAACTTTCGTTCCAGCTACTCTACTCTGCGATAAAACGGTTCCTTCTGGATAAGAAGAAGTTTCTTGTTCTGTCTTATTTAATGTAATATTGTTTTTAATACAGAAATTTTCAATATTAGCAACACTCCAATGTTCACCAACAAAATCAGGATAAGTAGTTATAAAAGCAGGAACAACTAATGTAATACTATCACCTTTTTTCAATTTTTTTCCTTCTTCAACACTTTGTGAAATAATCAAATTTTCCTTATAATTTTCATCTTCTGTAACTTCTTTTGTTTCAATAATAACATTAATATCTTTTGTTTCTAATTTTGCTTTTACTTCATATACGTTTTTTCCAGTATAATCTTCAATCGCATAGGAATTTTTTCCTTTAGATACAATCAAAGTAATCGTTGTTCCTTTTTTTACACTTCGCCCTACTTGTGGGTTTGTTTTTACAACTTTTCCTTTAGCAATCTTTTCATCATATACTGATTGTGTTTTTGTAGCTACTTCAAAACCTTTTTCTTGTAAAATTTCTTCTGCTCGAATAACTGTTTTGTTAGCCACATCTGGAATTTTTACATCTGGAACACGAGTCATTTTAGGATAAATTAAGAAAACGAACGCTAAAGCGGCAACTAGGGCTGCGAAAATTCCACCTGCAATCAACATAATTTTAGTCTGTTTTTTATCTTTTTTATCGTCTGCATTTTCCACTTTATTTCTCTCACTACGTGAACCCGTTCGACTAATTTTAGGCATTTTCTTTGTTTCATCAAAGTCATGTTCTGGAAATTCATATTTTACTCTGGTATCATTTTCATGATCTTTATCAAGGGCTACTTCAATATCATGATGCATTTCCATCACGTTATTATAACGATTTTCTGGATTTTTAGCACAAGCTCTTAAAATAATATTTTCAATACTCTGTGGAATTTCGGGATATTCTCTGATAATACTTGGAATTTCATCTTTCATTTGTTTAATCGCAATCTCTACTGCATTTTCTCCTTTAAAAGGAACCTTTCCAGTTAGAGCTTCATACATTAAAATTCCTAAAGAATAAATATCACTTTTATTAGTTGCGCCTGTACCATTTGCTTGCTCCGGTGGTAAATAATGTACCGAACCCATCACGGAATTTGTTTGTGTAAGTTCATTACTATTTAAGGCCATCGCAATACCAAAATCTGTAATTTTAACAATTCCATTATCTAAGATTAATACATTTTGTGGTTTAATATCACGGTGAATAATAAAACTTTCATGTGCACAAGCAATCGCACTCGTTAATTGAAGCATAATATCAACAACTTCAGGTAACGTTAAAGATCCACGACGTTTAATAAGGCTTTTTAATGTTTTACCATCCACATATTCCATGACAATATAATAATTTCCATCATCTTCTCCAACATCATAAATTTCTACGATATTTGGATGTGTTAACGAAGAAGCACTAATGGCTTCACGTTGAAATCTACGAATAAATTTTTCATCATCCGCTAAATCACCACGTAAAACTTTTACTGCAACATCACGATCTAAAATAGTATCATGTGCTAAATAAACATTCGCCATTCCACCTTCTCCAATTAAGCGAATAATTTGATAACGATCGTTAATTTTTTGTCCCTTTATAATCATTCTTCTACACCTGCCTTATTTAAATACGCAACAGAAATATTGTCATTTCCACCACGATTATTACTTTTATAAATGAGTTTTTGGGCTTTTTCATCTGCTGTAAGATCTTCATTTAATACACGTTCAATTTGAACATCTTCTAACATATTTGTAAGACCATCACTGCACAAGAAAATACCTTCAACATCTGTTTCTACATCAAAGACATCCATCTCTACTGTTGTCTGAGCTCCCAAAGCTTTCATAAGAACATTTTTTCTTGGATGTTCCCTAGCCTCTTCTGGCGTGAGTTCGCCAGATTTTACTAATAAATTTACTAAAGTATGATCCGTTGTAATTTTATGTAATTTTTTATCTTTCATTACATAACCACTTGAATCACCAATATTTCCAAAAAGTAAAAAATCTTTCGTTAATACAGCAAGAACAATAGTTGTTCCCATCCCTGTACTTTCTGGATTTTCTTCCGTATATCGATAAATTAAAACATTTGCTTCACTAATAACTTCTTTAATCCAATGAATGGCGTCTTCCTTGTTTCCAACACAACCTAATTCCCTAAATCGCTTTCCAATATGTGAAATAGCAATACTAGAAGCTACTTCACCTGCTTTATGTCCACCCATTCCATCTGCAACAGCAAGTAAATATTCATTTTGCTCATTTCGAATAATAATCACACTATCTTCATTATGATCTCGAACTTTTCCGGGATCTGTTAAATATGCTGCTTCCATTATTTTTCCTCCTCATGATGGGATCTAAGCTGCCCACAGGCTGCAAATACATTCCCACCAAATTCTTTACGAATTGTTACATTTATTTTGTTTTTCTTTAACACATCGTAAAATTTTAATATTTGTTCTTTACTACTTTTTTCATATTCAATATGACTGGTTTCATTATATGGAATTAAATTAACATAACAATTTATTCCACGAAGTAACATAGAAAGCTCTTTCGCATCCGCTTCATGATCATTGATTCCTTTTAACATAATATATTCAAAAGTAAGTCTTCTATGTGTTAAATTAATATATTCTTTTAAAACAGGAATTAACTCGTGTAATGGATACACCTTATTGATATTCATCAAGCGACTTCTTAATTCATCATTTGGTGCATGAAGTGAAATAGCTAAATTTACTTGTCGTTTTTCTTTCATAAATTCCTTAATTTTAGGAATGACTCCACACGTTGAAATCGTAATATGTCTAGCCCCAATCGCAATCCCTTTCGGATGATTTATAATATCAATAAAAGCCATAACGTTATCATAATTATCAAAGGGTTCTCCAATTCCCATTAAAACAACATGACTAATTCGTCCCTTAAAATCTTCTTCAATCATTAAAAGTTGTAAAACCATTTCATAAACTTCTAAGTTTCGGCGTTTTTTTAGTCTCCCACTTTCACAAAATTTACAACCCATATTACATCCTACTTGTGTTGATACACACAAACTATTACCGTAATCATGGTGCATGAGAACAGCTTCAACTTTTTCGCCATCTTGAAGTTCAAAAAGATATTTTGCAACATCTTTATCTTTTCGAATATCAATAATTTTTAATGGATCCATTGTAAAATCTTTCTTTAGTGATAAAACCACACTTTTTTTGATATTAGTCATTTCATCAAACATAGTCACACGTTTTTCATATAACCACTCAAAAACTTGTGTTGCCTTAAAAGACTTTTCACCCATGTTGATAAAATAATCTTCAAAATTTTTATATGTCATACCATAAATATTTTTCATAATTCACCTTAGTATTATTATAGCAAACTTTCCTTGAATAGAAAAGAAAAAGTAACTATTTTAGCCTAATAGTTACTTTTATTTTTCAATCTTGACACTTTGATGACATTCACTAAATTTTAATCTCGCTGTAGATTCAGTTCTTCAATAGAGATTCCAGTAATTTCATAAATCAAATGATGGTCAATTCCTTTTTCAAACATTTTCTTTGCAGTCTCACGTTTCGTTTCTAGAGATCCTTGTTCAATTCCTTGTTCAATTCCTTGTTCAAGACCTTTCTCTAGGCCCTGTTTCATTCCCTTTTCTATTCCTTCTTCTAATCCTTTTTCAAGGCCTTTTTCTATTCCCTTTTTTAATCCTTTTT
>JAETPN010000008.1 GCA_021771185.1 Bacillota bacterium | reverse complement strand
TCTTCAATTTTGGTAAATTCAATGTTAAAATCTCCTGAAATTCCTGATGTTCCTGTGATCGTTAAGATTTGACTTAAAGCAGCATATCCTACACACATTCCTAGGATGACTGCAACTAGTGTCCCTATAATCACTTTTTGTTTTTTTCTTGTCTTCATCTCTATTTTCTCCTATACTCTATCTATTTTAAGTATACGTTAAAAAGAAAGATACGTCAATGATAAAATAAAAAGCAGCCTATTTTTGGGCTACTAAATATTTTCTTAATTCAAGATAATCTTCTAAACTATGTCCAGGATCTTCTTGTTTTCGAAGTAATAATTGACATAAATCCAAAGCCTTGGTATTTTTTTCATCAACTACCTTTGGTTGTTCTTTTACTTCTTCCACTTTTTCTTCTATAATTACAGGTTCTTCTGGAACTGTTTCAACAATACGATTCATAAATGGTTCTTCGATATCATCATAAATAGGCTCTGAAGGAATATGAAGTGCTTCAATAACAGCGTCACTCCATGACATTACTGGTTCAGTTGGTACAGATATGGTAGTCGTTTTTGTTTCTGCCACTTGTAATGTTTTTTCCTCCATCATCATAGGTTCTGGACGAAGAAGACGATTCATTAATTCTTCTGTCATCTTTGGCTTTTCAGATGTAGGTTGAACGGCCTGTTGTTCCACCATCACTGGTTTTGGTTGAATCATCGATTGTGGTTTCACTTCTTTTAAAGTATTCCATTTTTCTCCTACAGTTTCAACAAAGTGATTAAACAATGGTTTTAACACTGGAGTAGATGGTATATCTGTAGTAGGTGTTTCTACTTCAACCATCGTTTGCACTGGAGCTTCAGCAAGTTCACGCGATAATACAACCTTGGTCATCTTATGAATGATAGAAATTACAATAAGACTTCCCATCCAAAGTGTAAACACAAGCATACTAAGTTCTAAGATACCAATCATTGTTTTATCCCCAACAAAATTTAATTCATTGGTTAAATCTAAAGAAGATGTTGAAATGTAATTTAATACATTAATACATAGAATTTGCATAAAACTAAATCCAATAAAATTTATATTCTTAATGGACTTATCCATTTGTTTATTTCCTAAACTATGTAAGAAAATGACATGGCTTACAACAAGAGTGATCATATAAATCGCACCTGTTGGAAAATAGAATAAATAGAATAAACGTTCAATAAACATATCAATTAATCGAAATAAACTGTCTTTAAATACAAAACCAACAAACACTAAGACCAATATATAACTGATATAACTATACTTCTTATTCTTTTCATCAAAGATAAACATCATTGAAATAAGGACACTAAGTAATAACATCATCACCAACGTTGTTGTATTCATCGTGGCGATTAATTTATCCATTTTTTCAAATAAAGTCATTGGTGCCATAAGACCACTCCTTTCTAATAAGCTTCTTTTTTAATTAAATTTGCAATATACACGGTTTGCTTATCCTTCGTATGATTGGTACAAGTAATAAGCGTTAACGTACTTTTGTTATAATCTCGATAAATCGAAATCATCCCTGTTTTATCCTGTTGATAAATATCAACAATTTGATAAATATATTTTATATTTTTATAATATACGTTTGCTGTATCTCCATGGCTTAATTGATATAAGTTATTAAAGAATGCGATGGATCCTTGTCCAGAGTGTCCAGCAAGAATAAAATTACCAAGTTCTACATCTGGATAAACACTGGTTGGTAAAATCGTTACATTCTTATCAATTCTATTTTGCGGAGATCCAAAAGCAGCAAAACCTTGTTTCAAGTTAATTTTAGGTATTTCTAACATCCCAACATAATAATCAGGTGTTGTTTCGGTTTGTTTTTTGGATACTTGTTTTGGTGTATTTTCTTTATCTAATGGAACCACTTGTTCCGTTTTTGTACTTTCCGTTAAAACTTTTTCTTCTTCTGGATGATCTATGAAAAATAGCTTTGTATTCATACTATCCCAGACATTTATTTTCTTTGTACTCCAATAGTCCAAGGTTCCAATAAACACAGCTAGAATAACAAAAAGGAAGCCTAGTGATATATACTGGCTTCTCTTTTTTAAATCGTTATGCATGTTGTTTTCCATTCCAGTATACTAATCCAATTCCGAAACATCCTAAAATTGCGGCTGCAATATAAAGCATTGTTGATGGATGGAAAGCAGTATCTGGAGTTGGTGTTAGTGGTGTATTATACATCACTACTTTTTGTAAATCTCCTGTTTCCAATACCTCAAATGCTACAGCTTCTTTTGCAAGTACATATCCTTCAGGAGCAACCTCTTCTACTAACTTATATTTTCCTACTTTTAGTTTTTCTAAATTATATGTTTTATCTGAAGAAGTCCATTCTGCAATAACCTTTCCTTCTTCATTATATAATTTTAATTTTGCCCCTGGTAATTCTTTTTTCGTTGTTACATCTTGTTTACTAATTTCAACCTTTGTATAATCATCAACCATCGTCACTGTCGTAACCGTTCCATCTGCTTTTACACTAAAAGTAATATCTTTAGAACGAACATATCCATCTGGTGCGATCGTTTCTGTTAACGTATAAGTCCCAGCTGGTAAGTGACGAATCACATGTTTTTCTTTTGTAGATACCCATTGATCTACGATATTCCCTTTACTATTCTTTAATACTAGGGTAGCCCCTGGTAATTCTTCTTTTGTTGTAATATCTACTTTACTAATAGATACTTCTGTTGTTGTTAAATTAAATGTTACATCTTGTTTAAAACTAGATGATGATTCATATGGTTTTGCAGTTGTCAAATCTTGAACATCTCCATGTACATTGGAAGTATGTTCATAACGTGCAACTTTACTTATCGTACCATTTCCTTCTAAATGAATACTCACAGTTTCCTTTAACTTTGTTAATCCTGAAGTTGGTACTTTAACATAAAATACATCCCCAGAACTAAAGTTTGTTTTTGTTTTTCCACTTTTATCTACAAGTATTGATCCTTTAGGTCCAGAAGTTATAGACACCTTCATACTTTTAATCTTAGATGTCATTCCAGTTACTGTCTTTAACGTCATTGGACTTGAAATAAAGTAGCTACCATCTGAACTAATTGTCATCGTTTTAGAATTTACACTAATGCTAGCACTTGGATTTACATATCCTTGTTTACGTGCTTTTAAAGCGTTTTCTAATAGTTTTTTCATATGTGGTCGTAAATTATGAGGATCACTACCATTGGTTTTAAATGAAGCAGTCATCTCTCCCTTTTTATTATCACTTACTCCATTCACACGGTCTTTATACCAATGAAGAGCACCTTGTGTAATATAATAATCATAATCACCATTTCCAGTAAAAGATTTATAAGGATATCCATTTAAAATAATATATGTATATCCAACATCTAAATCTCCTTTATAACCTAATGTTTGATTATATGGTACAGCTTTATGATGTTCCAAGCAATAAAGATAGGTTCCATCAGAAGCCACCTTCTTTGGCCAATAAGCTCCTGCAACATAACCAGGTTGTCTCTTTGAACCGTTGATTTTAATCGTATTCGCAGGTCCAGCAAATACATCTGTAACAGACATTATAAATACGAGTAACATCACACTAATGAATGATAATCTTTTTTTCATCATGAACTCCCCCTTCAAAAGATTAATGTATCCTACCACAAAACATTTAATTTGTCAAGTTTTATATATATTTCTCGATTTAAAATATAAAATTCACTTATACTTTCACATTACCACATTGGTTATATAGTATCGTTTTCAACTGTTTTTAAATATAATATTTTCTATTATTAATCAGATATTTCAAATTTATCAAAAGATCAGATGTGAATATCAATGTTTCCTTTAAATTTGATTGTTATGCTACCATAGATCTTCATGCTTGTCAAATAAATCCCTTGATAAACGTCCTTCCAATTCTTTCCTATATACTTTAAAAGCTGTAGGTATACTATAATTTCTTTTTAACTCATCTACAGTGACCCATAAACCTTCAGTTTTGATAGAAACTGGTACATAATATCCCTGCATATGCCATTCTAAATGAGAAAAGATATGTTTTGCCTCTGGTAATTTCTCAAACGTCGATGTATCAAAACCCATTTCATCAAAAAAATATTTCATCTCAGCTTTTGAGAAATGACCATTGATATTTGGAAATTGGTATAACCCTTTTAATAATCCCTTATCTTTTCTTTTTTCAATAAGTACCTGATTTTGATATACAAATAAAAATACACTACGTTTTTCTATTTTTCGTATCTTTTGAATCTTTTTCACTGGATAATTAGAAATGGTATTTGTTTGATAAGCCTCGCAAAAAGAACGTAAGGGACATACACTACATTTCGGTTCGCCATTCGGAAGACAAACAAGTGCTCCTAATTCCATCAACGCTTGTGTATAATCTCGCGCATTTTCTGGCATATTTTTTTCAATCAACTCTTTAAATTTCTTTTTCGTTCGCTCTGACATAATATCTGAATCATCTTTTAAAACTCTTGTCAGCACACGTAAAACATTTCCATCCACAGCCGCAACCTTTTTATTATACACAATAGACATAATAGCTCCAGCTGTATACGTACCTATTCCTTTTAAACGTAAAATATCATCATACGTTGTTGGATAGATTCCATCAAATTCACTCATTATTTGATTGGCTGCAATTTTTAAGTTACGAGCTCGATTATAATAACCTAATCCTTCCCATAACTTCAATAATTTATCATCCGAAATATTTGCCAAAGCTTCAATAGTGGGAATCTCTTTAATAAAACGTTCAAAATAAGGTATCACTGTATCCACTCTCGTTTGTTGAAGCATAATTTCACTTAACCACACATAATAAAACGTCGGTTGTTCACGCCAGGGCATATATCGTTTATTTTCTTTAAACCACACAAGTAATGGTTCATTTATTTTTTCTAAATCCATAATACCTCCATAATAAAAATAGAGACTAGGCTCTATTTTAACTCTTTCCATTCTTTTTCTTTAAACCCGCTTAAAATTTTATCACCAATAAGCAAAGGTCTTTTTACTAACATACCATTACTGGCAAGTAAAGCGATTTGTTCCTGAGAACTCATCTCAGGTAACTTATCTTTTAAATGTAATTCTTTATATAAATTACCACTGGTATTAAAGAAAGATTTGATTTCTCGTCCACTTTCCTTCACCCATGTGTTTAATTCTTCTTCTGTAGGATTTTCTAAAACAATGTTTCTTTTCTCATACTCAATATGATGTTCATCCAAATATTGTAGTGCTCGTTTACAAGTACTGCATTTTGGATATTCTAATACTAAATATTTCATTAGAATAATACCGAAATAGAATTACCTAATATCATAAGAACAATACCACCTAAAATTCCAACTAAGAAAGAAATGGTTAAATGACTAATAAATCCCATACGATCTGCCATTACCTTTTGCTTAATTTTCGCTGGCTCAATCAACATTGTATCATCAACACCAAATTCTTCTTTCAAACCATTTTTAAGCGCTGTTGCATATTGAACTTCAGCCACATTTGGACTTGTATTAATTAAATTATTTAATTCCTCTACATCTAGGCCATTAATAAAAATCTTTCTTGTATCAGTTAATGGTGCAGTACGTTCTAACTCACGTGTAACATTACGATTCGTATCAATCATCTGAACTTGTCCATTTTCATTCATCGATAATACATAAGTTGTCCCTGTTCTAGGATCACGCGCGTGTGTAAAATCTTCACTAATTTCATATCCTTCATATTTTCCATTTAAAAATAATAAGATACTTTTTTGATCATGAGTAACTTCCATAACATTGATATTTCGAATTGGAATGTAATTTCTAGTTTCTACATTCATATTATTTTCATTCGGAACTTCTACTACAGGAACTGATTCTTGAACATTATTCACCATTTGTTCCTGTTCTACACTTATAACTTCTGGTTGTGGAACCTCTACCATTGAAACTCTATCTGGATATTTTTGAACATAAAAATTCTTAAATTCTTCCGCTCTTTTCATAAATAGTTCTTGTGGTAAAGTAATATTTGGCACTAATTCTTTCATACGTTGATAAGCACCATTACTACTTAAATAACGTTCCACTTGACGAATTGTATTTTCTAACTCTCCAACATTCATAAAACGATCAAAATCAGCCATCACTTGTTTTGTATAAACATCTAATAAAGCCACATCAATCCCTAAAGCTACTTGTTCTCCTGTTTGAGATACTAAAATAAATTTTGTTCCTGTTCCATCTACACTTGAAATTGTATATTCTTTTTCACGAATTGTCATTGTCTGATTCATATGATTCACCTACTATAAAATAAGTATAACCTAAAATCAAAAAAAAGAAAATAGTTTTTTTCTATTTTCTTTATATTTTTACGATTTTCAATCGTTCTTAGCTCAATTCTTCAAAATCAACTTTATGATCATTTATATTTTCAATTATTTAAAGAGGTTCCAAAATACACTACTTTTTCATATCATCCAAATTACATTCGCAAACTTAACAATATGTGACTATCTTTAAAAAATATTCTTTTTGCAAAAATTCATTAGTTGTGAGACTTCTTTTGGATTTTCAGATGCTATATAATTAAAAATTTTATAAATACTATTATTTTTTTGGTGGATATAATGTTTTCTTTAATACAGGACCTTCCTGTTCTTTACAATTTTCAACTGAATATTCTTGAATTTGAGTTTGAGTATTTAAAGCCTTTAAATTTGCTTGTGTTTCTGATAAAACACGAGAATATTTTATTTCTTCAACAACTTTTTTTACCGCTTCCCTTGTATTTGACATAAATGGATAAACTATAAAAGTTTTGTCTTGTGCTTTTTCTTCCGTCATTTTTACATAATCATGTGTTATTTTATATTCTTCTGATTTAAATTGAATTTTACTAACAGTGCTATTAGGATTTGGTATTCCAATTATTGCAACATTTTTCTCACCAATTGTTCCTATTCTATATGAATAAGTTGTTGCTTCATTTAACTTTTTGACTTCATCAAGAGTGTAATTGTAATGTGGTAATTCTTCATAACCTAAAGAAATTAATCCGGGATATACTACTACAGGTGTGTTTCCAATAAATCCCAAGAATTCTTCATCTTTTTTCTTAGAAGTCACAATCACATTAAAAATAAACTTTTGTATTTTACCTTTCATTTTTGAATATTGTTCCTTTTCTTGATCATTCATGAGAACAATTCCTTCTTTCATAAGAACAATTTCCTCTTTTTGAAGATCATTCATCATTTTTTTCCTAATTTTAACACTTTGAACTCCAGCAAATATTAAATTCAATCCAGGAACAAAAAATAAAAATTTTTTTATAATTCCTATACCTTTTATAATCTTATTTTGCTTTTTGTTGTATTTGTTGTATTTATTATAAACATTCTTATCAAGTCTATAACCATTCTCTGACATTTGTACCACAGAATCTAGAATACCCTTAGCGACTATAAAAACACTTCCTGCAACAGTAACAAGTTCACAAACAATTCCTAAAAAAATATACATATAATCCTCCTTTAAAAATTTTCTAATTAATATTTTATCATTTTTTGTATTACTAGTCAAATAAAGTATTTATAATTACAAAGACCATTTCATAAACATTTTTCTCTAATGATTAATAACTGATTTTAATAAATTCATCCATTTTAAATTGAATATTTATTTCTTTATAAATTCAAAAGAAAACATGATTTTTTTATTTATAATTAAACATCTTTCTTTTGTAGTAAACTTATTATTTCTCTTTAGATTCTAAAAGACATACACTTTCTACATGACTCGTCTCTGGAAACATATCAAACAATGTGATTTCTTTTACTTCAAACGTTTCCGATAATTCTTTTAAATCACGAACTAAAGTCATTGGATCACACGAAACATAAACTAATCTTTTTGGCTTAATTGATTTTAATTCATTGATTGTTTTTGAATCTAATCCAGCACGCGGAGGATCCACCACAACTAAACTTCCTTGTAAATCTTCAATCATATCTGATACTTTAGACGCATAAAATTCGGCATTTCTAATTTCATTTTTTTCTTTATTTCGATTCGCATCTTTAATAGAGTCTGGATTAATTTCAACCCCAAGGACTTTTTTTACAGTATCCGCTAAAGTTAAACCAATTGTCCCTGTCCCACAATATAAATCTAACAGATAATCTTCTTTCGTAGGTTTTAAATATGTTTTAACTTGTTCATATAATTTCTCACACATCACGGTATTTACTTGAAAGAACGCAGAAGGTGAAATATCAAAAGTTAAACCTAATAAATTTTCCCTCATATAATCTTTTCCAAAGACTTTAGTATATTTATCATTATAAGCAGTATAAATACTTGTTACAAAAGAATTTAAAGAAGTTGTATCTATCTTTTTAGAATTTGTTAAATAAAAGACAACCATCATTTCTTTTGTTCTATTAGAATGGCGAACCATAATTTCTTTAACATTTGATAAATCCATAATTCTTAATTTTTCTAACAGGTTATTAATTTCTTCATGTACTAAATAACAATTTTCCACAGGAATTATGTCATAACTTTTCTTTTTATATAGTCCACAAGCTTCATTTATGTGGAAAACTACCTTATTTCTGTAAAAAACATCCTCATCGGATATAATTTTCTTTACTAAATCTGTGGAAAAATTTGAAAAACGTGTTAAAATATCACAAATTTTACCTTTTTTATATTGAAGTTGTTGTGGATAATCCATATGCATAAGATCACAACCACCACATATCCCGTAATAGGGACAAACAGGTTTAATTCTTTTTTCACTAGTTTTTATCCATTCATCTACTTCCGCTTCAATAAATTTTTTCTTTTCCACTTTATTTTTAATTGTTACAATCTCATCTGGTAAAGTATTTGGAATAAAAATAGTTTTATTATTTAATTTACCAATTCCACGACCACTATGATCTAATTTTAAAATTTCTACTTGTTCCCTCATATTTATCACGACCTATAATAATTATATCATAGATACATTAATCATTTTAAATGTTTATTAAAAATTAAATTTATGTTAGAATAATTGTGAGGAAAGGAGGTAAGGTATCTTGCAATCGGAAGACTATGAAAATGCAAAAAAAGAAATACAAGAATTATTTAAAAACTTAAACTTACCAGAAGAAATAGCAATCAATCCATATTTTAAAGACATTTGCGGCTTAATTAATGAGGAATTACAAAATATTGTTTTTATTAAAAATAATGTACCAACATTCGAGGAAAGGACAATAAGAGATAGCTTGTTTGTTAAAGAATTTGAATTTAATAATCAAAAAAATTGTTTCGATGGTTCTTATTATTCAGAATGCTATGATATATCGTTTAAAAATGTGAAAATAAAAATAAAATGTGATGATAGAAATAATTTATTATCTATATACCAACATATTAAAGGAAAGCATTTTTGGGACGAAAAGATTTTCGAGTGGACATATTTATATACTTTCCGTATAGATGACTACATTCATGTTATAAGAAACTATTCAGAAAAAAAATCAAATCGTAATATTGTTATTACATCTATTTTTGATAACTTCCAAACAGAGCTTATTCAACAAAAAAAGGAATATGAGAATAACGAATTAAAATATACCGAAACATACCTATATAATTATGCAGACAGTGTTGCTTCTTTTAAAAACAAGGATGAACAAGTTTATGCATCTGTTGACACATATCTTCAATTTAATATGGATACATTTAGCCAATTTATGACATTTGATGCAACTAGAAGATATCCTTTCGATTTTAATCAACATTTTAACCGTATGTTAAAAGAAAATAAAAACTTTTCTAAAATAACTGAAGAAGAATTTTTATCTCGTGTATCCGGATTATCACAAAACAAGAAAAAAATATTAACAAAATTTTTACCAAAGACAGTTCAAAAATAAGAACTGTTTTTTGTTTAAATAATAAAAAATAATCCATACTAACACTAGGTGATTTTATGCATACATTAGAATCAATTTTTAAAGAAATTAAAAAAATATTTGGGGAAAGTCCTGATCTTAAAAGCCGTATTCTTGATGTTCCAAACGGAAGAATTGGATATACTTTCTTAGATAGTGTTTGTAGTGATGATAAAATCAGTGAATTTTTTATGAAATCAACCTTAAATTTAACAGGAGATGATTTATTTAAAGAATTACAAAATAAAATTGCGAATAGTAATATCAAGAAAATAACATCCATAGATGAGGTATTAAAGGTTTTACCCAATGGATTTACGTGTGTTTTTGTTGAAGGAAAAAATGATATTATTGCGATTGAAACAAAGGGAGAGTTAGATCGTGGGGTTAGCGAAGCGAGTAGTGAAGCTGTTATCAGAGGACCTAGGGATAGTTTTACTGAAAACTTTATGACCAACTTAGGACTTCTTAGAAAACGTATTAAAGATCCAAATCTTTGGATCAAAGAACTAACCATAGGAAAAAGAACGGAAACTAAAATTGCGATTGCCTATATTCATGGAATTGCTAGGGAAAAGAGTATCAAAAAAATTGAAAAGACATTAAGAAATATTGATATTGATGGCATTTTAGATTCTGGATATATACGTGAATATTTAATTCAAGATAAAAAAACAGTATTTCCTATGGTCATCAGTACGGAACGCCCAGATCTTACCTGTCAATCCTTATTAAATGGAAAAATTGTGATTATGGTAGAAAACACACCAATTGTTCTTCTTTGTCCTAGTATCTTTACAGACTTTTTTCATTCTCCAGAAGATTTTTATCAAAAAAACTTAAATGTGAATTTCTCACGTATTCTTCGCTTTTTAAGTTTTATCATTACCCTGTTATTACCAGCATTTTATATCGCTATTACGACATTTAATCCAGAAATTATTCCAGATGAACTCTTATTTTCTATTATTAAACAACGAAGTAATGTGCCATTTCCAACAGCTTTTGAAGTTTTTCTATTAATGTTAGCTTTTGAATTATTAAGAGAAACTGATATTCGAATGCCACAAAGTATGGGAACCGCAATTAGTGTTGTTGGTGGATTAATCCTTGGAGATGCCGCTGTTTCTGCAGGTATTGTATCTCCTATTAGTATTATTATTATCGCTATTACATCGATCTGCGGATTATTATTTAGTGATGTAGATATGATTAATGCCCTACGTCTTTGGAGGTTTCTATTTCTTCTTGCAGGTTCCTTCTTAGGCGTCATTGGTATTGTTGTCATGGGTCTCATTTTTATTACAAATATGTGTAGTATTTCCTTTTTAGACGTCCCTTATATGATGTCCATTGCACCATTCAATTTAGAAGACAATAAAGATAGTATTTTAAAATTCCCTACGCCAAAATTAATCAAGCGTCCATCATTTTTAACAAAAAGTAATCCTTATCGTCAAAAGGAGGTAAAACATGAAAAAGATTAAATGGTTTTTGCCACTCATGATTATTTTTCTTTTATGTGGTTGTAATTATCATGAATTAAATGATATTTACTTAGTATCTGCACTCTCCCTCGATTATGATAATGAATATCATATTTCTTTATTAGTCGCATCCGATGATGAAGAAAATTCCACACGGATCATCGAGGGACATGGAAAAACATTAGAAGAAACCTTCTTTCATCTTAATACAAACTATAATAAACCCTTATATCTTGGACATTTAAATTTAGTTTTGATTGATGAAAATGCCGCAAAAAAAGGAATAAAATCCCTCTTTAAAATTATTAATGAAGATAATGAAACGAAAAAGAACTTTTACCTCATTCTTGCACAAAATACTACAGCTAGAGAAGTACTTACCTACTTATCTAGTGAAAAAGTAGAAGCCAAAGAGATCGAAGGATTTAGTAAATATTTAACACTAGAAAACATTCATAATCAAATCACTTATAACACCTATATTAAACAAATGAAAGAAAATAATATTTCAACGATGACAAGTTATACCATTAAGGACGATAAACTTGAAACAAGTAATTTGGGAATATTTCAAAATTATCATCTTAAATCATGGGCAAAAGAAACCAATGAAACAATGGTTTTAAATGGAATGACCAAAGAATATATTTTATCTCTGCATAATCAAAGTGTCATTATTAAAAATATACATGTAAAAAAGAAATTATCGAACGATTCTGTTACCTTTTATATTCGTGGCAAAATAGATTCTAGTATTAAAGATACTAAAGAGGTGACACAAGAATTTAAAAAGAACATAGAAAAAGCAATCGAAGAATCAAAAAGATTAAATTTAGATTATCTTCGCTTAAAACCATTTTTATATGACCGCAATAAAAAGACCAATCAACCCGTCAAAAAATTAAATGTTCATATCAATGTCCAGATTGATCGATAGAAAGGAACGTTATGAAAAAAAGTTTAACAAAATTAGAAACTGCAAGTGTCACTTACTTTTTACTTCGTGCTTGTTTTATGGGAATTAGTTTTAAATTAATCTTAAATACAGCGAAGCAAAATAGTTATCTCAGTGTTGGATTAGGAAGTATCCTAGGGTTTATTCCTCTTTTTCTATATTTATTCATATTAAGAAAAAAGAAAGAACAAAATTTACATGAATATATCACTAGAACCTTCGGCAAAATAATAGGAACTATAATTGAAATTATTTTTTTCTGTTTTACTCTATTCTATCTATCCTACTTATATCATGAGTTTACACGGTTCGTTCAGATTGAATATTTATCAAAAACACCACGTTTGCTTATTTTCTTTGCTTTTCTCATTCCCCTATTCTATTTAGTACGAAAAGGAATCAATGTCATTGGACGTGTTAGCCTCATTTTACTTTATTTATCAATTATAATTATCTTTATTACCTTCAGTAATTTGATATTTCAAATAAATCTTTCAAATTTACTTCCAATTCTAAAATCTAGTAAAGAGATCTTTAATAGTGCTTCACTATACATTGGTTTTAACATTTTACCCCTATTCTTTCTAACGGTCTTACCTTATCAAAAAGAAGAACACCATACAAAATTTATTTTTTGGACCTATATTTTAGGATCTATTGTGTTAATCATGACAGCATTCCTAACGATTGCGATTTTAGGATTTGATTTAGCTTCTACCTATACTTACCCAGAATTTCATTTACTAAAACAAGTTTCCGTCATTGGAGTATTAGGTCATATTGAAAGTATTTTGGCTATTCAAGGAATTTTTGATTTTTTCATGATTCTAACAATTGGTTTTTATTTTTTAACAACATTCTTTCATTTTAAATATACTATTTCACTTATTTTTATCACCTTTTTTATTACTTATTTCTTATTTCCTAATTTAGACACCTCTTTCATTTTAAAAGGAACCTATCTTATTTACTTTATACTTCCAATCATTTTATACCTTGTTTCTTTATTAAAAAAGACAAATAAAAAAAGTAGCTAAACTACTTTATTTGTGTATAGACTAAAAGACCAACACCAGCTAATATTAAAATTAACGTAAGTACAATTAAAACCTTTAGGAAAATATGTTTCTTCTTTGGTTTTAGATTACCATATTCGTCTACTTCAAAATCATCATCCCCAAAAGAATAGGCCGAAGTAAAGAAAGATTTATCCAATTCCATTTCTCCAGTAGGTTCTTTGTCTTCCACATCCATTAATTCATGAATTGATGGTAATGTACTAACACTTGTAATCGTATCTGATCTTAAATCATCTAGTAAATCCAAGGATAATTCCTTGTCACCCATTTTATTTAACATACTTGTATTTGTAATGGTATTGATCAATTTCTTAATATCTGGATCTTCTTCATCCACATAATCTTCCTTGTGAACCTTCTCTTGCATTTTAAGATTTTTTAAAATATTATATTGTGTATTATTTAAACTATGATGTTCACTTTTAATTTCTTCTGGATTTTCTTCTTTCGCTTTAGTTAATATATCACGAATATCATAATTACGACTTTGTTCTGGTTCCTCTTCGACCACTTCTGGTAGTGGTTCTTTTTTTGGTTCCAATTCTTTATACATTAACTTGCGATATTCTTTTTGTTTTTTATAATCCTCTCTACTTTTCAACATTTCTTTAATCTTACTGATATCTATTTCATTCGTTTTTTCCATGGTAGCAATACCTTCGATATTGGTATATGCAGGTCCATCATAAATAGTGCGGTATAAATCTTTATTCTTTCTACTTCGACGCCCTTCTGTTTCATTGTCATGATAATAACGTTCCATACGACTAGCCATATACTTCACCACCTATTTTTAACATATTAATAATACCACAAAACTGTACATTTCACAAGTTGTTCTTCCTCTTTTACCAAGAATTACCGGATTACATTCATATATTTTACACAACCACAAGAAAAAAAGCACATTAGAAAGAAAGCTCAACTTTTTATTGATACAAAATCAAATTAAAGCAAAATTAAAAGGACTGTTTCCTGTAAATGACAGGTCCAATCCTTTCCTTAGAAACTATTTATAAACGAATAAATAGTTTTAACAAAATGAATCATCTAGTTAATTATTTCTTTTTTCTTCTGCTCTTAGTTCATCCTTTAATCTATTAACTTCTTCTTGTTTTAACAATAAATTTAATTTTTGTTGATCATTATCTTCTAAGGCAGATATTAATTCATCTTTTGTCACATCTGGTTTATCAGGATTTTTAGCAATAAGTGCTTCATCGCGTAATTTATTTACTTCTTCCTGATCAAGTAACATTTTTAATTTTTTAGGATTTTGTTCCTCTATAGCATCAATAAGCTCTTCTTTTGTAACGATATCATCATATAGATCTTGTCCTATTTTACATTCTTCTTTTAGCTTATTAACTTCTTCTTGTTTTAATAACATTCTTAATTTCTTAGGATTTTTTTCTTCAATCGCAGAAATAATTTCATCTTTTGTGACAATATCATCGTATAAATCATCATTATTTGTAGATCCGTTTATTTCTGTTGGAATCTCTTCTTTTTTTACTTCCTCTTCTTCATCTTTCTTTCTCTTTAATAGAAGTAATAGCAAGAATAGGAAGAAGAATAAGAAGATTAAACCTATAATCAAATATTTAACCAAAGGATTCAATGAATTACTTTGTTTAACATTCAAACGATAATAACTATTATATCCATTTTTATCTGTTAATTTTACGAGAATAACACTTGTTTTCCCTAAATTCTTGTTTCCAATAATCTCTACCTTACTATTTTTATTTTCTGGTATGGCATTAATGGTTAACTTATTTGTCATTTTTGGTACAGTAATATTATACTCATAAACATCTGAATCAAAACGTCCAGATAAACTACCCTCTTTAACATTTAATAAAATTAATTTATTACTACTAGAGTCATTTGATTTTGTAACATTTAATGTATACGTTTTTGTACTTCCATCTTCAGCAGTTACGATCACTTCTACGACATTGTTTTTCCCATCTTTTAAATCAGAATTACCAACTACTTTTACCGTTGCCTTAGAATCGCTAGTAATATAACTTAAATCAAGTTTATTTGTATTTTTAGGAATAACAACATTATATGATGTTACATCTTTTTCGAACTTAGGACTCATTTTCGCATTATTTACTAATAATTTAGATAAATTATTGTCTGAATTCTTTTCACTATCTGTATCTTTCTTTACTGATGAATTCATCTGAGGTTTCTTATTTGATGGTTTTTTCGTAGGAGTTGTAGGAGCCGTTGGTTCTTGTGAAGTACCATCTACAATCGTAATTGTTTTTTGAATAATATTCGAACTATGAATAATAGATTTTGTATCTCCAACAATGACATCTTTTATATTAAGTGTTGTAGTTCCAACTTTTTTTGCCTTAAAAGTTAGGGTAAAGAAATTATCACTAGATGAAACATATTCTCCACCCATACCTAAAGCCACAAAACGTTTTGCCTTGGTACCATAACTTACACTTAAATTCTGTGAAACAGCTTTGAATGATACATATTCTAAATAGTTTTCATCAAAGATGAGATCTCCTTGCGCTGTCGCAAGACCATTTGTAAGTCCATTAATATCACTAACCGCAACTGTAATTGTAATGTTATCATTTACTTTTACTGTGTCATTACCTTTAAAACTTAAAGTAACGTTACCAGCATGGACGCTTAATATGTTTGTTCCAATGATGCACATTGAAAACAAAATGATTGTGAATAATTTTATACGTTTCTTCATAAAAGTCTCCTTTCTTAGTATAATGAATCATTTCCTATAATATGATTGACAATTCTTAATGCATCGATCGCATTAATCACAGTATCATTTGTTGCTTCTGCCGCTACTAAATAACATCCAGATAGCCTATCTGTTTCGATAATGTGATTTACTACTTTTAACGCATCAATTGCATTGATTTCACCGTTACCATCAGTATCACCTTTGACAACGATTACTTTTTGATCAACGACAACATTGCGCACAAATAATTTGACAATCATTCCAGTTCCGATTTTATTTCCTGTATATTCAGTTGTTCCATCACTTAAATAGATTTTTAATTTAGAATTATCATTATCCAATTGATCTTTCATCTGTTCAGCACTTGTATTTTCTGTAACTGTTTTAATCATCCCATCACTAATGATATGTCCATACACATCTGAAGTAATTTTTTCAGTAGATTGTGTTAAGATTGCAACCGTATAAATCGTTTCATTTTCTCCCTGTTTTACTTTAATCTTAACAGTATTTTCTTTTTCTAAATCATTTACTGTAATACTATTAATATCTTGATAAGCTTCATCATTTAGAGAAATGGTAACATTAGATAATGAATCTTTTACAATTGGAGTTACAGTTACTTCTTCTACTCCTTCTCCAATATAAGCAATATAATCAATGATACTTTCACTGAATGCTGGATTCAATGTTGCATTTGTTACTTTAATATCAAGAAGTGCTGTATCAATTTTTTTATCTCTTACTACTTTTATAGTGTAAGTACCTGTTGTACCATCTTCGGCAGTGACTGCAAGATGGAAGATATTGTCTCCATAATCAAGATTATGAACTCCAGTTCCAACAATTGTTTGCCCATTATCTAATAAAGCATCAAGATCGATACTAGATATATCGCTATCTACATTTACTACATAACTTAAAATGTCTGGGTCAAAATTTGGTGAGAGGCTTCCTGAACTTACGGTAATATCTTTTAATTTTACATTACTAGATTTAATTTTACTAATCGTAATGTTATAAGTACGATCAATTCCACCGGCAGAAGTTACAATAACTTGATGATGGTATGGGAATGCGGTTACATCAATATCCCCAAGACCTGTAACAGTACTACTTGTTACTTCCTTTTCACCTTCAATTGTAAGTCTGCGATCTTCCTCGTCAATTTCAATGGTATAATTTAATGTATTTTTATTAAACTCTGGACTTAGTGGATAAACTCTTCCACCTGCAGAAGTTACTGTTAATGAGGTCAAGAAATTATTTGCTTGTGGTAATCTTGTTACATTAATTTGGTAAGTTTTCGTACTACCATCTTCTGCGGTAACTGGAATATAAACCATATTATCAGCGCCTACAGTGAAATCACTATTTCCTTCAATATGGAATTCAGCATTCGCATCTTCTAATACCGCAGTAATATTTAATTCTTTAATTTCATATGGTACTTGCATTGTATAATCAGTATTTCCTGGAGTAAATGCTGGAGATAATAATCCTTCTAATGTTGAAAGTAATGCTAGATTATTGTTAGAAGATTTTTTTCTTGTAACTTCTAATGTATAAATTCTAGAAACACCATCTTCGGCAGTAACAACAATATCAATAACGTTTAAACCTGTTTTTAAACTTGTAACACCTGAACCAGAAGCAATTATTGCACTATTATCTTCTAGAATTGCTTGTACATTTACTTCGGTTACATCATTTTCCACTGTTAATTTATAATTTTGCTTTTCGCGTTGGAAACCTTCCACAGTTACCCCGTTTACTTTTAAATCACTTAAATAATTATTATTAGATGGTTCTCTATAAACATCAATCGTATAAAGTCTAAAAGTATTATTCTCTGCAGTTACTGTGATTTCAACTTGATTATGACCAACTTTTAATTGATGGGTACCATTTCCTGTGACCGTTGCATTTGGATCTTCTGCAACACCAGTTGCTGTAACCTCTGTAATATTGTTTGCAACAGTCGCATTATAACTAATTGTATCTCTATCAAACGCTGGCGTAAATGGTTGATCTAATAGAAGAGAAGCTAAATAGTTATTACTTGATGCAGCTTTATTAACGGCAATCACATAAGTTCTACTTGTACCATCTTCTGCCGTAACTTCAATGTTAAATGTATTTAACCCTGTTTGAAGTGTATGTAATCCAGCTCCAGTAATTACTGTTGTATTTACCTCTGCTTGTGCTTTAATATCTACTTCAGAAACAGTTTCATCTACATTTAATGAATATGAATACACATTAGGAGAAAAATCAGGAACAAGCGTTTGACCATCAATAGATAAGTTCTTCAAATTTGCATTATTATTTTTCTTACGCTCAATATTAATAACATAATCACGTGGTGTACCATTTCCACTAATTGATTTTACGATATATTGATTGGCTCCAACATTTAAGTTTTTATCACCAGTACCTTGTACAGTTGTAGAAGCATCTTCGGCAGTTGCATTAATTGTTACAGTATTAATATCATTTTCAACATTAATATTATAAGTCATTGTCGTTTTATTAAATACTGCAATATAATTTATTCCTTTACGATCTACTACTTCTAATGTAGCTAAATAATTATTACTAGATGGTTGTCTTGTAACTACTAAATTGTAAACATTTACAGTTCCATCTTCGGCAGTTACTGTAATAGTGACATTATTTGGTCCCACCACTAATCCATTGTTTCCATTAATTACAACATTAGCAGCACTATTTTCTTTCACAGCATTAATTGTTGCATTTTCAATTTCATATGGAACAGTTAATGTGTAATCACTATGAGTTTTATCAAACGTTGGTTGAATTAATCCATCACTTGATGATAAATCTTTTAAATATGCATTATTAGATTTTTGTCTTGTGACAATTAAATTATATGTTTTCTTTGTTATTCCATCCTCTGCGGTGACTTCAATTTGAATAGTATTAGGTCCTGTCTTTAAATCAATATTCCCAGTTCCTTTTACTGTAGAAGTTGCTTCTTCTGGCTCTGCAGAAACTAATATTCTAGCAGCAGAATTTGGAACAGTTAATGTATAATTTTCATTCTCTTTTTTGAATGTTTGATCTAACGTATATCCACCAGATACAGATAAGTTTTTCAAATATGTATTGTTACTTTTTGCACGATGAATAACAATCGTATATGTAGATGTTGTATTATCTTCAGCTGTAACGACAATTTGAACTGTATTGTCTCCAGTTGTTAAATTTACAACCCCAATTCCCGTGACATCTTTAGCCTTTGGATCAGATGCAGTAGCATTAACAACTACTGATGAAACATTATTTGCAACGCTTGCAGTATAATGAAATTTGTCTTTTCGGAAGGTCTCATTCAATGTCGTTTCATTAATAGAAAGTGATGATAAACTACTATCATTTGATGCACTTTTTGTTACAACTACAACATAAGTTTTTGACTGATTATCCTCTGAGGTTGCAACAACATTAAAGGTATTTGTTCCAGTTTTTAACACTTTATTTCCTGTTCCTGTTACAGTCGTTGTTGTTACTTCTGGAGTTGCATTAATTGTAATATTATCCACACTTGCATCTACTGTCACATTATAACTCGTTTGTTCTTTAGAGAAATTAGGTGTTAAAGTATGCCCGACAACCTCTAATGATTTTAAATTATTGTTGGCATTTTTACTTCTTGTAATATTAATGGTATATTTCTTTTTCGTTCCACTGGCAGCAGTTACCTCTACTTCAAACGTATTCATACCTGTTGTTAATATTTTATTTCCAGTCCCTGTCACTGTTTGTGTCAGTGTATCAGAAAGTGTAGCATTAATATCTACATTATCCACGGTATTTGGTACTGTAATATTATAAGTATCCTTACTACTGCTAAATCCTGGTAAATAATTGACACCACCATTCATAACAGTTAATGCTGAAAGATTGGTATTCGTAGATGCTTTTCGGTTAATATTTAACGTATAAGTATTTATGGTTCCATCTTCCGCTGTAACAGTAATGGTATACGTATTTAAACCTACTGATAAACTACTAGGCCCTGTTACTGTTGCTTTCGCATCCTTATATTCTGGAATAGCAGTTATCGTTGCTGTTGATACTTCATAGTCAACATCTATATTATAAGTGCCTTGTGTTTTATTAAATGTAAATGGTTTTTCAGCAAGTGTTAGAGAACTTAAATAAGCATTATTTGACTTTGCTCGATTTACTTTAATTTTATAAGTTGTTTTATCAACACCGTTTTGTGCTGTTACAGTAACAGGAATTTCATTATCCCCAGTATTTAAATTAATTGTACCTGTTCCAGTTATCGTAGCATCACTATCTTTTGCGGTCGCTGTGACAACAATACTTGATTTTGTAAATGGAACATCTGCTAATGTATAAACTAGTGTTGTTTCATTAAATCCTGGTACAGTGACATTATCTGTCTTTAAATCGGAAAGGGCTGAAATATTTTTCTTGCTTCTTGTAATGGTAATCGTATAGTCTTTTTCTGCACCATTCTCTGCTTTAACACGAATTTGAACTGTATTCGTACCATAATTTAAAGTCTTAGTACCTGTTCCAGTTACTGTTGCTTTTTCATCATTTGCAACGGCATTGATGTTTACACTATCAACTGTTCCTGGAATCGTTGCGGTATAAAGAGTTTTATTTGGTGCAAAAGTTTCATTTAAACTATATCCATCAATAGATAATGATTTCAAATTGTTATCACTAGATTTGTTACGTGAAAAATCTATGGTATATGTTTTTAATGTACCATCTTCTGCCTGAACAACAATACTTGCACCAGTATCAGAAGAACTGTATGTTTTCACTCCACTTACAATGGTCGCTTTGCTATCTTCTAAAGTAGCAGCAACATTAATTGATGTAACAGTTGCATCATATGTATATGTATAACTTCCTGTAAATGTAGAAACAAAGTTTGGAGAAAGGGTTCCTTGTGGTGTTGATGTTACTGTTAATGTCTGCAAGTTCGCATTTCCCGATAATCTTCTTATATTAATATGATACTCTTTGGTTGTCATATCCTCTGCTGTCACCGTGATTGTGAACTTATTATCACCAACAATGAGGTTTTTAGTTCCTATATCTCCAGTAATTTTTGCTTTCGTATCACTCGCTATTGCTGAAATTGTGATTGATGATTTGGTGCTTGTTACATTAGGAAGAGTATAGTCTGTGGTATTTGGACTAAATCCTGTAACTGTTGTTCCATCTACTTTTAAATCACTTAAATTGTTATCACTTGATGGAGCATTTCTTGTCACATTCAATGTATAATTTTGACTTGTACATGTATTATCTGGTACAGATGCATAGGTACTTTTACAATCTTCTGCCTGAACTGTTAATGTCTTTGTATTTGGTGTTGCTCCATAGTTTGTTAAACTCCAATTTCCTGTACCAGTTACCGTGGCATCACTATGATTTGCGGTTGCACTAACAATCGTTGAATTTGTAGTATATGGTACGGTTGCCGTATACGCAAACACTCCACTCGTTAATGGGTTATCTAAATTAAGCCCAGTTAAATTAAGTGTCTTTAAAGATATATCATTCGAAAGTCGTTTAACCCTAATCAAATAAATTTCTTGTTTTCCATTTTGTGCTTGAACAATTAAATTAAAACTATTATCCCCAACAGTCAATGTCTTACTGCCAAGTCCACCACTTAGTATTTTGGCCTCACTATCTGTTGGTGTTGCTGCAATACTAATACTAGACACTTTATTTGGTACAATGACATCAAACGTTCTAGCAGATGTTCCTGGTGTAAATACTGGTTTTAATGCATAATTCATACCATTATTTCCAGTAAGTGTTAACGTTTTTAAAGTTACATCGCTACTCATTGCTCCATAAACAGTAAAAGATAATCCCTTTACTGTGGTGGCGTATTTTCCAGTTACCTTCGTAAAACTTTCATCTAAATCTAATTGAACCACGGTACCTGCTGGGGCAGTATCTTTTACTTTAAAGTAAACAGTAACAATAACTCCTGCATTTGATAAGACCTTTGAGTTTGAATTATCATATGCAACTACTTTTACCGTATTTACTGAAGTATCATCACTAGCTTCCACACTCCAGTTTGGAATTAATTTATTCGAACCCGTTGTCCCTTTTGGTGGCCATATTCCTTTTGGATTTGATGACGTTGTTCCTGGACTCATTTCGTTATAAACATCTACGTCTGCCGATGGATCATCTGGGTCTGGAAGATTATAGATTGGACTTACTACATTTGGATTATACTTAATTCCAGCTTGAAACCCTAATACTTTGGTATCACCAGGTGAATAATACAAATCAACTTTAAATATTTGACCTGGTTCCAAATAATCACCATCATTAATAGGATCTTCTGTTCCAGCTCCTTCCCAATCGTTTGCAGTAATATCCCAATCATATGCATTTAAACTAAAATCATGGGTTGCTGCTAACACCTTTCCTGGCATGAAAAAAAACATACTTACCAATAAAAGCGCAAATATCCTATTATGCTTTTTTAATTTTTCAAACAACTCCAACATACTTACTTCTCTACCTTTCCTACTATCATATTAATGATAACATAAATAATGATTCTTGACTACTTATTTTGTCATATTTTATCACTTTTTGAACTTTTTTTATGCTTTTAAATATAAGCCTATTTCTTATTCTTTTGGTTCTATTTAAAATTAATTCCTATAACATATTTAAAACACTAAAAAAGGAAAAAGAAATTATTCTTTTTCCTGATTTAATGACTTGATTTTTCCTAAGATATGTCCAAGGATATTTGTAAAATCATCGATATCAACATCTTCATTTTCATCGATATCTGTGACTTTATATATTAATGAATCTGGTTCATGATTTACTTTTCCTAAAATTTGTTTTTTCGTTAAATCTAGATCATCTATGTCAATCATACCATCCTGAGTATTTTCTCCACGGACTGCCATATAAGCCTCATCATAAACTTTATCATTATATTCTAATCGAATGACAATTCCAGTTGCGACTGGTGTTTCTGTAAGATCTTCGATTTTTTGTCCTTCAATATCATAGAATTTAATCAAATTTTCATTGTTATCTAATTTTGATAGGAAGACATCTAAAGTTTCACCATCATCAGCCCCTATCACAATGTTTGGAATGGCATTTTCTTGTAGCAAGTTAATGACATCTCTTCTAACATCATAGATATGACTGGTGATTTTTAAATTTAAAACACTAATATTTACGATTTTTTTCACTTCTGGGTTTTTCTTACTTGAAACGGTTAAGATTGTATCTCCTAAAGATTGTGCTGTTACAGTACCATTTTCATCTACTGTAGCAATACTTTCATCATCAACTTCCCAAATAAGATCTTTATTAATCGCATCTTCTGGTAATAGTGTTGGTGTTAACGTTTCAACATCTCCTACCTCCATCAATAAGAAATCATCTAATTCAATCGCTGTAATAACTTTATCACGAATGACATTAATATGTACTTCTTTGACTGTTCCATCTTCTGCGGTCACAGTAATGACAATATCATTATTTCCATAATTTAAATAATTATCTTTATCTCCAGTAACTGTTGCCGTTGATGATTCTAAAATAACATCAAAATCAATCATTGCAACCTCTTCTTCTACCTCAACTTCATATTGATCTATAGTATCAATATATTCAGGAGATAGCATACCAACAGACGGAATGATATTTTCAATTTTATTATTCGATGATGGATCACGATGCACTGTAATATGATATGTATTTACACTACCATCTTGTGCTGTTACAGTTACTTCATACAGATTATCACCTAAAACAACTTTCTGTTTTCCAGTTCCAGTAATCGTTGCTCCCTCTTCTGCGATTGCGAGAATTTCAACTTCGTCTACACCTTCATCTACAATAACAGTGTAGTCAAATAACTCTGGATCAAATACTTGTTGCATTGTTCCTGGTGTAACCGATAATGTAAGCAGTTTATTTTTCGCAGACATTTCTCTTGTTACTTTTATCGTATATGTTCTAACATATCCTTCCATGCTAATAACATTTAGATAAATATAATTTTCTCCAGGCACTAAAGAATAAGTCCCATTTCCATCTAAATATGCAGAGTCATCTTCTAAAATACCAGTGACATCAATAGAATCAATTTCATGTGCAACTTCTACTTGATAGTAGTTGTTTTCCTTTGTAAATTCTGGGGAAAGAATTCCCTCACTTACGATAATATCTTTTAAGTAATTATTCGTTGAAGGTTGCCTCATAACTGTTAATGTATAAGTCGTCTCATCTCCATTTTGATCTGTTACAATAATTGAAACTGTATTAGATCCTACTACAAAACTTTCATTACCAGTAATAATATAAGTTGCCGTAGGATCTTCTAAAGTTACTTCTAACGTTAACTGATCTACTTCATTTGGAACATCAATTACATAATCTGTAATATTTTTTTCAAAGGTTGGTGAAAGTGTTCCTTCGTGTGCTTTGATATCAAGAAGTTTAGAACTAATAATTTCTTTTCGTTTTACATTGATCGTATATGTTTTTATACTACCATCTTCTGCCGTCACTGTGACTGGAAGTTTATTTTCTCCTACGACTAAAGAATGTACTCCATCCCCACTGATGGTTGCTTTATTATCTTTAGCATAAGCAATCACTGTGATTTGGTCAATATCATTTGCCACTTCAACATTATAATCCAAAATTTCTTCATTAAATGTTGGTGAAAGCGTTCCCTCATTTACCCCTAAGAATGTCAAATGATTTTCTGAACTTGCTTCTTTATTAATAACAACAGTATAAGTTCTTGATGCTCCAGATTCTGAAGTTACAACAACTGGAATCTGATTTTTTCCTTTTTGCAATGTATGAATTCCAGGTCCATCAACAGTAGATGTTGATGATTCTGGCTTTCCAGTTAAAATAATAGAATTTACTGTTTCATCAACATTAATAATATATGGACCAGTATTAGTTTTATTAAATGCTGGATTCATTGTACCAACATTCGTTGCTAAACTTTCTAGATAATTATTATGAGATTTTGACTTTTCAATATTGAATGTATACGTCTTAGTAGTCACACCATCTTCTGCTGTTGCAACTACCTTAATGACACTAGATCCCACTGTTACATTTTTATCTCCAATAATTTCATAAGTTGTACCTTTAACAAGTGGTTCTACTTTTTCTCTTAGTACAGTAACACTACTATCTAAATTTAGAGTATATGTATCCTTATCTTTATCAAACATTGGAGAGAAGGTAGCCCCCTCAAATTCAATGAGTTTCAATCTAGGATCACTTGATTTAATTCTATAAACAACAATGGTATACGTTCTACTTTTGTTATCCTTACTAAATACAACTACTGGAATTTCATTTCGACCTGGTTCTAGATGGTATTCACCAAAACCAATAGCTTTCGCTTCAACACTTTCTAGAATACCATCTACTTTTACCTTTTCCGTTTGATACGGAACTGTAACAGTGTAAGAAGTGATATCTGGGTTAAAGGTTGGTGACAACGTTTCATTCTCTACAAATAAATCCATAAGCCTGTTACTATAAAGTGCTTCATCCTGTACAAACACATTAAAGTTATAAGTACGTTCATCCCCATTTTCAGCAGTAACAATAATTTTAACTGAATTATCTCCTAGTTTAAAATTATCATTCCCTTCAATTCTATAAGTAGCATACTTATCTTCTAATTCAACTTTCCATTCAAGACTTTTGATATTACTTGGTACTTCTAAAGTATAATCAAGTTTTTCTCTTTCGAATGGCTCTGTTTGATAAGCATCCGTCGCATAGAATGATTTAATATAGTTATTATCAGAAAGAAGTCTATGAACATGTAAAACATAAGTTTTAGAAGAATGATCACTTGCCTCTACAGTAATTGGAATAATATTTTCCCCTAATGCTAGGTCATAATATCCGTTTCCAATCACTTTGGTAAGTGGACTATTTTGTACTGCTAAAACGGTAATATCAGAAATATCTCTATCTACCTCTATATCATATGACAGTATCTTTGGATCGAAGGCTGGTTGTAATTCTCCTCTATCCGTTGTAATCATAAGTAGTGTATTATCATATTCTCTTTTAATATTGATTTCATAATCTCTAGTACTTCCATCTTCTGCAACAACAGTTAATACTACAGAGTTTTTACCAAAATCTAGAGAATACATTCCGTTTCCTTTGATCACACTAGCTGTACTTGCACGTGGGATTCCTTCGATATTCACGGTATCTGTATCATATGGTACTGTAACTTCAAAATAATTCTCATTGATATTTTCTTCATTCATTAATTCCTTCTCATCCAGTTTTAAACTTTTTAAGAAATTATCATCTGAGGCTTTTTTATTCACAGTTAACTTGTAAGTTGTTGTTACTGTTTTGTCTTTACTTTCTAGAACAATCATCACAGTATTCGTACCTGTTTTTAAGTTATTATTACCAATCACTCTGTAAGTGACATCTTCAAGTTCTGGTACAATCGTCATATTAAGTTGCGATACACTAGCATCTGCCTCAACTGTATATGTAAAACGATCTTTATGGAAATCCTCTACTCTTGTTGCATTATGAATATCCAATTGTTTCAAATGTAAGCGTGTTGATTTCTCTCTTGTAATGACAACATTATAAGTTAAAGTTTCACCTGTTTTAGCCGTCGTTGTAATTGAGAAGGTATTGGTTCCAACTTTTAACTCTTTTTGACCAGTTCCACTGATCGTTGTCGTAATATCTTCCGCAACGGCATCTAATTTTACTTTCGATGCTGTATATGGAACAGTTGCAACATAATCATTTACTAATTTACTAAATTTTGGTGTTAATGGATAAATAACACCAGAGGATACTGTAAGTGATTGTAAATAATTATTGTATCCCTTTTCTCGTTCTACATGGATGGTGTATGTTCTACTATTTCCATTTTGTGCTGTTACAATTACTTTTACATCGTTATTTCCTAGCATCAAATATGTTGTACCATGCGTTTTAACTTTAGATGTTGGTACTTCTGGTTCATATTCTAAGATTACTTTATCATAATTACTTGGAATCGTTACAAAATATTCTAAGGTTTCTTTATCAAACTCTAATTCCACTTCTGGATCTTTTATTTTTAAGAAAGAAAGGTAATTATTGCTAGATAATTCTCGAATAACATCAATATTATAATTAACGATATCTCCAACACCATTTTGAACTTCAATTCTAAATAAATTAGAACCATTTTTTAAGGTGATATCAGTTCCACTGATTTCTTCCCCCGTTTTAGCATCATAAAATGTAACCTTTTGACTACTATGATACTTGATTGCTTCAATATTAATAGTTTCAATTTCATTTCCAATATTTAATTTATAGTCAAAGGTTTCCTCAGAAAATTCTGGGTTCAATGGACAAGTTTCCTTACTACAATCACCGGATAAATAAAGATCTTTTAAATATTTCTTTGTAGAAATACTCTTTATAACTGTTAAATGATAGATCTTTGTTGTTCCATCTTCTGCAGTGACTGTAATATCAAAATTGTTGGATTCTTGATCTAATTTAAAAGTACCTGTTCCACTAATTACTTTTGCATAAGGAGCATCCATAGGAGTAGCGTCAATAGTAATTTCTTCTAAATCATCTCTTACATTTACAGTATAATTTTCTTCACTTGGTAAAAATTCTGGTGATAACTTTCCATCACTTACCGTTAATTCTTTAAGTGTTGCATCACTAGATTTTAATGTATTTAAATGAATAGTATAGGTTGTCGTAGAAGTTTTATCTGGACTTAATACATTAATTTGATATACATTATTTTCACTATCATAATAGAAAGTTTCTGGAAGTGTTACCGTAGCATCTGGATCTGTTGGAAGTGCAGTTACATCACTATTTCTAATTTCTGAAACACCCCTTGGTAAAGATAAGGTATATTCGATCGTAGTTGGTGTAAATAGTGGTGTGAGTTTCCCAGCATTGAATTCTAATTTAGCAAGTGTAGAATCGCTTCCTTTTTCTCTTTCAATCGCAATCGTATAAGTGGCTGTTGTAAATCCATCTGGTGCGGTAACAATAATACTATAAATATTTGTTGCTGTACTTGATAATAACAAGGATGATGTTTTTACTACGTTTGCATTATTGTCTAGTGGTAATGCTTCTACTTCACTAGATAAAATTACATTTTTACTATTCGGTACAGTCATTGTATAAGTGAATGTATCTGGATCGAACGTTTCATTTAGATGAAATCCTTCTACTTTTAAACTCTTTAATCTAGCTTCATCTGTACGATCTTTAGAAATATGAATGGTATAAGTTCTAGTTGTTCCATCTTCTGCTGTAACAATAATTTCTCTTGTCGATACACCATCTGGAATAACCATTGGCTCATTTCCCTCTACTTTTGCAAATAGATCTTCTGTTCTTACATCAAATGATAAAAGAGAAACACTAGAATCTAAAGATAAATGATATTCCTCATTTCCATAACTAAATTCTGGTTCTAACGTTCCAGCACTTGGAATTAATTCAATTAAATGATTATTAGATGATGCAGGTCTGTGAACAATAACTTTATAAGTTAATTCTTCCCCATTTTCTGCTTTTACAACAATCTCAAAAGTATTGTCACCAACTTGAAGTGTTTTATTACCAATTCCAGTAATGGTTGCACCTTCTTCGGCGGTTGCTGAAATTTGGACATTTCTAACCCCAGTTTCAACCTCTACACGGTATTCATACACATTTTGTTCAAAGGTTGGTGTCAATGTTTGAAGCTTTCCGTTTGCCTTTACTTCTAATGTCGTCAAATGGTTATCGCTTCTTAATTTTCTTACAACATTTACATAATATGTTCTATAAATTCCCGCTGGAGTTGTAACAGTTAATGAAATTTTATTATCACCTGGACTTAATGTATAAATACCATCTCCAGTTAAAGTGTTCGTACTTAATTCAGGTTCTGCATCAATTCTGATTTCATCTACATCATTTTCAACAACAACAGTATAATCTAATGTTGTTTTTTCAAATGATGGTTGAAGTTCTCCCTTACTTGGATAAATATAAGCAAGATATGTATTTGCATAGTTTTGTCGGTTAACATTCAAAATATAAGTTGACGTTCCTTGTCCAAGACGATCCGTAACAATAATTTTTACCTGATTCATCCCAACAACAAAATCATGGTTGCCTTCTATTTTCCAAGTAGCATCTTTATCTATCGGAATGATATCTAAAGAAAGCGATGTTACTTCATTATCTATAGTTACATTATAATCATAAACATCCTTTGAGAACGTTTGATCTAATTTATAATTTTGTACACTTAAATCCTTTAATTGAGATGAAACAATCTCTTCTCTTGTTACAATAACAGTATAAATATTAACACTACCATCCTCTGCTATAACAACAATAGGGAATCGATTTGAACCAACTTCTAAAGCATATTTTTCAAGCCCTGTGATAGATGCGTGACTATCTTCTGCTTTTCCTTCTAATGTAATTTCGGTTGTTTCATAAGGTACTGTAATATGATACTCATTTTGAGTTTTATCAAACACTGGATCTAGCGTTCCATCACTACTACTTAAACTTTCTAAGTAATTATTATTACTTCCTTTTCTCGTTACAATTACAGTATATACTTTTTTATTTTCAGACTCACTTGTCACTGTAATTTCAACATAGTTTACACCAACATTTAACGCAACAGGTCCGTCTCCTTCTACCGTTGCATTTTCATCTTCTGGCGTTGCTGTAATTTGAAGCATTTCACAATCTCTATCTACATCTAAATAATAAACTGTAGTTGTTTTAGAAAATTGTGGTTGGTAGGTATGTCCTTCAATTTCAAGAGAGGCTAGATTATTATTATTGGATTTTTCCTTTGAAACATTCAACACATAATCTTTGGTATGAACGCCATCAGCGGCTGTAACACGAATAATGACTTCATTTACTCCAAGATCAAAATTTTCATTTCCAATAATTTGATAAGTTGCTTCTGGATCCACTGGTGTCGCACTAATAACTAATGACGTTAATGTCGTACTTAGTTCGTAAGAATATGTATCTTTATGGAAATTTGGTGTTAACGTAGATCCATATACTTGTAAGCTTGTAAGACGTGCTTCTGTATTTTTTTGTCTTGTCACAACTACTTGATATCCACGTGTAATACCTTCCACAGAAGTTACTTCAACACCTAGCACATTAACTCCAACATTTAAATTGTACGTTAAAAGTCCAGTTACCGTCGCGTTTTTATCTTCTAATTCACCGGTTAAGGTTACTTTCTCTACCTCATATGGTACTTCTACTTCATAATATGTTGTATCTGAATTAAAATTAGGTGTAAGCTCTCCAGAATCAATCTTCAACCATTCTAATCGGTTACTTGTTGTTCCTCTTGCTTGTCTCAAAACTTTTAATTCATAATCTTTTACCGTACCATCTTCTGCGGTAACACGAACGATTACTTGATTATATTCACCAATTTCAAAATTTTCATTTCCAATGACTTCGTAAGACGCCTTTGGATCTTCTAATGTAACATTGAGTGTTAAACTTGTTACATCTTCTATAACTTTCAAAATATAACTTGTCGTATTTTTATCAAATTTTGGACTTAATACAGATTCCTGTGCAATAATCATGCTTGCATCTGCATTGTCCGATTTTTTACGATTTACTTTTAATTTGTATTCTTTTTTCGTACCGTCTTCTGCGGTAACCGTGAGTACAATGGTAGTTTCACCAGTTTCTAGATTATATTCGCCATTTCCTGTTACCGTTGAGGTTTTCACCTCTGGTACCCCAATTACGGTTATTTTACTTTCTTCATTTGGAACATCAATTGTATATTCTAATGTATCTTTATTAAACTCTGGTGCAATGGCTGAGGAAGATGAAGTATTCAGTGAGAGCAAATTCACATTACTATTTAATTTTCTATTAACATGAATTTGATAAACTCTGATTGAATTATCTTCAGCCATAACAGTAATTTGAATCTTATTTTCACCAGGTGCTAAACGATAAGTTGTAGCACCACTTACCGTTGATAATGGATCCTCAGGAAGTGCAGTTACATTTAATTGATCCACTTCATTTTCTACTGTAATGTGGTACTCTTCCACCGTTTTATCAAACAGACCAGTAAAATCATATTTATCTGTATTCAATGATGATAAATAAGTGTTGCTATTTGGAAGACGATTAACATGAATCGTGTATGTATTTGTATTTCCATTTTCAGCAGTGACAACAATACTTACCACGTTATCTTTTCCTACAACAAATCCACTATTTCCTGTAATTTTGTATGTTGCTGCAGAAGATGTTGGAATTGCATTAATATTTAAAGAGGTCACTCCTGGATTTACATCAATAAAGTATTCAAACACATCACTTTTAAATTCTGGATCCAATGTTTTTTCGAGTACATCCAAGGTTTTTAATGTTGCATCACTATCCTTTGCTCGTATAATAGACACAACATAAATTTGGATAGAACCATCTTCAGATGTGGTAACCACTTGGAATGTATTCGTTCCAACTTTTAAATTTTTCTTTCCTAACCCTTCAACTCTTGTTAATGAGTGTTCAGCTGTTCCATTAATAGAAACTTCTGTCACATCGTTTGGTACGTTAACTGTGTAATTAGAAAGTATTTTGTTAAAAGTTGGTGTAAGATCAAAGGTTTGATCTCCTTTAGTTACAGATAGATCACTCAAGAATGTGTTTCCACTTTGCTCTCTATAAATATTTAGCATGTAAGTTTTTACTTCACCATTTTGCGCTGTTACTTCAATTGATACAACATTTAAACCAACTTCAAAGTTTTCATTTCCAATCACTTTATAAGTTGCTTCGGTATCTTCTAACGTAATTTCTAATCCTACTTTGGTATATTCATTTGGTATAGAGAAATAGTAATCACTAAGATCTGGATCAAAATGAATATCAATGTTAGGATCTACGACTTCTAGCATTTCGATGTTAGCATTTCCAGTCATATCACGAGTAATATTATATGTATAACGTTCTATATTTGTCCCATCTTCACTTTCAACTTCAATGGTAAAGGAATTCATTCCACCTTTTAGCTGAACTACCCCTTCTCCCGTCACTTTTTGGAATTTATGAGATTTATTTACAGTAAACTCAAGATTCTTTATTCTACTTGGTACTGTAATACTATAATCGTGAATTTCTGGATCAAATTCATGATCTAATTTACAATAGTTCTCATTGATCGAACATAAAACTGGTACAAGTCCTGAAATCATAATATTGTATGGTTTTGCGTTGGATGATGCAGGACGGGAAACCGTTATTGTATAAATTTTGATATCTCCATTTTCAGCAGTCACTGTAATTGGAAAATCAGTTTCTCCAGCAGGTACATCAAAAGTTCCAATACCAGTCATCGTTGCTTTATCATCTTCTAGTGCAGCACTAATTGTAATTTCATCATCCTCACTTGTTAATTCAACACGATAATTTAAATGTGTCATATCAAATGTAGGATCTAGTTCACCTTTATCTGTCTTAATAATCGATAAGAAATTATTTTCACTAGGTTGTTCTAAAATTGTAATTCTAGCATGTCCATCTCCAGATTTAGCATAATAAGAAATTGGCGATACGGAATAATTTGTTGTGGTTTCTGTATATGTAGAATCGTCTTCAGAAGTTGGACAATTGTAACAATACATTACTTTTATATTTTCACGATATGAAAATAAAAGTTTGTTTCCAATATATCCAGAACCTCCACCTCCGGTTCCATAATATTTTCTTGGAGCAATATTAGCCCCACTATAACCACCGTAGTATCCTGCTCCACCAGCACCATCCCAAGTCGCATTTTGACCTTGTCCAAATGCATGACCCTTCGTTTGCGTTCCAGATAATTCGGTAGAAGTTGATAAACTGTAACCACCTGAGCTTGATTGGACACCTCCAGCGATGTAACCACCACCAGATCCTCCATGTCCCCATCTTGCTGCAGCTTCATGGTTTGCCTGATTTCTGGCTCCTCCACCACCACCAGATACAATTAAAATAGACTCTTTATCCTCAGATAACGTTGATAAAAGTCCCGTTTTCGTTGCAATATGTGTGGCTCCTCCACCAGAGGCTGTCATGTGGTTTACTCTTCCATTTCCAGAAACACTACCACCACCATTATATCCACCAATAAGCGATTGTCCTTGCGCTGTCGCACCAAGACCTTTTCCTCCAACAACAATATAAACAGTTTCATCTTTTTTCAAACGAACTGTACCAGTAGAATATCCTCCGTATCCACCGTTATATCCTGATGTACTTCCACCTTGTGCACCCCAGGTTTCCAAACGGTAATATCCAGTGATTGGCGCTGTGAAAGTTTGAATTTTACCAGTATATGGGAAATCATATGGTGTCACAACTGGTGCATCATCCTTAATCACTTTAATTTTATACACAGTAGATGCACAATTTGGTTCTGTTACTGTAATTGTTCCATTCGTACTTTGATTGATATATCCAAATCCCTTCATCGTAACTTTTGCTTCTTCATCATACGCAATCACATCAATACGAAGAGATAATGTAGAATTCATAATATTTACAGTATATTCCAGTGTATCTGGATCAAATTGAGGATCTAAATCATATCCGTCAATTTGAAGTGATTTTAATTTAGACGAATGTTCTCTTACAAAGTGGAGTGTATAAATCGCAGTTCCCGACTTATCTTCACTCATTACTTCAATTTTTTTAGTAGAACTTCCACTTGGAACTTTAACCTTTCCTAAACCATCTATTGTTTGACCTGGATGCCCATGAATAGCACCTAAATCGACTTCATCAGCATCATATGGCAAATAAATTGTATAATCAAATACTTTAGGATCAAAATTTTCAATAGAAGTTTCATTGATGGTAATATCTTTTAAAGATGTGTTTTTAGAAGCAGGGCGATAGACATTAAACGTATAAATTGTAGTATCTCCTGATTCTGCAGTACCACTTAACGTAATTGTATTCATTCCAACTTTTAATTCATAATTTCCCGTTCCAGTTACAGTAGTTGTATCTTTTAAAGGAAGTGCATCAACATCGATTTCATAAAGCTCTGAATCGACAGTTAGATTATAAGTATAAGTATCTTTATCAAAAGGTTGATTAAAGGTAGCACCTGGAATGGTAACAGAAGATAATCTCGCATCTGTATTTCCAAATTTTATTAATTTAATTCTTGCATATCCATCTCCAGTTTTCGTAAATTTTGGAATAGGAGATGCATTAACATTGGTTGTATTAACGGTATATGTGTTTGTATCTGATGTTTGTGGACAATTGTAACAATACATTACCTTTGTAATATTTTCATAAGATTTCAAAAGTGGGTTTCCGATATATCCAGAACCGCCACCTCCGGAACCAGTATAAGGACTTCCGCCTCCAAGGCCACCATAAAATCCGCCTCCACCGGCACCATTACCAGTAGCAGGGCCACCTTGTCCAAAGGCATATCCACTTGTTTGTGTTCCTGAAACTGCTGTAACAGTTGTTAAACCAGATCCACCATAACTTGATTGAGCACCTCCAGCGATATATCCACCACCAGATCCTCCGTGTCCCCATCTTGCTGCTGACACGTGGTTAGATTGGTCTCTTGCTCCTCCGCCTCCTCCAGATACAATCAAGATAGAATCTTTTTTGTCAGAAAGCGTAGATAAAAGTCCAGGTTCTGTTGCAATATGAGTAGCTCCACCACCAGATCCGTACATGTGGTTGATACCAGCTACACCTGTTGATTTACCACCACCATTGTAACCACCATTTAGTGTTTGACTCGTTCCGGTTGCACCATTTCCTTTTCCTCCAACAACAACATAAACACTTTGGTCTTTACGTAAAAATACAACACCAGTCGCATATCCACCATATCCACCATAATATCCAGGAAGACTTCCTCCTTGTGCACCCCAAGTTTCTAACTGATAAAATCCGCCAGCTTCAACCTTGTATGTCTGGACACCACCAGTGTAAGAAAAAGTCTTAATTGTTCCTTCTGTAATCGCATTTACTTTAGATGGCATGAAAAAAAATTCTAAAACGATCAACGTTCCGAATAAGACGTCAAAAATAAAATTTCTAACTTCCTTCCTCATTCTACCACCATACTGCCACACTACAGTTTACCTTATATTAAAATTATACTATATTATTCAAAATATGTCATTGGTTTTAGTTAAAGTTTCAAAAAAAAACAGGATTTTTTATCCTGCCTTATTTTTCTTCTTTATCAAAACCACAATCTAATTCAACTTCAACTTTATAATCAGTTTTACCATAAGGTGATTTTGGATAAATAATTACTTTAGTGTTTGTTTTACTGCATTTTTCATTTGTTTTTTTATTTATAAATTTGCTAATTTCATCTTTGAATTTCCCATTTTTATATCTTCCTAAATTATCTAGGTCTACTTTAATTCCAACTGTTGAGAAATTTGATAATAATGAGGTTCTTTCCTCTGCTGAAGTTCCTACTTGATCATAATAGAAATCTTCATAAAAATCTCTACCCATTTCTGTTAAAGACGTTTCAAGTTCTTTTTTATTATTACCTTTGTTGAAATTTGCAAATACAAAGAAAGCAATTAAAATCAATAATACAGCTACTACAATTCCAATAATTACACGAGTATCAATTTTCTTTTCTTTTTTTAAATCTTTCATGCTAAAAACTCCTTCTTATTATTTACAATATTAGTATATCATCTATTTAAAAAAAATAAAAGGTATAATTTACTTTTTTTAAGAAAATGATATACCGCATATATTTTCTTGCTTTTTTATTAAGAATTACCTATAATATTTATGGAGGGTATTATGAAAAAATTTAAAGTAAATAAAGATTTATGTATTGGTTGTGGAGCATGCGCTGCCATTTGCCCAGAAGTTTTTGATATTGATGAAGATGGACTTGCAAAAACAATCAAAGAAGAAAATATAACTGAAGAAGAAGCTGCTGAAGCTACGGACGCCCTTGAAGGTTGTCCAACAAGTGCAATCAGTGATGAAGACTAAAAAAAATAAATCCTAGCGATTTATTTTTTTAATCTTTCAATGTAATTCCAAGCTCATGGTACAATTTATGAACTTCTTTTAACGTAAGCGAACGATATTCTCCTGAGGTTAAACCATCTAACGTTAAAAACGAAACTTGTTCTCTCTTGAGTTTGAGAACCTCAGACCCAATCGCTTCTATCATTTTTTTCACTTGATGATTTCTTCCATCATGAATTGTCAAAAAAATCATACAAGTATTATTTTTTTTATCTACTTTTTTCATTTTCACACGCGTTGCACGTACACGTACACCATCGACAGAAACACCATAAGTCAACTGTTTCAAACTTTTTCCATCTGGAATTCCTTTTACTTTCGCAACATAATACTTGTCCACCTGATTTTTAGGATGCATTAATCCATTTGCTAAAATACCATCATTGGTTAAAAGGAGAAGACCCGTCGTGTCATAATCAAGACGACCCACAGGATAAATACGTGTTTTTGTATCAATAAGATCTACCACCGTTTTACGATGCTTATCATCGTGTACTGTTGTGACCACACCACGAGGTTTATATAATAAATAATATTCTTTTCTCTCTTTTCCAATCAATTGGCCATCCACAAGAATTTGATCTTTTGCATTTACTTTAATTCCCATTTCTCGAACAACTTCTCCATTCACAGAGACATGTCCTTTTTGAATTAGTTCTTCTGCTTTTCTTCTAGAACAATAGCCACTTGCCGCAATTACTTTTTGTAAACGTTCCATAATATCACATCCATTCCCATTATATCAAAAAAAGAATAGAAAAACTATTCTTATTCACAAGTAAATCCTTGTTCTTCATAAACTTCCGTTAAACTTTTCTTTGTTGCACTTAAATCTAAAATACTCTTCTCATCCTCTAAAATAATTTTTGAAGGTTCAACCTTTAAAGACACACGCACCATATCTCCTGATTTCTTTGAAGTAATGGTATATCCTTCTTTATCTTTATAGCCATCCACGGTCTTCAATAAAGATTGATACATTTCTTCTAACTTTTTATCTTCTGGATGAAGTAATTTTTTACGAATATCTAAAGTCATATCCTTCACAGCTTCATCTTTAAAATGAACTGTAAGATCTTGCATCGTTGTTTCAGTATCACTCGTTTCCACTTTCGTACAGTATAGTTTATTCTTTGTTGTACATCCTGACATTAGAAAACCAGCTAGAATAATACTAAAAATGAATAATCCCTTTTTCATATCATCACCTTATTATTATCTTACGCTTAATTTTGTATTTAGTCAATGTTAAGAAAAGAAGAAATTTGTCAGTAATAAACTAGCTATAATTCCAATCAAATCAGCACCTAACCCAGCAATGAGCGAATATTTAATTTTTTTAATACCAACGCTTCCATAATACAACGTTAAAATATAAAAAGTAGTATCCGTAGATCCCTGCATAATAGAAGCCATTCGTCCAACAAAGCTATCAGGCCCATACTTTTTCAAAATAGATGATAAAATAGCTAAAGAACTACTGCCTGAAATCGGACGAATAAAAGCTAGTGGAAGTACTTCAAGAGGAACTTGTAAGATTTTTAGTAAGGGATCCATAAATTCAAATACAAAATTTAAAAACCCACTTTTTAAGAAGATATTCACACCTAAAACCATCGCTAACATACATGGGAACATCCGAAGAACAAAATCAAAACTTTCCTTTGCTCCCTCTAAAAACACATCATAAATAGACACTTTTTGGCTTATTCCATAAACAATAACAAATAAAACAACACAGGGTAAAATAAAGGATGATAAATTAATGTGAAAGACTCCTATAATATAAGATTCGATCTAAAATAAGCCCCGCAAGTGTTGAAATAAGTGTCGCTAAAAAACATGGGAAAATAACCGCTGTAGGATTAGAACTACCATACAACATGCGCATCGATATAATCGTTGTTGGTACAATCGTTAGTCCTGTCGTATTTAAGACCAAAAATGTAATCATACTTCGACTCGCTTCCTCTTTTTTTTCATTTAATTCCTGAAGCGCATTCATCGCCTTTAACCCAAAAGGAGTTGCGGCATTCCCTAGTCCAAAAAGATTCGCAATCATGTTACTTGAAATATACCCTAGAGATTCATGCCCCTTTGGAATCTCAGGAAAAATAAAATGTAAAAGAGGCTCTAAAATTTTCGAAAATTTCTTTAACAACCCAGATACACGAGCAATTTTCATAATCCCTAACCATAATGCAATTACTGGAAATATTTCAATCACTAATTCAAAAGCTGTTTTACAACTATCTAAAATTTCTTTATTAATGAGATCCATCTTCCCAGTAAAAAAGCTAAAAAGAACACCAACAACAATAAAAAATCCCCAAATTTTATTTACCATAAATGGAACCAACCCTTATTTTTCTTTTTGATTACAGTCTCAGACTTTACATAAATAGGTTCCTTCATCACTTCTTCTTTCCCTAAATATACCTTAACATATCCAACAAGAGAATCATTATTTCTTTTTTTATATAAACTATACTTTAATTCAAGTGAATCTTTCTCATTAGACGCAATTGGATAAGATACATTATTTTTTATATATAGCGTTTTATTCTTATAATAATTTTCCTTTGGAACTTTAATGGTTCCTTTTTTTAAAAGCGTTTGATGCTTATAAGTATCAAATCCATAATCAAATAAATTCATGTGATCACTAAAATCATTTCCATCATTTAACGTAACTGCGACTAAATTCAAATCATTTTTTCTGGCTGTTGTTACTAACGTTCTTCGGGCCTTTTTGGTAAAACCTGTTTTCCCACCCGTTGTATATTTGTACATGGATAATAATTTATTTTTGTTATGCCATACATAATGATTCTTATTTGTTTTCACCACATGTTTTTTTGTTCCAACAATCTTTGCATATTCTTTATTTTGCATCGCATAACTTGTAAGAATAGCCATATCATAAGCTGTAGATAAATTCCCTTCATCCTCTTCATCTAAACCACTAGGATTATGAAATGTCGTATGTTTCATTCCAAGATCCGTAGCCTTTGTATTCATCATGGTAACAAACTGTTCCACACTTCCACCAACATGTGTAGCAATCGCTAGCGCGGCATCATTTCCACTACGTAACATTAAACCATAAACTAAATCCCTTAGCGTAATTTTTTCTCCGGGTTTCACATAAATTCCAGACCCATAAGCCTTTAATACTTCATCACCAATTGTAACCTTATCATCCATTTTTCCACTTTCCACTGCAAGTATTCCAGTCATAATCTTAGAAATAGACGCAATACTTCTTACATTATGAATGTTCTTTGCATATAAAATACGATGACTATCTTGTTCCATTAAAATAGCTGAAGTAGCACTAGTATCAACTGCACGAACTTGAAGAACTGGTATACCTAATAATAGTATCAGCATCAGTATATATTTTTTCATATTTTTCACCTATCAAAAGATATGATTAGATTACGAAAAATATGTACAAAAAAAGGACAAACATTGTCCTAATATTCATATACACCATGAATCTTTTGTTCTTGTTCATCTGTTAGATCATTTAACTTCCACTCACCATCTTTTTTCTTTAATTTAAAGTTAATGGTATAAGTTACTTTATCATCCACTTTGGCAAATTCATCTAACATATAATCATAGAACTTAGTTACATCATATTCACCTTTATCATTTTGGAATTTCTTCTCATTCTTTTCTTTATAGACATTAGCTTCAGCTTTCGCTTTCGTATAATCACGAACTTCAATTTGCGTTACAACCGTTGCTTCATCTCCATCAATCTTTTCTTCCTGAATATCATAAGTTAAATCTTGATAATGTTTTTTCATTAAATCACGATATTTATCTTGTCTTTTTTTATCAAAGGTAACATCTGCGATTAAAACATTTTCTAAGTCTTCCATTACATCTTCATCTAAAGTTTGATACTTAGATAAAAACATTTCCACCTTTTTCGTTGGCGTATTATTGGTAACACCTAACGTACATCCGGTCATAAAAAGTAATGATATTCCTAAAACTATAAATAACTTTTTCATGTTTCGCCTCCTAATACTAGTGTGAAACATATTTTTTAAATTATACAAAAAAACAAAATAATTTTTTTATTTTGTTCTTACTGTTACATTGATATTTGCTTGCTCTTGCATAGACTCAAGTGGATGAATCTCTGTTGTATATAACGACACTTTTTCATCAAAATATTTTAAAATCGCTTGTTTCCCAAAATCAGTTAATACACCATTAGAGACCATTTGATCTAATTCCTCTGGACTATATTTCGTTTTAAAAACTTTTAACATCGCTTCAGCTTCTAACTCAATAGTCTCATCATTCATATTAAACGGACTATGTGTAAGTGCTGAAGTCCCAGAAAGAGCATTTCTTTGATTGATTAGAAAAACTTCAATGGCAGAAACCGTTCTATCTTTTCTTGTATTAAGATATTCAATATTCGCCTGATGATTATATTTCATTTGATCTATAGCAGCAGTTCCTAGAGAAAGTGTTAGTAACGTTGCTCCACCAATAAGAATAATCTTATTCGTTTTTCCTTGTGATTTACAAATTTCTTTATAAAGTTGAAATTGTTCATCACACGCTTGTTGTACTTCTTTATACTGATTTGGGACAACTAATTCATAATTACCAACAATAGAGTTTTCATAATCATAATAATGATATCCACCATTTTTTGAAGAAGAACCATATTCCACAAAAGAGACATCTTCTTTTGCTCTATTTAATGGAGCAAATACCTCTTCAACTGCATACAAATTGCCATCTTTATCTTTAAAATGATCATTTCCTATATATAATAAATTTTTTACTTCTTTGATTAAAGGATTGTTTTTAGAAAGAGTCATGATACCACCTCATATTCATTTTTATCATACTATAAATTGTTTTAAAAAACAAGAAAAAAAGCAGATTAACTGCCTTATTTACATTAATAATCACAATTGCCAGGCGTTCTTGGGAATGGAATAACATCGCGAATATTTTCAACACCTGTTAAATAAATCAACAAACGTTCGAATCCCATACCAAAGCCAGAATGATAACATCCACCAAAGCGACGTAAATTACAGAACCAATCTACCGTGTTTTTATCAACACCCATTTCATCGATTCTAGCCATTAATTTATCATAATCTGCTTCACGTTCTGATCCACCCATAAGTTCACCTGCCCCTGGAACCTCAAGGTCAACAGCCGCCACCGTTTTACCATCCTCATTTACCTTCATATACCATGCTTTAATATCTTTAGGCCAATCAGTAATAAATACAGGTCCATTAAAATACTCCGTAATATAACGTTCATGTTCCTTGGCAATATCTTCACCATAATCTGGTGTAAATTCCCATTTTACATCTGCTTGTTTTAAAATATCCACGACATCATGATGTGTAATACGCGTAAAAGTAGATTGTACTAATTTTGTTAATTTTTCTTTTAATCCTTTTTCTACAAATTGATCAAAGAAATTAATTTCTTCTGGACAATGTTCTAATACATAATTCACAACAAACTTTAACATATCTTCTTCAATATCCATCAGTCCATTTAAATCACAAAAAGCAATTTCAGGCTCAATCATCCAAAATTCATTCGCATGAGTTTTGGTATTAGAATTTTCTGTACGGAACGTTGGCCCAAACGTATAAATACGTTTATAAGCCATCGCAAAAGCTTCCCCATGAAGTTGCCCTGTTCCAGTTACATAAGCTTGCTTTCCAAATAAATCTTTCGACATATCAACATGACCATCAACTTCTGGTAAATGATTAAAATCTAAGGTTGTAATTTTAAACATTTGATCAGATCCTTCACAATCCGTTGTTGTAATTAATGGCGTATGTGTATATACATAATTGTGACTTTGAAAGTATTCATGGATTGCCATTGCTGTTACACTTCTTACACGAAATACAGCCCCAAACAAATTGGTTCTAGGGCGAAGATACGCTTGCTCCCTCAAAAATTCTCTCGTATGTCTTTTTGGTTGGATAGGGTAATTTTCAGGACAATCTCCTAAAAGTTTTAATGACTTCAATTGAATTTCAAATGTTTGACCTTTCGCAGGAGAAGCAATAACTGTCCCACAAACTTCAATAGCCGAACCCACTCTTAACTTTTGAATTTCATCAAAATCACCAAGCTTATTGTCATATACAATTTGTGTTGTCTTGAAAAATGTACCATCATTAAAATCAATAAACCCAAATTCCTTTTGTTTACGATGATTACGAATCCATCCTTGAAGTGTTACTTCATGGTTCATATAGTCATCTACCTTTTGATATAATTCCTTAACATCTATAATCATAATAATCCCTCCTTAAATAAAAAAAGACCATGTTGTAGGAGTGCATAAAGCACGGTGCCATCCTACTTTGGTCTTAATTTGATAACGGTTTCCCGAAATATCCTACTTTATTCAGATATTCAACTCCGTGGTGTTCTTCCTATTTATCTTCTTTGTTTGCTTGCACCATCCAAACTCGCTATAAAACAGGGGTAAATAGTACTCTCCACTTCTTTGTTTTTTTATATTATAACAGTTTTCTAAAGGCATTTCAACTACTTTTATAACAAACAAATAAACAAAATAATACATTTTATTTGTATGAAACTGTAAATTTTATAAATTTCAAAAATTTAATTTAATCCTTCATGATATAATACAGTAAGAAAGGATCGATGTTATGAAAGCAAAAGAAATTAAAACAGTTGCATGTGTAGGCGCTGGCGTGATTGGATACAGTTGGGCCTTACAATTTGCATTAAAGGGAGCTCATGTTAATGTATACGATATTACAGATGAAGCTTTAAACCTTGCCAAAGAACGTATTCATGAAAGTTTAAAATTATTTATAAGAAATCAACTTCTAACAGAAGATGAAACAAAAATCATTGAAGGTCGCATTTCCTATACAACATCCATGGAAGAGGCTGTCAGAGATGCCTTATTTATCCAAGAATCTGGACCAGAAAGTTATGATATTAAACATCAAATGATATTAGAAATGGAAAAATATACTTCTGATAAAACCATCATTGCTAGTTCAACCTCTGGTTTGCTAATTACTGAAATTGCAAAGGTTTCAAAACATCCAGAGCGATTTGTTGGTGCCCATCCATACAATCCACCTCATTTAATTCCACTTGTCGAAATTACAAAAGGAGAATATACAACTGAAGAAAATGTAGTAATTGCAAAAGAATTTTTTGAACTTATGGGAAAAGCTCCCATTGTTCTTCAAAAAGAAGCTTTAGGATTCATCTGTAACCGTCTACAAATGGCACTTTACCGTGAAGTTTGTGAACTTGTCATGCGTGGAGTCTGTACAATTGAAGATGCAGATAAAGCTGTTACCTTTGGTCCAGGAATCCGTTGGGGAATCATGGGACCATCTATGGTCTTTCAACTAGGTGGAGGAAAAGTTGGAATTGACGGATTATTCCACCATTTAGAAAGTTCCATTAATCTTTGGCTAGAAGATATGGCGGATTTTAAAGAGTTTCCAAAAGAATGGCCAGAAATTGCTAGAAAAGGCGTAGACGAAACCATTAAAAACCGTTCCAAAGAAATCGGAAATACAGATGAAACACTTGCACAATATCGTGATGATATGTTAGTAGAACTTTTAAAATTACACCATATGTTATAAAATTCACATCAATTGTGAATTTTTATTTATTTAAAGAAGTTAATTTAAAAAAGTCATTTAATTTAGGTGCGATAGTATTAAAAGAATTTTCTATTTCTTGTCTAAAATGTTCCATCATAGATTCCATAGATTCTTCTACTTTGTTAAAACATTCATAATATAAATATTTTAACTTTTCCATATCTTTTCGTTCAATTAATTTATCTAACTCTTTCACTAAATAATCATGTGTTTGAATTTCTTTTCTCGTTTTTAAATAATTGGGTTTCTTTAAGCAGATCGTATTATAATCAATTGTTTCTTCATTCAAATGAACACAAAGATCAATCACTTCACTATCTTCATCAATTAATAATCTTGTTTTTTGAATGCTTTTTCCATCTGAATTAAAACGAATACCAAGGGTTTCCAAACCATCAGAAAATAGGCACGTATAATCTAAGCGAAGAATCTTTCGATTTTCAAAAATCTCTGTTTTGTTATAAATTTTATTTAATAATCCTTGATCAACAACGACATCATTTTCTTTTAAACTTGTAAAATCTTCACTAGATATTTTAAATAACGGAATACGACGAATATGTTTAATATCATCCTTCATATTCCAGTCATAAAAATCATATAGGTTTTCGTTAAAGTTTAATAAAATATCATAAATATAGTTCATCTTATCCTCCTAATCTTTCTATCTATAAAATGAACATATGAAAGAATTTTTATACATGGGCACTACTATTATATTTATTAAAATAAAAAAAAGAAAAGTATTTTTACTCTTCTTATTTAATTATTTTTTCTTTGTTAAAACAAAGGAGGTTTTTACACCCTTATGGTCTGTGTTTAACTCTTCACGATAATCAATTACTTCAGAATAAATTGCATCAAATTCTTTTGTAGCAAAAATATAATCATAAGGTTTATTTTCTTTTGGAAAATTATTTCCACTTCCCATCCATGTTTTTTGACCAGTAACTGTAGTTAACATTAACCCAAAATGTTCTTGCCATTCTTTTTTATAAATTTTAAAAAGATCATTTGTTGGAAACATATTAAAGTCGCCCATCAAAATAGTTGGTTCAGAAATTGTTGCTAAAATTTTTGTTAGTTTATCTAATTGTAATTTTTGCACCTTAGGACTTTGATAATCTAAATGTGTTACTACAATACAAATGCGACCACAAATTTTAGTTTCTAATGTAACCACATGCGCAATTCTTGGCATAAATGCTCCACTTTTCATTTGATTTTTAACATCATGTATCCATGGTAAAGAATACGTCTTAGAAGAAACAACCTTAAACTTATCATGATTAACGATTAAACTATTATATTCATCAATACAAGGAATTCCAAAGTATCTTCCTCGCCCTTTAATATGAAGTTGATTCTGAGCTAATTGTTGAACTAAATTTCGATGACGAGGGCCAGTCATCTCCTGTAATCCACATAAATCTAACCCCTCAATTTTACACATATTAATTAATTCAAAATTTTCCACTTTAAAAGAATCTGCTTTCATCTTTGAAAAATAATGTTTCACATTTTGCGTACATACTGTTAACGTCATTGCTTTTTCCATAAATATTCCCCTTGCTATTGGGATTTATTATAAACATTTTTAACAATTTGTCAAATTCATCAAGCAGAACAAACCCAATAGATATTAAATTGTATATACATTCACAATGTAAATTTTTTAGATAATTTATAAAAAAATAGTAGGTAAATAGTATAGAGCAAAATAAAAACCCTTGAAATTCAAGGGTTAATTACATTATGGTGGAGAATAAGGGACTCGAACCCTTGACCCCCTGCGTGCAAGGCAGGTGCTCTGAGCCAACTGAGCTAATTCCCCGTTTTTTAAACGCATATACATAATAACATAATATTTTAATAAAAGCAACACTTTTTATAAAAAAATGAAGAAAATAATCCCTATTTTTCTTCATAATGGTCCAAAAAATGACCTTTTTTACCCTCATCAACATAACCAATAATAGAATTCAGATTAATATTCTCTACACTTCTAAAAATACTTTTTTCAACATATGAATTTTCTTTTTGTAAATTTTCGATTAATTCTTTGACCTTTTTTCGTTTCGACTTACCTTCACGGTCAACATCTGTTTCCAAGGTAAAACGGCAAGCACAGTTCAAGAAAGTTAAATCATTATATTCTTTCCAGTGAATAATATCCTCTTCTCTAACTAAATATAAAGGACGAATCAATTCTAAGCCTTCGAAATGTTGACTATGAAGCTTTGGCATCATTGTTTTTACTTCCCCACCATACAATATATTTAATAAAATAGTTTCGATTACATCATTAAAGTGATGCCCCAAAGCTATTTTATTACATCCCAAAGATTTTGCGTAAGAATATAGGTGTCCCCGGCGCATTCTCGCACATAAATAACACGGACTTCCATCTTTAACATTAAAAACCGAATCAAAAATGTTCGTTTCAAAAATATGAATAGGAATTGATAACATTTCAGCATTTTCCATAATCAACTGACGATGTTCCGAAGTATAACCAGGATCCATCACAATAAACTCTACGTCAAATTTAAACTGACCATGACGATAAAGCTCTTGCATACATTTTGCAAGTAACATTGAATCTTTTCCACCAGAAATACATACCGCAATCTTATCCCCTTCCTGAATTAGTTGATAGTCTTTAACAGCTTTAACAAACTTAGACCATATAGGTTTCCTAAATTTCTTTATAATACTCTTTTCAATTTCACGATATTTTTCCATGGAATCACCTCAATTTGTATTATCATACCATATTTAAACATCTTTCGTAAATATTAGAATATATTTAGAACAGGTGATCATAATGAATTATCAAGTAAATTTACCCTATCCTAAACCTCGTGTAGAAACTGAAAATATTGAATATGCTAAAATTTTATCTCAAGATTACGCTGGAATGATCAGTGAAGATACTGCCATTCATCTATATACTTATCAAGCATTTGTTTTATCTGATCAAAATCCTACAATTTCAGCAGTTTTACATCACATCGCTATTGTCGAAATGAAACATTTAGAACTTTTAGGTGAAACTATAAAATTATTAGGTATAGCGCCAAAATATGTAACATATTCACAAGATAACATCAAACACTTCTGGTCTTCCTCAAGTGTAAACTATACAACCTCATTACCCAATATGCTAAAACAAGATATCAAAGCCGAAACCATAGCCATCGAAAACTACATTAGTCACAAGGAAAGTATTAACGATAAATACATCCGTGAATTATTAGATCGAATTATCCTAGATGAACAAAGACATTTAGAAATTTTTCAGCAACTATATGAGCAACAAAAAAAGTTAGATAACCAATAATACGTTTTATCTAACTTTTTCTATTAATTAAAAGCATTAATACAATTCCTAATAAAATAATAGCCATACCAGACATAAAGAAACTTACTTCATCAAACAAAATTAAAGCCCATACAACCAAAATTAACGCCGTCATTGAAAATACCATCATTAAATTTTGAAATGGAAAATGAGGTCTATTTTTATTGGAACAATCACTACTTAAACTAACAAAGGTCACATGTGTTGGCTTTTGTTTTTTTTGTGGAATTGGTGTCATATAATCACGTCCATAATGTGGTGTTAATAAACCTTCTGGATTATTAGGCATTGGTAACTTTAATCCTTCAAATAATACTTTTTTTGTTGGAAAAATATCTTCTTTCTTGTAAACATAAGGCTTATTAATATTACGATAAACCCACGTAATTTCATCACCAATTAATTTACTACCACGATTAAGATTACCATAATCAATCGCATTTTTTATAAATTTTCTTTTTAAATAAACCGGATTAATATCCAAATTTTCTAACAAAGTAATCAAATAAGATAACCATAGATTTTTTCTTCGCCACTTACGATCAAGTTTACAGTCCTCCGAGACATAGTTAAGCACAAACACATCAACAAAAATACCTGTACAATCATAACATTTATTTTTTAAAAAAATATTTTTTTCCGCTAAAAAGGTATTCTTTAAACGGATCTTGACCGCAGGATAAGGAACTAAAAATCGAGGATCTGTATCAAAACATTGGATGACATACTTATCAGGTAAATCCTTTTTCACAGCTTCTATAAATTTATCATATTGATCACGCATAACAGCAATATCTAAGTCATCATCCCATGGTATAAACCCCTGATGCCTTACTGCACCTAACGCTGTACCAGAAAAAAGGATATATTCTATTTTATTTTTTTTACAAACCTTATCAATATCTTTTAAAATATCTACTAAAACCAACTGAAGCTGGCGAAGTGTTATCTCTTTTCCATCTATATCTTTATTTAAAATATATTCCATAATTCCACCACACATAAATAATATCAAATACATTATATCACAAAGTAAAACTTTCGCAAATAATATTGACTTTTTGTTAATTTCAATTTCAGTTTGCTATATAAAAAAAATTCATATAAAAATGATTGTTTTTTACTAATAGCTAACTTTATATTTACCAGTAATTAAATGTGTTCATCACAAATTAATTTTGTTATAAATCGTTTTTTTTGCTGTTATAATCAGGATAAAAGGAGGTGATACTATCGATCAAATCACAAAGGAAAATATAAAAATACTTGAATCAAAATTTAATGAAATAAAAAAGAAACAATGGATTAAAAGTGAATTTCAGGGTTGTGGTGCTGCTGGACAAACGTTTGAAAAACTTCTAGGCAAAGAAATTGAAAATTCTGAAATTCCAGATTTTATGGGTATCGAAATTAAAACTCATAAGGAGACTGGAACTTATCCAATCACTTTATTTCGTTCCGCACCTTCAGGCGAACAGGAATACCAAATCAAGTATTTAACCGAACATTTTGGAGAACAAAATAAAACTTTCGAAAATAGAAAAAATTTAGGTGGAAATGTTTCTACAAAACGAAAAACTCAATTTGAAAATCATTTTTATTTTCAACTCAAGGTAGAACGTGATAAACAATTATTAAGATTATTAGTGTTTGACAAAAATGATAAAATTATATACGAGGATGCCTACTGGGAATTCGATGTATTAGAGGAGAAATTAAGAAGAAAATTAAGCATTCTTTGCTACATAAAAACCGAAAGAAAGTTTGAGAATAATGTGGTGTATTTTAAATATAAAAAAGCCGAATTTTTTTATTTAAAAGATTTTAAAAGTTTTATTGATTTATTAGAAAGAGGATGTATTACAGTTACTTTTTGTGTTTATGTATATAAAAAAGGTGAAAAAAAAGGTGAGATTTATGATCACGGCACTTGTTTTAGAATATATCCAAGCCAATTACATAAATTATTTGAACCATATTCAACGAAGGATGATGAAGAAACGATTCCTACTTTTGAACCATTTTTTGTTTAATTTTGAATGTTTGAGAGCAAGGGGTTGCAGAACAAAGATAATAAAAAAGACCTCGATTGAAGTCTTAATTTCATTATGGTCGGGAAAACAGGATTTGAACCTGCAACCCCTTGGTCCCAAACCAAGTGCTCTACCAAGTTGAGCCATTTCCCGCTAAAATGGTGCACCCTAAGGGAGTCGAACCCCTAACCTTTAGATCCGTAGTCTAACGCTCTATCCAATTGAGCTAAGGGAGCACTTGTTCCACCTTAAAAAAATGGTGGCTTCGGGCGGAATCGAACCACCGACACGAGGATTTTCAGTCCTCTGCTCTACCGACTGAGCTACGAAGCCAAAATAAAATGGCGGTCCCGACGAGAATCGAACTCGCGATCTTCTGCGTGACAGGCAGACGTGATAACCGCTACACCACGGGACCAAAAAATAATAATGGTTGCGGGAGCAGGACTTGAACCTGCGACCTTTGGGTTATGAGCCCAACGAGCTACCACTGCTCCATCCCGCGATATTAATGTATATTCAAGTAGGTTCATAAAACGAGCACACCTCATATCATAAACGAGGAAGGCGGCATTAAAACCATTTGAATATTTTACAAAAAATTTATGGCGGAGAAAGAGGGATTCGAACCCCCGCGCCGTTGCCGACCTTCCGGTTTTCAAGACCGGTCCCTTCAACCAGACTTGGGTATTTCTCCACATTTTGGTGCCTAAGATCGGACTTGAACCGATATGAGGTGTGATCCTCGCAGGATTTTAAGTCCTGTGCGTCTACCTATTCCGCCACTCAGGCACAATCGCCTTTTTCAAGACACTTAAGATTATATAATAAATTTATGCATTTGACAATACTTTTTTCCAAAATTTCAAATATTTTTGATTTTATACCGCCATTTTGCTAAATATTCTATATATATTTATGCTTTTTTCTCATAAAAATTCATTTTTTGATAAATATAAAAATATAGGAGGCAATTTTATGAAAACTATTTATATTATTGACATATTAAATTCTATGTCAGCATACCAACTCGTACGCCATTTTAAATTTCAAACATCAGAATATCTTATATATACAAATAGTCATAGAGAAAAACACAATAATATCTACTATATAAATAATCATGTGGCAATTAAAAGATCTGATGATATGTGGGTTCAACCAACACAACAGGAATGGGAACAATTTCAAAAAATAATTAAACAAATCTCGGAAGAAAGTAGCCTGGGTATTGTAACTAGTATACAGGATTTGCATGTAGAAGATCGTGATTCCTTTATTGTAATTTCAAACCGTTCATTTAAAGTAATCCCATTTTATCACCATCTCATCAGTTCAAACTTTAACGATTACCAATTGCAAACCAGTTCTAACACAAGCAAAATAAGCTATCAAAAGGAATACAATCCTTTACAATATCAATATGAAATTAGTACAATAGACGCTCCTAACATAAACTATGTCAAGGAATACTATGAATTAAAAAAATTAACAATCGAGCAAAAAAATAAATTAAATCAAATTAAACAGATTATAAATGAAACTTAAATTCATAATAATATTCAAAATCTCATAAATTTAAATGAGGTGAATATATGTGAATAACGTCTTAAACTATTATTATCAGCTATATCCTACAAATATTCACCAAAACAACAAAGTTTTTTACTTCGAAATTGATTCTAACTCTTACATTTTCTCACCACTTCCAGTAGATTATCAGAAAATTAAAGAGTTATATAATCTTTCCAATCAACTTATACAATTTCAAATCTTTGTACATCAAATTATTCCCAATACAAACAACGAATTAATCACTTCTGTAAACAATATTCCATATATTTTAACTAAACAATTTCAAACCTCAAAAGAATCTATTAATTTATTAGATTTATTGCGTTTTCAGGAACAAACATCATTCGTCATTCAACAAAACAAGAAAATAAACTGGAAAAATCTATGGAGTTCTAAAATAGACTATTTCGAATATCAAATTAATCAATTTGGAAAAAAGTATCCCATTATTAGAAAAAGTTGCAGTTATTATATTGGACTTGCAGAAATGGCTATTTCCCTACTTAATTTTGTAGATTTAGAAGGAACACACTACAATTTAGTTTTATCACATCAAAGAATAACACATAAGACAACCTTTTCTGATTTGTTTAATTCATTACAATTTGTAATTGATTCCAGAACTAGGGATGTTGCTGAATATTTCAAGGATAAATTTATTCATAATTTCTATATCATGGATGAATTAAATGATTTTCTAAATCAATCCTTAAATTCCGAAGAATATTTATTATTCTTCGCAAGAATGCTCTTTCCGTCATATTATTTTGATTATTTTGAGATGATTATGAGAGGTGATAAAGCAGAGAAAGAAATTCTTAAAATCATTGAAAAAAATAAAGATTTTGAAGAATTATTAGTCGAACTATATTATACGATTCAGCAATATACAAGATTGCCTGAAATTGATTGGTTTAAATTCTATGGAAGATATTAAAAAAAAGAATTTTACAATTCTTCTATATTTAAAACTGCCTCTACTTCTGGAACTTCATCTTTAATCATTGCTTCAATTCCATCTTTTAATGTAACATCTAACATCATACAATTGGCACATGCCCCCATCATGCGAATATAAACAATATGATCCTCATATTTTACAAACTCCACATTTCCACCATCATTAATAAGAAATGGACGTAATCTATTAATAACATCAACGATTTTTTCCTCTATAGTTAACATTGACACACCACCTTTAATGTTTATATTATACTATTCTAACATAAAAACGTAAAGTAGAATTTAAAAAAATAATATGTTATAATATTTTAACGAGGTGGAAGCATGACAAAATATGAGAAAGGAAACATTGTAAAAGGAACCGTAACTGGCATTGAATCTTACGGAGTGTTCATTTCGTTTGACCAATTTTACAGTGGATTAATACATATTTCAGAACTTTCTCATTCATTTGTAAAAGATGTACATGATTTTGTAAACATCGGGGATCAAATTTATGTAGAAATTTTAGAAGTGGATGAAGAAAGCAATCATTTAAAGCTTAGTATCAAAAATATTATCTATAAAAAAGATGGTTACGTTCGTCGTAAAATGATTGAAGAAACCGCATCTGGTTTCACAACTTTAGCAAAAAAATTGCCAGGTTGGATTAATGATAGCCTTAAAAAGCAAAAAAATTAAAAATTTCGCTATTTATTATTGACATTGAATGCTAGACATGGTATATTTATAACTGTCCAAGCACTCATGCATGGGCGATTAGCTCAGTTGGTTAGAGCACCTGCCTTACAAGCAGGGGGTCATAGGTTCGAGTCCTATATCGCCCACCATTATTTTTGCCGAAATGGCTCAACTGGTAGAGCAACTGACTTGTAATCAGTAGGTTGCGGGTTCAAGTCCTGCTTTCGGCACCATATTTGAGGGAGGATAGCGAAGCGGTCAAACGCGGCAGACTGTAAATCTGTTCCTTCGGGTTCGATGGTTCGAATCCATCTCCTCCCACCATTTTCTTTATGTGGTGGTATCCTGAAATATATTGCCTCGTAGCCAAGCGGTAAGGCACCACACTTTGACTGTGGCATGCGCTAGTTCGAATCTAGCCGAGGCAGCCACTTATTATTTATATGTCCTGTTAGCTCAGCCGGTAGAGCATTTGACTTTTAATCAAAGGGTCACAGATTCGAATTCTGTACAGGACACCATTTATGTTTATAAAAGTCTTTATTTAAAAGACTTTTTTATTTTAAATACATATTCAAAATAATATTGAAAACATAATAATTGTGTCTCAATACCACCATACATAAATGATCCATATCTCCACTAATCAAAAACAAAAATACCCATATAATGGGTATTTTTTCTAAAAATTATCAACCTAGACCATACTATAAAGTTTTAAAAAATTTTTTGTAACATAGTCTGTACTCAGTCC
>JAETPN010000020.1 GCA_021771185.1 Bacillota bacterium | reverse complement strand
ATACTGGCACCATTGTTTGAACTCGTTTCAATACTAGTAAAGATCATTCCATCTCCAGCATCAATAGTCGCATACCCATTAATTTTCAACACTTGACTCATAACAGCATATCCGACTGTAATAAAAAGAATACATAGTAAACAAGCCCCTATCATAGTTTGTGTTTTACTTATATTACGAAATTTTCTTTTAACTTTTCTCCACATTTACATCAACCTCTTCCCAATAATACAGGTCTTATATGATTACAGTGCATGTTATATATATAGGAAATTTTTAATCAAATAATAACTATTTAAATATTTTTTGTCTTTTTGTTTCAATATGAACTCTTTGTACAATTGCCAGTGACACAATTAAAGAAATTGCGAAAGATCCCCCATAACTTAAGAAAGGAAGTGGTACACCAGTTAGTGGCATAACTCCAAAAAGCCCACCTAAATTAACTAAAATATGCATAAAGATATATGTTGCTACGCCTAAACACATATATCTACCACGTAAGGTACTCGCCTTACAAGCAAGATTAATAATACGTTTTAAAACATATAAATAAAGTAAAAAGATCAATGTACTTTTTAAAAAGCCATATTCTTCGGCGATAATCGCAAACACACTATCAGTATGTGGTTCTGGAATATAAGAATACTTTTGCTTACTTTTTCCAGGTCCTAACCCCCAAATTCCTCCATCATTAATAGCGATATATCCGTTACATATTTGATATCCACCCGTTTCATACTTTTGACATGGATTAAAAAAGTCAAAACGGTCCAATTGTTCTGCTGAAAGGATATAACCTTTTCCCATATACATTCCAAACGCACCTAACACCGCTACAAAAATCATAATACCAATTGCCCGAACTTTATCTAACCGTAAAATAGGACTCGCAAGGAATAAAATACCAAAGGTCATTAATAAAATAAACATGGTCCCAAAGTCTTTTTGTAAAAAGATAATAACTGGAAATAATAAACCAACAATTAAAATTTTAGCGATAAGATCTGTATGTGGAATTTTTCGGTTTCTTAACTTCGCCGCATATTTTTCAAACATCAAAGATAAACAAACAATCACGACAGGTTTTGCAAATTCAGAAGGTTGGAATCGTACAGGTCCAATTTTAATCCAGTTACGACTTCCACGATAATCACTCCCATATAAACTTAAATAAAAGAGAATAAATCCAATTGTGACAAACCCTAAAACTGCAAAGGGTGGATATTTCTTGGTATCAATATTTAAAATAAATATTCCCGCAACAACCCCAAGGAAAATCATTTTTAATTGTTGATAAAAGAAATAATATAAAGAAGTATTATTGGCCGTTGCCTCACTACTGGAGGCTGTCACAATATTTAAAAGACCAAAAGAAAAAAGAATAATGGTCGAAATTAAAAGTCCTTTATCCATATCTGCAACTAATTGAAAGATTGATCGTACTGTCTTTTTCATATCTTCACCTTAAATAATCATATCATATTATCGTTTTTTTGAATATAGTAAAAAAGAAAAAGTTATTTTTTTAAGACTTTTTCTTTCAATTTTACATTAGAAACAACACGTTTTTTTACAATTTTTTTCCAAACATAATATTCTTTATCAGATAAAATACCATTCATGTTACAATCAAAATAAATACACCATTCATCTAATGTTTTATCTAAACACATAGGAATATCCTCATCTAAAGGGAATGTATGATGATCTTTGTAATATAAGACAATGTTCCTAAACATTTTACGGGCCATTTTTCTTACAAATTGATAATAAGTTTCTGTTTTATAAATACCCTTTCGAACAAGCAAACGTTCACGTTCTGGGCTTAATTTTCCCTGATTCATAAGAACTAATTGACTTTCTAGCCATTTTTTTAACTCCGCATTTTGAAAACAAGATTCTTTAAACTGATAGTAATATTTCATCCACTCCTGGCGTTCTTTTTCAACCATTTTATCTTTCTTCGAAGGTTTCAACATACTCTTTTTCTGTCTCGTTTTACGATGTTTAGCCCAAATCATTCCAATGGAATGAAGAGCATTTATTTTTTCTTCTGGTAATTTCCCTTGATGATATAAAACACGTTGCCTACTAATCCAATGTCCTAAAAAAACTTTATTATAAACCTTATCATATGGAACATCCAAATTTGAAAATTCAATATAATACTGCATTGATATTGTAAAATATTGTTGCCATTTTCTTTCCAACTGTTCTTCCGTACATCTCATAATATTTCCCCCATCCACATGAATTAACGTATATTATAAACACAAATGAATCTTTTGTCAAAACACTTTGGGTTATTACTATGAACATCTTTTAAGAAAAATAATAAAATATACTAGAGTAAAGGAGGGAAAGTTATGTACTACTACGGTGGATACCAAGGGTATGGATGCGGAAATCCATGCGGTGGATATTCTTCATGTGGATGCGGTGGTTCCGGATATGGTGCAGCCATCATTCTTGTGTTATTTATTTTACTCGTTATCGTTATCGGATCACGTGGATTCGTAAGATAATCATTGGCTAAGTTTTCTTAGCCTTTTTTTGATTTTTTTCATGATCTGTGGTACAATAGCAACGTTTAAGGAGGGAAAAAATGTTCAAAAAATTAAATATTTTAGATGAAAAAGAAAAAGTATTGCGTAGTGTTAGTAACAATGTTTCTTTTCCACTCAGTAAAGAAGATAAAAATCTAATTCAACGTTGTATTGATCATTTAACGTATAGTCAAATTGAAAAATATGAAAAAAAATATCATTTACGACCTGGGATGGGACTTGCCTTCCCTCAACTTGGAATAAAAAAAAGAATTATTGTCATTGTTTATGAAGTAGATGATGAAGTATTTGAAAACTATGTGGTAATTAATCCAAAAATCATCAGTAATTCGGTTGAAATGATTGCGGCTGACGCTGGAGAAGGTTGCCTTAGTGTTGATCGTGAAGTTGAAGGACATGTTCCAAGGTATGCTCGTGTTACAGTAGAAGGTTATGATGAAGAAGGAAATAAAATTAAAGTTCGTGCACGCGAAGATTTAGCCATTGCCTTTCAACATGAAATTGATCATTTAAATGGTATTTTATTCTATGATCATATTGATAAAAATCATCCATTTTTCACAGAGGATGAAATGAGACTAATTTAGTCTCTTTTTTTATTTTTACTTTATGTAGTCTTTAATACGTGTTATAATAAATAAGTAAATATATAAGGAGGAATTATGAAAACAAAAACAAAAATTATTTTACTTATTTTTCTTTCATGCTTATGTTCGGTTTGTATTTTTTACCGTGTAGAACGTGTGAAGGAAGTTTCGATCAAGGAGGATTTGTTCACAGAACAAGCAAACAAAGAAGAGAAACTTTTTAAAGATACTTCTTCTTATACGATTGAACATCCTAAAGTGATTGTAAACCCGTATGGAATCTCCCCTCTTACAGGAGTAATCCTGTTTGAAACCAAGGATTTAACCACGCCAACTATTACAGTAAAAGGAAAAGATGAGCATACAACGTTTACCAAAACATTTACACCAGGGAAAAAGCATATATTACCTGTTTATGGTCTTTATCCTGATACAAATAATGAAATTATTTTAACCGTAAATAATAAGGAATATCTGATTCATATGAAAACAGAAGCCTTACCTAAAGATTTTATCCTGCCAACAGACGTAGAGTCTTCTTTAGAAGATTTGGAAAATGAACTTTACTTTGTAACGCCATCTTCCAAGGGATATACTGCCGCATACGATATAAACGGAGATGTTCGTTGGTATCTTACAGAAAATTTTATTTGGGATATTCAACGCTTAGATAACGGAAATCTTATGTTAAGTACCAATCGATTAATTAATCCACCCTACTATACTACCGGATTGATGGAAATGGATCTTCTTGGAAAAGTTTACTATGAATATAGTCTTCCTGGTGGATATCATCATGATGTTTTTGAAATGGATAACGGAAATCTTTTAGTCGCATCAGATCATTTTGAAAAAGGAACTGTAGAAGACACGATTGTTGAAGTAGATCGTGCGACGGGAGATATTGTAAAAACGATCGATTTAGAAGATATTTTAGACCCTACAGAAGGAAAAAGTTTAAATTGGACGGAATATGATTGGTTTCATAATAACTCTGTCTGGTATGATAAAAACACAAATTCTATCACACTTTCTGGAAGACATCAAGATGCCATTATTAATCTAGACTATACTACCAACGAATTAAACTGGATTATTGGAAATCCAGATGGATGGAGCAAGAAATATCAACCTTACTTCTTCAAGCCTGTTGGGGACAATTTTGAATGGCAATGGGCTCAGCATGCAGCGAGTATCTTACCAAATGGAAATGTTATGGTCTTTGATAATGGAAATAACCGTTCAAAAGAAGAAAAGACAAGTGTTTCTGTTAAAAATAATTATAGTCGCGCAGTCATTTATAAATTAAATCAAAATGATAAAACCATTGAACAGGTGTGGGAATATGGAAAACGTCTAGGATCCAACTTTTATTCACCATATATTTCAGAAAGCGACTATTTGGACGAAAATCATTACTTAATTATTTCTGGTGGACAAGCAAAGAAAAACGGAAACATATTAAACGTTCCAGCAAGTATGGGACATGCAGATGAACTAAATAGTACAATTATTGAAATAAAAAACGAAGAAGTTATTTTTGAAATGAACTTACCTACGAATAATTATCGTACAGAAAAATTAAGTCTTTATAGTAATAGTGTCTTTAAACCTGGAAAAGGAAAACGTCTAGGATCGATGGGAAAAACAAAAGAAGATGGAAAAAAAGCATATTTCTATCTCTTTGCAAAAAAATTTAGTACCATCAAAAAAGAAAAAAAGATTGAGTTTACAGAAGAAGTAGATCGCTTAAGTATTACTGGAACATTTAAAAAAGGTGATCAGGTAGATATCATTTTAGACAATGTTTTTGATACAAAAGCATATCATATGGCAATTTCCAAAAAACCTTATACTGCAATGTGTGTTGATGTTTTTAATGAAAAAGAAAAGAAAAATGGCATTTCAGTTACAAAATATATTAACAAAGAAGGACTACACGGAAAATATTATATTTATATGCGTATTAATGGGAAGCTTTATGATACAAACCAATATATTATATTTTAAAAAGAGAGCATTCTCTTTTTTTTTAGCTTCTAAAACAAAAAAAGAAATGTTAATCTTATAACATTTCAATTTCCTTTTTAGATAACAATGTAGCATTTACAATAACATCCACATCAATCCCTAATGATTTTAAACGTCGAGCAGTCTCGCGTTTTGTTTCTAGAGATCCTTGTTCAATTCCTTGTTCAAGACCTTTCTCTAGGCCCTGTTTCATTCCCTTTTCTATTCCTTCTTCTAATCCTTTTTCAAGGCCTTTTTCTATTCCCTTTTTTAATCCTTTTT
>JAETPN010000007.1 GCA_021771185.1 Bacillota bacterium | reverse complement strand
TAAGAAAGATAATAAAAAGAAAGAATGTTTCACGTGAAACATAGGTAGAAGAAACAAATAAAGTAAGAAAGATAATAAAAAGAAAGAATGTTTCACGTGAAACATAGGTAGAAGAAGCAAATAGGATAAGAAAAGATAATAAAAAGAAAGAATGTTTCACGTGAAACATAGGTAGAAGAAACAAATAGGATAAGAAAAGATAATAAAACGGAAGAACGTTTCACGTGAAACATAGGTAGAAGAAATAAATAAGATAAGAAAAGATAATAAAACGGAAGAATGTTTCACGTGAAACATAGAAACAATAATAAAAGTTCTTGCATATTTAATTAAAATAGTTTATATTATATACGACGCAACAATAATGATTGAATCAGGTCAGAGTCGGAAGACAGCAGCCTTAAGGTCCTCTTATTGTGTGCGTCTTTTTAATTCTTAATAAAGTAGGTGGTAATATGCATGAAAAATATATGAAAATTGCATTAGAAGAAGCAAAAAAATCTTTAGAACATGATGATATTCCAGTTGGAGCAATTATTGTTTATAAAGATAAAATTATTTGTAAAGCTCATAATAAAAAAGAATTAAATAAAGATGCTACTCAACATGCAGAAATTTTAGCTATTAAAGCGGCGTGTCATTATATGAATAGTTGGTATTTAAATGAATGTACTTTATATGTCACCATGGAACCTTGTTTGATGTGTGCAGGAGCTATTTTACAATCCAGAATTAAACAAGTTGTATATAGTACTAAAAATCCTAAATTTGGTTATATAGATAGTATTGATTCTATTTTAAATTATTCAAAAAATAATCATAAAGTAGAAATTATATCAGGAATTTGCGAACAAGAATCTAGTGATTTATTAAAATCATTTTTTAAAGATAAAAGGGGTTAATTTTACAATTAATTCTTTTTATTTTTGAATCTAAAAATGGTATAATAAAAAGGATGAGGTGGTCCTATGTATCAAGCATTATATCGTAAATATCGACCAACGACATTAGATGAAATCGCTGGACAACGTGTTATAACAAAAACATTGATAAATGAAATTATGCATAATAAATTATCACATGCATATTTATTTGCTGGACCTAGGGGAACAGGAAAAACTAGTATAGCAAAAATTATTGCTAAAATTGTAAACTGTGAACATCCTAATGGTATTAAGCCATGTAATGAATGTGTAAATTGTACGCAATATAATTTGAAGCAATCTAATGATATTATAGAAATTGATGCGGCTTCGAATAATGGGGTAGATGAAATCCGTGAATTAAAATCAAAAGTTAGTTTAGTTCCATCTACTGGAAAATATAAAATATATATCATTGATGAGGTTCATATGCTTACAGTAGGTGCTTTTAATGCCTTGTTGAAAACATTAGAGGAACCACCAGCTCATATTATTTTTATTTTAGCTACTACAGATCCTCATAAAATTCCCAATACCATTTTGTCTAGATGTCAACGTTTCGATTTTGAAAAAATATCTGAAAAAGATATTGTAGAAAGATTAAATACGATTGTTCGAACAGAGAACATTTCTATTACAGAAGAAGCTCTTTATGAAATTGCACGACTATCTGATGGTGGAATGCGTGATTCTATTAGTATGTTAGATCAAGTAATCTCATATGTAGATGAAGAAGAAAAAATAGATGTACAAGAAGTTCATGCGATTAATGGTACACTTTCGCAAGTTCAATTAACAGAATTTATTCAATTTATTATTCAAAAAGATTTGGAAAATACTTTTTTGAAACTTGATGAATATAATCATGCTGGAAAAAATTTTATCAAACTTACCGAAGAAATTATTATGTATTTACGTAATTTGCTATTAATGAATGAGGTTCCTAATTATTTTAAGAATAATAATTATAATGTAGAAATTTATCAAAATATTGCCCAGGAAATAAATACCAGTGATTTAATAGAGATGATTGATGTATTAAATAAGGCTTTACCAGAAATGAAAATCGCAAGTTCTCCTAAAATTATTTTGGAAATGAAATTAATAAAATTGTTATCAAAAAATAATAATGTACAAAATACACAAAATAATATAACAACAACGGTGCCAGTATCAAATGAAAGAAAAATAAAAAAAGAACAACTAGTTCAACATGAAGATCAAAGAAAACAGGAACAACTAGAAAAAGAAGAACAAAAGTTGAAACAGGAAAATTCAATACCACCAGAAGAAACAATACAGCAATCAATGGATTCTTCAATTGTAAAAAATGATGAATTAAAACAAAAAATTAAAAGAATTAAAGATCGTCGTATTGAGAATACACTCGCAACTTTTAATAAAAAATTATTATTAGAATTTAGAGCAAGTGAAAATGAAATTCGATCTAAAATATTAGATCCAGAATATAATCAACTAGCGTCAATGGTATTAGATGGAGAATTAAAGGCTGCGGGAAATGACTCTTTAATCTATGTTTATCCCGATGTAACAAGCTCGGATTTATTTAATGAAAACTTAATATCATTGGAAAAAATGTTTGAAGTTATTTTTAATAAAAAATTAAAATTAATTTCTACGGATCAAATAGAGTGGGATCAAATCAAAAATGAATTTAATAAAAAATTAAAAACATATCATTATCAAGAAGAAGATTTTCAAATAGAAGAAATTTTATCCACATTATCAGAAGAAACTGGTGATAAGATGGCTAGTTTATTTGGAAATATTGTAGAATATGAATAGAAAGAAGGAAGAATATGAATTTACAAGCAATGATGAAACAAGCACAAAAATTACAAAAGGATATGATGTCTGCAAAAGAAGAGATAGATGGAACAACATTTGTTGGGAAATCATCTTTTGTAACGATTGAAATGAATGGGAAAAAAGAACTTTTAAATGTAAAAATTGAAAGCGATGAATTAGATCGTGATGATATTGAAGCTTTACAAGATATGATTTTAGTCGCAGTAAATGATGCATCACATCAGGTAGATAAAATGACAGAACAAAAACTTGGAAAATATACACAGGGAATGCCAGGAATGTTTTAATAATGAATTATCCAAAAACAATTCGAAATTTAATTGAATGTTATAAAAAACTTCCAGGGATTGGTGAGAAAACAGCGGAACGTATGGCTCTTGCCTCTATGGATTTAAGTGATGAAATTATTGGAATGTTTTCTTCTTCATTGATTGATGTTAAAACAAAAATTAAACGCTGTTCAATTTGCCATCATCTTACTGAAGAAGACACTTGTATGATTTGTAACGATCCAACAAGAAATCATACAACCGTATGTGTAGTAGAAGAACCAAGGAATGTCATTTCTTTTGAAAAAGTAGGAACTTATCATGGAACCTATCATGTATTGGATGGATTGATTTCCCCGCTTGATGGAATTAATCCAGAAGATATTCATATTGACTCATTAATAGAAAGAATAAAAAAGGAAGATATTAAAGAAATTATACTTGCAGTAAGACCTAGTATTGAGGGAGAAACGACTGCACTTTATATTTCAAAAAAACTTGAAGGAATGGATGTTGTTGTTAGTAAAATAGCACATGGTATTCCTTTAGGTGCGGATATGGAATACATTGATTCTTTAACTTTAGGAATGGCTTTAGAAGATCGAAAGCCTGTCTAATTTTTCATTTTAAGCATACAATGAATTGAGGTGAAAGTATGCTTAAAAAAATATTTGTTATCGTAAAAAGAATTATTGTAAGTGCATTTATCTTATATGGATATAATTTGATAGTATCGCCCCTAGATTTATCAATTCCAATTAATATCATAACGGTAGGATTACTAACTGTTTTTGGAATTCCTGCGTTATTATCATTAATTGTTATTTTAGTGTTAGTGTTTTAAAATGAGGTGAAGTAAATGTTAGACGATTATAAACAAGAACAACCGATTGCTTATAAAATTTTAATCAATTCAATAAAAAAAGATCGTTGTTCCCATGCCTATTTATTTGAAACTAAGCATTACGCGAATAAAAAGAAATTTGCTCTGGCATTTGCTAAATATTTACTTTGTCCACATAATAGTGCTGACAAAGATCATCCTCAATGTATGAATTGTACACAATGTAAACGAATCGATGAAGGTAATTTTACAGAATTAAAAATTATTGAACCTGACGGTTTATGGATCAAAAAAGAACAAATTGATCAATTACAAAAAGAATTTAGTACAAAATCTGTAGAAAGTACAAAAAAAGTATATATTATTCACGAAGCGGAAAAAATGAATGCTGCAGCTGCTAATTCCATTTTAAAATTTTTAGAAGAACCAGAAGAAAATATTATTGCTATTTTACTTACAGATAATATTTATCAATTATTAAATACAATAGTATCTCGTTGTCAAATTATTCCATTAAATGATCATGTGAGTGATCAAACATCATCCATGTTAGAAAAAGTAATGCATTTAATAAAACAAGACAACGATATTTCTAAAGAAGATCTTTCTGATGAAAAGAATATCGATAAAATAAAAACTGTGACAAAATTTGTAGAACAATATGAAACGATTCATAAAGATGTCCTTTTATCTATAAAGCAATTGTGGTTTGATACATTTTCTGATAAAGAAAAGATGATTGAGGGAATGGAACTATTAATGTATTTTTATAAAGATATTTTGAATGTGAGGTTACATTCAAAGATAGAATTATTTATAGATGAAAAAGAAATAATTGATTCGCTTGCTTCTAAATTAAGTATGAACGAAGTATGTGATCGTTTAGATGTGATTATTAATTTAAAAGATTATTTAAAAGTAAATGCCAATATTAATTTATTTATGGACAAGCTCATTATTGAGCTAGAAAGGAGAAGATAATATGATTGAAGTTATTGGAGTAAACTTTGAAGAAAAGGGTAGAATATATTATTTTTCTCCAAATCATAAACAATATAAAAAAGGAATTAATGTTATTGTAGAAACAGAACGTGGCTTACAATTTGGAAAAGTCGTAACTGATATTTTTGATATCGAAGAAAACAAGCTGACTTCTCCTTTAAAACCAATCGTTCGTATTTCTACAAAAGCAGACTATAAAAAACATTTGCGAAATGAAAAAGATGCTGCTTATGCATTAAAAAAATGTCGTAGCTTCGCCGAAGAATTAAATATGAAGATTAAAATTTTAGATGCGAACTATACATTTGATCGCAGTCAATTAATGTTTCGTTTCTTATCCGATGTTCGCATTGACTTCCGTGAGTTAGCTAAAAAATTAGCCTCTGTTTATCACACGCGTATTGAATTACGTCAGGTTGGTGTTCGTGATAAAGCCAAAGAAATTGGTGGATTAGGTAGTTGTGGCCGTGAATTGTGTTGCGCTAAATTCTTAAAAGATTTTGATTCTGTAACGATAGGAATGGCAAAAAATCAAAATATTGCTTTAAATCCAACAAAAATTAATGGACTTTGCGGACGACTTCTATGTTGTTTAAAATATGAAGATGATTGCTATACTAGATGTAAAAAAAATATGCCAAAGATCGGTTCGATGTATAAAACAGAACAAGGAACTGGAAAAGTTGTTGATCTTGATCTTTTAAAAAATATTGTTAAAGTAGATATACCTAAAATTGGAATCATAGAAGTGAAGGTAGAAAAACGTGGAAGTAATCAATGATTTATTAGAATTTAATCATTTAAAAATCATTCAAAATACAGAAATGTTTAGTTTTTCTCTAGATTCTGTATTGTTACCTAATTTTGTTACCTTAAATTCAAAGGTCAAAAAAATTATGGATATAGGTTGCGGGAATGCACCCATATCGATGATTTTAACAACAAAAACAAAAGCGCATATTACCGCTGTTGAATATCAAGAAAAAGTGTTTTCAATGGCAAAACGTTCTATTGAACAAAACCATTTAGAAGATCAAATTGAGGTTGTTCATGCAGATATTAAGGAATTATATCAACAAATCGAAAGTGATACTTATGATACGATTGTATGTAATCCTCCATATTTCCCAGTAGAATCTAGTGAGAAAAAGAATCTCAGCGAGTATAAAAAAATTGCTCGTCATGAATTTACATTAAACGTTTATGACGTTATAAAAATTTCTAAAAAGCTTTTAAAAAACAATGGTAATTTAGCCATTGTTCATCGTCCAGAACGTTTACTAGATATACTAGAGTGTATGCGAAAGAATAATATAGAACCTAAAAAAATTCAGCTTATTTATCCTAAACCGGGGATGGATGCGAATATTTTATTAATAGAAGGAACAAAAAATGGTAAACCAGGATTAAAAGTTTTATCTCCATTATATACGCATACAAAAGATAATGAATATACAGAAGAAATAAAAAAAATGTTTAAGGAAAATTAATATGAAATCAATAGAAAATCAACAATTTTTAAATGAAGAAACAAAAAAACTAAATGAATATTTCTTTGGTTCTTTTTCTTATGAGTCTTCTTTAAAGAAAAAATTAAATCAAGATTCATTATATACACCAGGCATTTTAAAGTTTGCAAGATCTATTGACAATCGCATTCAAAAAAATTCTTTTTCTTCAAAACCAAAAACTTTACAAAAAAAGAAAACTTTGTTAAAATAAACCAGATTTATATAAGGGGTGAAAAGATATGTCTCAAAAAAGTTATAATGGAAAACCAACGCTATATTTAATTCCAACACCGATTGGAAATTTAGATGATATGACATATCGTGCAGTAAAAACGTTAAATGAGGTTGAAGTTATTTTTTCAGAAGATACAAGAGTAACCCATGAACTTTTACATCACTTTAATATAAAGAAAAAATGTATTGCTAGTCATGATCATAATGAAGGATTAAACAAAGATAAATTATTATCTTATTTAAATGATGGATATGATGTTGGTTTAGTTAGTGATCGAGGAACGCCAATTGTTAGTGATCCAGGTTATACTTTAGCAAAATCAGCCATTGATGCTGGATTTAATGTTGTTGGACTTCCAGGGGCAACTGCCCTTATTCCAGCTCTTATTACTTCAGGATTAAATGCGGAACATTTTCTTTTCTATGGATTTTTAAATAGTAAAGAGAGTAAGCGAAAAAAAGAACTTGAATCTTTAAAAGATCAACCTTTTACCATGATTTTTTATGAAGCACCGCATCGTATTGAAAAGACATTAAAAGATGTCTTAGAGTGTTTGGGAAATCGAAATATTTCTATAGCCCGTGAAATAAGTAAACGTTTTGAAGAAATTTATCGCGGAACGATTCTTGATGTTCAAAAGGAAATCATTGGGGCAAAAGGTGAAATGGTTTTCATTGTAGAAGGAAATAAAGAAGAAAAAACTTTTGATCATTTAACGCTTGTTGAACATGTAAATCTTTATATAAAAGAAGGGAAAAGTTCGAAGGATGCGATTAAGTTGGTTTCAAAAGAGCGAAAGTTACCTAAAAGTGAAGTATATAATGCCTATCATATAGAAAGATCGTGATAAAATGAAATTAATTGTAGGACTTGGAAATCCTGGAAGGGAATATGAAAAAACACGTCATAATATGGGGTTTATGGCACTTGATCGTTACGCCAAAGAAAAAGGTGTAAGTATTGCAAAATCAAAATTTGGTGGATTATATGGTGAATATAATGATCAAGGGGAAAAGGTTATTTTATTAAAACCTCAAAAGTATATCAATTTATCTGGAGAAGTCCTCCGAGATTTTGTTAAATTTTATAAAATTGATATAGAAGATATCTTGATTATTCATGATGATTTAGATCTAGAATTAGGTCGAATTCGTCTTCGTTATCAAGGTAGTAGTGGTGGTCATAATGGTCTTAAAAATATTGAACTTCATTTAGGCACAAAAAACTATAAACGAATTAAAATAGGAATTTCCAATAATAAACAGATCGATACTAAAGATTACGTCTTAGGACATTTATCTAAAGAGGAATTAAAACAATTAGATCATACTTTTGATCTAGTAACGCATATTTTAGAAGATACAAAAACAATGACATTTCATAATGTCATGAATAAATATAATAAGTAGTGGTACTTTTTCAAGTATCACCTTTTTCGGGTAGTAAGGAGGCACTTATGTTTAATCATTTATTTAATACAAAGGATTTTGATAATGAAGAGATTTTAGGGTTAACCGATGAAACAAAAGCTCTTTATCTTTCAAATTATTTTAAAGAAAAAAAACAATCGATGGTGGTTGTTACATCTAGTCTATTTGAAGCTAATAAACTTTATCAATCTTTACTTAATTATACAGATCATGTATATTTTTTTCCAATGGATGACTTTTTAACAAGTGAAGCTCTTGCGATTAGTCCAGAGTTAAAAATAGAGAGATTAGAAACATTGAATGCCTTACTAAAAGAAGAGAATTCTATTGTTGTAACAAATTTAATGGGTTATTTAAGATATTTACCAACCCAAAAGATTTATCAAGATCATATGCTTCATTTAACAGTTGATGAAGAATGTTCCATGGATGACTTTATCAAAAAACTATATGCGATGGGATATCGCAGGGAAGTAACAGTCAACGCAACGGGTGAAATGGCTGTTCGTGGTTTTGTGATTGATGTTTTTCCACTAAATGAAGCAGCACCTATTCGTATTGAATTTTGGGGAGATACGATTGATTCCATTCGTACATTTAATATCGATACCCAACTTACAGAACAAACTTTGGATGAAATTCATCTTGTTCCATTTACTGAAACCATTGTTCCAATATCTGCAGAGGAAGAAATTAAACAAAAAGATTTACCAAAGTATATTGATGTGGTAAATATTAATTCGTACTTAAAAAATCCTGTTGTTTTTTATATTTCTTATCATGATTTAGAAAATAGTTATCAAATTCTTCAAAATGAAATTTTTGAATATAATGTAGATAGTAAAATAAATTCAAATACAAAATATATGTTTGATTTAGAAGAAATTCCAGTAACTTCAACAGTCTATTTAAATAATTTTGATAATCGTTTAGATAAAGATTTGACTAGAATAACCTATCAAACGAAAGAAATTCCATCGTTAAAAGGTTCCTTAAAAGATATCGAACATCAATTAAAAGAATATTTAAAAAATTATCGTTATGTTGTTGTTTGTGTGAATAATCGTTATCAAGCTTCAAAATTAGAAGATGCCTTCATCAATATTAAAACTATTTTAACCAATGAAAATGATTTATATGATCATCATGTTAATATTATCATAAAAAAAATAAGAGAAGGTTTTGTTTTTAATGATATCATTGTTCTTTCTGAACAAGAAATCTTTGGAAAAAAGGAATATCGTCCGACATTTAAAACCAATTATAAATTAGGAACAAAAATTCGTGATATCAGTAAATTAAATGCTGGGGATTACATTGTTCACAATATTCATGGTATTGGGAAATATTTAGGAATTAAGACCTTAACAAAGGGTGGTTTAAAAAAAGACTATTTACAAATTGAATATAAGGATCAAGATAAATTATATATTCCTGTAGAGAAAATTGAATTTATTACAAAATATTCTGCGAATGATGGATTAACACCAAAACTAAATAAACTAGGTAGTACAGAATGGGAGAAAACGAAATTAAAAGTTAAGAAAAAAATTGAAAGTATTGCTGGTGATTTATTAAAATTATATGCAGAACGTGAAAAAACAAAAGGGTATCGCTATAGTAAAGATACCGAGGAACAAGCATTATTTGAAGCAGAATTTCCATATCAAGAAACAGAGGATCAGTTAAAGGTTATTAGAGAGATTAAAGAGGATATGGAAAAGGATGTACCTATGGATCGTTTGCTTTGTGGGGATGTAGGTTTTGGAAAAACAGAAGTCGCTTTTCGAGCAATTTTTAAAGCTATTATGGATGGAAAGCAATGTGCACTTCTTTGTCCCACAACAATTTTATCAAGTCAACATTATGAAAATGCGATAGAAAGATTCCGTTCATTTCCAGTAAATATTGCCTTGTTAAATCGTTTTGTTTCAGCGAAAGAAACAAACTCGATTTTAAAACGATTAAAAGAAGGTAAAATAGACTTATTAATTGGAACCCATCGTATTTTAAGTGATGATGTCGTTTACCATGATTTAGGACTACTAGTGGTGGATGAGGAACAACGTTTTGGTGTAAAACATAAGGAAAAAATCAAACAATATAAAACCAATGTTGATGTTTTAACCCTTTCGGCAACACCTATTCCACGAACACTTCAAATGTCTATGTCTGGCTTAAGAAATCTTTCACTAATTGAAACCGCACCTGTTAATCGTTATCCTGTTCAAACTTATGTTTTGGCTGAAAATAAAGCAATGATTAAAGATGCTATTTATAAAGAGTTATCTCGTGATGGACAAGTATTTATTCTTTATAACCGAGTAAAGGATATGGAGTATCAAGTTCGTAAGATCCAGGAATTAGTACCAGATGCTCGAATTATTAGTGCCCATGGACAAATGAATCAACACCAACTAGAAGATGTTATGGTAAAATTTACGAATCATGAATATGATGTGATGATTTGTACAACCATTATTGAAACAGGAATTGATATTCCAAGAGTAAATACCTTGATTATTATGGATGCTGATCGTTTTGGTCTAGCTCAACTTTATCAAATTCGTGGTCGTGTTGGGCGTAGTGATAAAATAGCCTATTGTTATTTAATGTATGAGCCTGTAAAACAATTAACAGAGGTTGCAACTAAACGACTAAAAGTAATTAAAGATTTTACAGAACTTGGAAGTGGTTTTGCGATCGCGATGAGAGATTTATCCATTCGTGGAGCGGGGGACATTCTAGGAAGTGAACAAGCTGGATTTATTGATAGTGTTGGAGTAGAATTATTTCTTAAAATGTTAAATGAAAAAGTGGAAGAATTAAAGGGAAATCCTGTGGAAAAAATTGAATCTACAAGTAATCAACCATTAATCGAAGTAGAAACAACGATTGAGGACAATTATGTTGCCGATGAAGAACTTAAAATTGAAATTCATAAAAAAATTAATAGTATCGATTCTTATGATAAATTAAATAAAATTAAAACTGAATTAGAAGATCGTTTTGGGAAAATCAGTGATGAACTTTATATTTATATGCATGAAGAATGGTTTGAAAAACTTGCTTCTATGTACCACATTACAAAAGTAAAACAATTACGTAATTTTGTCGAAGTAACATTGCCAAAAGAATTAACCGAAAAAATCAATGGAGATATTTTATTTATGGAAGTAAATAGTATTAGTAGAATGTTTCGTTTTAAAATGATTCGTGGAGAACTTATTATTGTTTTAGATACCGTAAAATTAGATAAACATTTTATTTTCTATCTCATTGACTTAATGGAGGCAATCAAAAAAGCATTATAATTGATAAATATAGGTACAACTTAGAAATATAATATTTTGAAAATGTATAAGCGCTATAAATTTATAAGAAAAAAATGTAAACAAAAAAAAGAGGTTTTCATAAAAGAAAACTTCTTTTTTAATCTAATATTTTCATAATTCCTGGAACAATTTGTTTTTTTCTAGAAATACAATCTTTAATGAATGTTCCTTGTTCTAATTTTTTCAACCCAAAGGCATGTTTCCAAACATCTTTACTTGAATGATTAAAATAAATGTAAGAACCTTGGTTAATAATATCTGTAATGAATAATCCAACAATATCATAATTCTTATTTTCTGCTTCTTCATTTAATAATTCGATATAAGAATCCTCATCTTTTTTGATTTGTTCAATATCTAAGGTTAATACTTGTCCAATACCAACCGTATGATCATTCATATGGAAATTCTTGAAATCACTATATAATACTTGTTCTTTGGTCATTCCATCTAAAGAAGATGCAGCTTTAAACATTTTCATCCCATAGTCTTCATAGTCTACACCAGCAATCTCTGATAAAGCAAGTAAGGCTTCTTTATCAAACGCTGTTGAAGTTGGAGATTTTAAAATGAGTGTATCTGATAAAATTCCAGATAACATCATCCCAGCGATTTTCTTTGGTATTTCAATATGATTTTCTTTGTAAAGTAAATAAAGAATTGTGTTTGTACTACCTACAGGCATATTACGGAAATTAATAGGAAGATCTGTTCCAATGGTACCAATTTTATGGTGATCAATAATTTCTACAATTTCTGCCTGATTTAGACCATCAACACTTTGTTCATATTCATTATGATCTACTAAAATCACACGTTTTTTATCTACATCATCTAAGTCACCTAAACGAATAATTCCCAGACATTCTTCTTCTTTATTAACTACAGGATAATTACTGTATTTCACATCTGCCGCTACTTGTTTTACATAATCTAGGGTATCATTTTCATCAAAGGTAATAATGTTTTGATTATTTAAAATAGATTCAATATAATTACTTAATCCAATATGTTTTGATGTAGAGAAAGTATCATGACTTGTACGAATAATATCAACTTTATTTTTCTTTGCTTTTTCAAGTAAATGTTCATCAATCATTTCATTTCCCGTTAAAATAATACAATTAACTTTTGAGTCAATCGCATGTTCAATAACGTCATACCTGTTTCCAACAATTAAAATTGTATCTTCATTTAAATCTACATGATTTAAAATCATTTTTTTACTATACGATGCGATCATGATATTTCCAGTAATTTCATCATCAAAACGAAGAACTTCCTCACCATCAATAGCTTTCGTAAGATTTTCAAAAGAAGTATATAATTTATGAATATTTCCACTAATTAAATCTTTTGAAATATCTTTCATAGATACAATACCTAATAGTTTGCGATTTTCTCTATCAATGATAGGTAGTGTTGTAATACGATGAGTCATCATGTAATTGAATGTGTCTAAAACGGAATAATGAGTATCAATAAAATGATCCTTTAAATAATGAACATCTTTTACTTGCATACGTACACTATTTAAACGTTTTGGTTCTTCCATCTTAAAGTAATCTAAAGCAAATAAAGTCTCCTTATTTAAAGAACCTAAAGCTCTAGCCTCTGTGTGTTCACCTAATTGATTTTTTAAATAAGATAACGCAATCGCACTTGTAATACTATCGGTATCTGGTTTTTGATGTCCAAAAATAAAAATGTTATTCATAGAAACCTCCTTGTTAAATGTTATAATATTTTATCACATTTTTTTATAAAAGTGAAATTGAAATGATAAAGTTTTTAAATATAAAAGAAATAAACAATCAAAGTATGTTATAATATGTAAACAAAGGAAGTGATATAAATGTTTTCATCAAAAAAAATATCTACAGAAAATTTATATTTATGTGTTTTAAACGCAAATAGAGTTTTCAATTCATCGGAGGATATATATACCATCGTTCGATTACATTATCATGACGCGGTTGATATTTTTAATGGTGATAAATATCCATTAAGTATTTTTGAAAAAAAAGACGATGTAATTAAAAATTTAGTTCCAATTATAACGAATTGTTCCTTTGTTTCTAAGGAAATTTTAGAAAATATGGTTAAGGAAAGAAAGAATGTATTCTTTAACACTTCTTCAAAATATCAGAATAATAGTATTTCTTGTAAAGATCTTTATTTTTTAAAATTACGTCAAGTAGTTAATGAAACAGGTGGTGATTTTAATGTTCATACTGGAAGGTTTGATACATGTTATAATATATTAGGTGCTAGTACATATGTCTTTGGCAGAAAACACTGGAATGGCTATTATGATATTTTTACAAATACTAAATATGAATGTACTGATAATTATATAGATATACATACCTGGGGAGTTCAAGAATGTAAATCTGTTTATAGATCATCAGGTGAGATATCTCAAAAAGAATTTTTAGAGATTTTAAAAAAATTTCATCCAGAATATTTAGAGGTTCAACCAAGGAAAGTGAAAGTAAAAAAATTAGGAAAAAAATAAATCGTTTTTAAAGAAATGTGTTATCACATTTTTTTTATATACTTATTTGTAAAAATTTTAAAACGATGGTATAAAACAAGGAAAACAAGCTAAAAATATCTTATAGAAAGTGAGGTATTTATGAAGGCAACAGGAGTTGTACGTCGTATTGATGATTTAGGAAGAATTGTTATTCCAAAAGAAATAAGAAAAAACTTACGTATTAAAGAGGGTGAAAACTTAGAAATATTTATTGATAAAGAAAATCAAATTGTCTTAAAAAAATACTCATTAATGAATAATATGGAGAGTTTTGTGGGTGTTCTAGCAGATTCTCTTTATTCCTTATTAAAGAAAAATATTTTAATTACGGATGGTGATATGGTACTAGCGGCAAGTGGTCCATTAAAGAAAGAATATGAAAACGGAACCATTAGTGAATCTTTGGAACGAGCATTAAAGGTGAGAGAAAATATTGTAGAAACGCATGAAAAAGAAATAGAATTTATTGCGGATAAAAAAGAACAATGTACGTATACGATTCAATCGATTATTAGTGGTGGGGATGCGTATGGGTTAGTGATTGCTTTTTCCCTAGATGAACCAGTGACAGAAATGGATGGAAAAATTATTGGAATGGCGACGAATTTTTTATCTAAATATTTAGAAGAATAAGATGAAATACTTGAAGTCATAAGAAAACTATGTTATAATACGACCAAAGTGAAGGCTTTGAAGGAAAGAAAAATAATGGATTTTTTAGAGACTTTGTGGTTGGTGAAAACAAAGATTGAAGTTATTTCGAATGGCTCTGGAGCTTTGTTATCGAATAGGTGACAACGTTACACGCGTTAAGTGATAAGGTAATACATTTTGTATTATAAATTAAGGTGGTACCACGTAACACACGTCCTTATTGGATGGGTGTTTTTTTATATTTTATGTCATAGAATATAAAAGTACTTGATAAGGGAGGAAACTTATGGAAAAAGAAAAATTTTATATTTCAACAGCAATTACTTATACTTCAGGAAAACCACATATCGGAAATACTTACGAAATTGTTCTCGCAGATGCGATTGCGCGTTATAAAAGATTAACGGGATATGATGTTTATTTTCAAACGGGGACAGATGAACACGGACAAAAAATTGAAGAAAAGGCATCAACTGCTGGACAAAAACCTCAAGAATTTGTTGATAATGTAGCCTTAGAAGTACGACGTATTTGGGATACGATGAATACAAGTTATGATCGTTTTGTACGTACAACGAATCCATCACATAAAGAAATGGTTTCTAAAATATTTAAAAAGTTATATGATCAAGGTGATATTTATAAAGGACAATATGAAGGACTTTATTGTACACCATGTGAATCTTTTTTTACAGAAAACCAATTAGTTGATGGAAAATGTCCTGATTGTGGACGTGAAGTTCATAAAGAAAGTGAAGAAGCTTATTTCTTTAAATTAGGAAAATATTCTGCATGGTTAGAAGAATATATTGAAACGCATCCACATTTTATTGAACCAGAGAGTCGTAAGAATGAAATCATGAATAATTTTATTAAACCAGGATTACAAGATTTATGTGTATCGCGTACATCTTTTAAATGGGGAGTACCTGTAACGTTTGATGAAAACCATGTGATTTATGTTTGGATTGATGCGTTAAGTAATTATATTACCTTTTTAGGTTATGATGTAGATGGAAATTCTAGTGAAGACTTTCATAAATATTGGCCTGCGGATGTTCACTTAATTGGGAAAGATATCTTACGTTTCCACACCATTTACTGGCCTATTATGCTTCATGCTTTAGGACTAGAAATGCCACATAAAATCTTTGGACATCCATGGATTTTATACGGAAATGATAAGATGAGTAAAAGTAAAGGAAATATTATGTATGCGGACGATTTAGTATCTCTCTTTGGTGTAGATGCAATTCGTTATTACTTGTTACATGAGATACCATTTAGTAGTGATGGAACGATTACATATGAATTAATTATAGAACGAATTAACTCTGACTTAGCGAATGTTTTAGGTAATTTAGTAAATCGTACCATTAGTATGTCCAAAAAGTATTTTGATGGTGAAATTTTAGAACCATCAGCGAAAGAAGAAATGGATCAAGAATTTATTACTACGATATTATCTGCAAAAGATAAAGTAGAGAGAGAGATGAACGAACTACGTATTTCGAGTGCTTTAGATGAACTTTTTGAAATATTTAGAAGAAGTAATAAATATATTGATGAAACCATGCCATGGGTACTTGCGAAAGATCCTGAGAAAAAAGATCGTCTTGCGACCGTGCTATATCACTTATTAGAAGCTATTCGTCATGGGACAGTATTATTACAGGCTTTCTTGCCAGATACTGCGAATGAAATCTTTCATCAATTAAATACAGAAAATAGATATATGGACTCTTTGGATGACTTTAATGGATTAGATGTAGGAAGTCATTTAAATGATCCACATCCATTATTTGAACGTATAGATAAGGAAAAGAAATTAGTTGAAATTGAAGAAATGGAGAAATAACTCCATTTTTTTGTCTAGTAGTGTAAAATGTCGAAATTTTTCGAATAAAAATCTGGGAAATACTATATAAACTATGATATTATGGAAAAGTAGTGAGCTATATATCATAGGAGAGAAAATATGAAAACTGAAAATAATATGTGGTCAATCGTGTTAGTTTTAGGGATTGTAGCTGTACTTGTGTTTGGAAGCATGATTGCTTCATTTAATGTGTACGATGTGATTTACTTTTGTTTCTTAGTTTATGGTATTGTAAGATTTATTTATCTTAGAAAAAGTGACCAAAGTTTAAATTAACATCATAGAAATTGTACCCTGGTTATGGTATAATTTTTTTGTTTGGAGGAATTTTTATGATTGATACACATTGTCATTTAGATATAGAAGATTATGAAAACATAGAACAAGTCATAGATCATATGAAAGATCATTATATGATTGCGTCTGGTGCAAGCAAGAAAGGAAATCTTCGTGTTTTAGAATTAGTTCAAACACACGATAATATTTATGGAACGATAGGATTTCATCCAGAAGAAGCATCTACTTATCAACAAGAAGATTTAGAGGAACTTGAAAAACATATGAATGATCCTAAAATTGTCGGTATTGGTGAAATTGGCTTAGATTATTATTGGGATAAGGATCATAAAGAGAACCAGAAAGAACTTTTTATAAAACAATTAGAGTTTGCGAAAAAATATCATAAAACAGTAGTTATTCATAGTAGAGATGCGGCTCTAGATACGTATGAAATATTAAAACAATATAAAGAAGATTTAAAAATTGTTCTTCACTGTTATAGTTATAGTAAAGAAATGGCATTGAAATTTAAAAAGTTAGGTGTGAAATTTGGTATTGGTGGAGTTATTACTTTTAAAAATGGTAGACACTTACAAGAAAGTGTCGAAGCGTTAGATTTAGAAGATTTGCTTTTAGAAACAGATAGTCCATATCTTACACCAGAACCATTTCGAGGACAAAAAAATGAACCATATAATATTTATTATGTCGCAAAAAAAATTGCTGAAATAAAAAACACTACATTGGAAAATGTATTAAAAACAACGCTTCAAACCAGTATTTCCCAATTTGACTTGAATTTATAACTATGATAAAATTATAGTACCAATGAGGAAGTGATTTATTGTCATGAACATTTATTTACTGGATGTACTTAGTAAAATCGTTCGTATTTTAGTTGTTTCTATGATTTCTTTATTTCATAGTTTTACACTTACAACGACAAGTTTAATCGCCTCAAATACAACGATTCATAAAAGTTTGAATGCAAATAATAAAGTAATTGAACATACAACCGTTATTCGTTATAATGAAAAGGTTCCTTCGACGATTTCTAAAGTGGTTACCAAAGGAATTGATGGTGTTGTTTATGTTGATGAAAAGAAACAAGAAAAAGTTCTTCGTGAAATGACACCTGAAGTTGTGGAACAAGGAACAGGTGCACAAGGAGAATATACGGGTAAACTTTCAGGGTATGGTCCAGATTGTCCCGGTTGTAGTAAAGTAGGAAATGTTGCTTGTTATACAAGAGAAGGGAAAAAACATAGTTTAATTCATGATGGAATTTATTATCATGATACAGAATTTGGACAAGTACGTATCCTATCTGCCGCACGTGATAAGTTTCCCTGTGGAACAGTGATGAAAATTGATAATGGAAAAGTAGAACCTTATTTAGCAATTGTCTTAGATAGTGGGGCTTCGATGGTAAATGCTTGGAAAAAAGGAACTGTATGGATTGATTTAGCTTATGAAAGTAATGCTGCTGTTCGTTATGGAAACACCTCAGGAAGCCATGTAAAATTTAGTGTACAAAGATGGGGATGGTAAAATCCTCATTTTTTAAATTCTTTACTTTTCATATGTTATATGCTATTCTATTAAGAAATGATGCTCTAATAAAAATAGAAAATGATAAAAAGAAAGGGGTGATTTTATGTTATATTCTCCTGTAAAAATGAAACAATTACTTGAAGAAAATGGTTTTAATATTAAAAAGAATTTTGGTCAGAATTTTATTGTCGATGAAAATATTATTACAGGGATTATATCTAGGGCTGGTGTAGATAAAGATACGCTTGTATTAGAAATTGGTCCAGGAGCAGGATCTTTAACTTATGGGTTATGTGATCATGCTGGAATGGTCCTTTGTTATGAAATAGATCATAAATTAAAACCTGTTTTAGATGCTACATTAAAAGAGAAAAAGAATGTCAAAATTATCTTTGAAGATTTTTTAAAAAGTAATGTCAAAGATGAATTAAAAAAGTATAGTTACAAAAAATTATATGTTGTGGCGAATCTTCCTTATTATATTACAACGCCAATTATTGTAAAATTAATAGAAGATGAAATAGATGTTGATAAAATTGTGGTGATGGTACAAAAAGAAGTAGGAGATCGTTTTAAAGCTGTTCCTGGAACCAAAGATTATGGTTCGCTTACAGTCTTTTTAGATTATTATTTTGATATTAAAAAAGTGATGGATATTAGTAAAAATGTTTTTTTACCCAAACCAAATGTAGATAGTATCGTAGTTGAATTTCAAAAGAAAGAAACGAAATTAATGGTAAATAATCCAGAGTACTTTTTTAAACTAGTTCGTGATAGTTTTAAGCAAAAACGAAAGACATTAAGAAATAACTTAAAACACTATGATTTGGAAACTGTAGAACACGTATTAAAAAAATATAATTTAGATTTAAGTGTTCGTGCAGAACATTTAACGTTAGAACACTTTGTAGAAATGAGTAATGCTTTATGGAAGGAAAAATAATTCAGAAAAATGGTGAAATTGTTGAAGTGTATGGGTATAAAGTTTTTGCCCCAGGTCTAGTTGGACGTCAAAATTTTCAATTCGAAGTAGGAAAACAGTATCATGAAAATCATGTTTCTTTTGGTAGTCAAGGGTTTCACTTTTGTTTGCGTTTAGAAGATACATTATGTAGTCCTGTACATAGGGAATTTTGTCTTGTGCGTGGATTTGGTAAAATTCAATCATACGATGATGATTACTATGGATATTATGATATGTTCTGTTGCTCAGATATTGAAATTATCAAAAAAATTTCTCGTGAAGAGATTTTAACTGCATATTCAAAAATGAAAGATGACTATTTTAAAAAAGCTCGATATGAGCGTTTTAAACACGGTTTTCTATTCACACAAGAAGAACTAGAAAAATATAATTTTTTAACACCGAAAAAGAAAGTAAAAAGCTTACGCTAAGCTTTTTCTTTTTTTTGACATAATTTACCTATTGAAGCGGATAAAATATAGTAGGTGAATTTTATGTTAGAATGGTTAAATAAAGTATTATGGGCAGTAGCCGCTGTGATTATTTTTTGTAGTGGGATATATTTCAGTAAAGAGTTACGTTTTCCACAGTTTTATTTTAAAAAGATCTTTAAATCTTTGAAACCTGATAAAAAAACACAGGGTATTAGTCCGTTTGGAACATTAATGATGGTTTTAGCAGGTAGAATTGGTGTTGGTAGTTTAGCAGGGGTCGCGTTAGCGATTTATTACGGTGGACCAGGTGCAATTTTTTGGATGTGGATGATTACCTTTTTATGCGCAATTCATACATTTTATGAAACCATTGTTGGAAATGTGTACAAAGAACATGATTTTAAAAATGTGTATAAGGGTGGTCCTATGTATTATATGAAGAATGGATTACACTTAAAAAAATTAGGAATGATATATGCGATCTTTATTTTAATTTCTTACGTCGGAGGTTTTATTGGCATTCAAGCAAATACCATTACCAAATCGATTCAAATGATTCTTCCTATTTTACCTTTTCTTGTAGGTGTTATGTTAGTGTTTTTTACGGCACTTATTATTTTTGGTGGTGTAGAGAGGATTTCCGGAATGACCAACAAATTGGTGCCTTTAATGACTTTATTTTATGTCGGAATTAGCCTCTTTATTTTAGTAAAATCTTCATCTAAATTAGGGAATGTTATTTTATTGATTGTAGAAGATGCGTTTAACTTTAAATCTTTTATCTCTGGATTTTTGCCTATGCTAATGATCGGAATTCAACGTGGTATTTTTGCGATGGAATCAGGCCTAGGTACTGGTAGTATTGCTTCTTCTATTACAGATAATAATGATTCCGTTTCCTTAGGATATCTTCAAGTTTTAGGAATTTATATTACAATGTTTTTAATTTGTACATCCACTGCCTTTGTTATTTTAACATCTAATTATTTAGATTTTGATTTTTCTAAGATGAATGGTATCGAATTAACTCAACATGCCTTTACGTATCATTTAGGATCTTTTGGTAATTATTTTGTTTTCCTAAGTATCTTACTCTTTTCTTTTTCCACTATATTAACTGGTTATTATTATGGTGAATCTAGTTTGAAATATTTGAGTAAAAAAGTAAGTTCAAAAAAATTAATGATATTAAAGATAGTAACTTTAGTTGTTTTATTTGCAGGCTGCATCATGTCTCCAGATCTTTTATGGAAATTTGTTGATATTTTAGTTGCTTTTTTAGCACTCATTAATATTTATGCCTTATTTAAATTAAAGAATGTTGTAAAGTATGAGTTTTTCGCTAAAAAATAAGGGAAATGTGATAAAATATTGTTGAGGTAATGAATTATGATTAATAAAAAATGGGATCTTATTTTAAAAGATGAAATGAAAAAAGATTATTTTAGGGATTTAGGAATTTTTGTGAAGAATGAATATCAACAGAAAACGATTTATCCACCGTATAAAGATATTTTTAATGCGTTTCGATATACAGATTATGATGACGTAAAAGTGGTGATTTTAGGTCAAGATCCATATCATGGACCAAATCAAGCACATGGTTTATCTTTTTCTGTTTTAATTCAAAACAGGCCATCGTCTTTAAATAATATTTTTAAAGAATTATATAGTGATTTAGGGATTCGAAGAACCAATAATAATTTAAGTGATTGGGCACACCAAGGTGTTTTATTATTAAATTCTATTATGACAGTCCAGGCGGGAAATCCATTATCTCATAAAAACAAGGGATGGGAAACATTTACGGATCGTACAATTGAACTTTTAAATGAGCGAGAAAAACCTGTGATTTTTGTGTTATGGGGAGCCTATGCACGAAGTAAGAAAGTATTAATTACCAATCCTCAGCATAAAATTATTGAATCTGTTCATCCTTCTGGATTATCTGCCAATCGTGGTTTTTTTGGAAGTCGTCCTTTTTCAAGAATTAATCAGTATTTAAAAGAACAAGGAATGGATGAAATTAAATGGTAGAAGAAGTAAAAAATGAATTAAAAAACTATCATTTAACCAAAGATGATGTGCTCATTGTTGGTGTCAGTGGTGGACCAGATTCTATGGCATTACTTTCGGTATTATTAGAATATCAAAAAGAAATTCCTTATACCTTAGTTTGTGCTCATGTAAATCATAATGTGCGAAAAGAAAGTGAATCTGAAGCAGAATTTGTACGTTCTTATTGTATGGATCATGGAGTTGTTTTTGAACTTCTTTCTATTGATCATTGGGAAAATACAAACTTTCATGAACAGGCTCATTATAAACGTTATGAATTTTTTGAGTTCCTGTTAAAAAAATATCATGCATCCTATTTATTTACTGCTCATCATGGGGATGATTTAATTGAAACGATTTTGATGCATATTGTCAGAGGATCTACCTTAAAGGGGTATCGTGGTTTAAGAAAACAAGAATATCGTAAGCAGTATCAATTACTTCGACCTTTCTTAGATTATACAAAAGAAGAAATTCTCGAGTTTGTTAAAGAACATCATATTCCTTATGTGGTAGATGCATCGAATGAAAAGGATAAGTATACGAGAAATCGTTATCGAAAATATATCATTCCATTATTAAAAAAAGAAGAACCTCACTTAGTCAAAAAATTCCGTGATTTTAGTGATATGTTAGTCCTATATGAAAATGAAGTGGAAGCAGATGTAAACGAAATAAAAAAAGAAGTGATTGAGCAGCAAACACTTGATTTAAGTCATTGGTCTACTTATACTCCTTTAATTCAACAACAATTGATTTATGAAGTGTTAGCGCAAGTATATCAAAAAAATTTATCACAGGTTCATAAGCGTCATGTGGAGCAAATAATGAAATTAATTCATTCATCCAAAGCGAATGCATATATTGAATTACCACAGTCAATAATTGCAGTAAAAAAGTATCATAAATTATCATTTGAACACAAAAATATCACATCTAATGATTATCATATCCTTTTAGATGGAGACCAAAAATTAGAAAATGGAAAACAACTTTTGTTTTTACAACAGCCAGAAGATTTTAGTAATTTTAGTTGTTGTTTAAATAGTGAAGAGTTAACACTACCACTTCATGTTCGAAGTCGCCAGAATGGGGATGTGATTGAAGTGAAGGGACTCCATGGTCATAAAAAAGTCAAAGATATTTTTATTGATGAAAAGATTGATTTAGAAAAGCGACAAGAGTGGCCAATCGTTACTGATAGTCAAGGTCGAATTGTGTGGATTCCTGGACTTAAAAAGTCTAAATTTTGTAAAACAAAAGAAGAAAAATATGATATAATACTTAAGTATCATTAAAAGGAGGCAAAAAATGAATCAAAAACAAATGAAAAAAACGTTTTTGCCATATGCATTATTAGCGCTTTTTATTGTAAGTGTATTATTCTTATTTAATACATTAAATCAAAAAGTAAATGTACTCACTTATGATGAGTTTATGAAAATGGCAAACAAAGGCGAAATTACAGAAATTCAAATTACGCCAAAAAGAAATGCGAGTATTTATGAAATTCGTGGAGAATCCAGTGATTATGACGAAAATGAGTCATTCTATGTAAGAGTACCATTTTCAGAAGATGTCATGAATAAATTACTTACGGTACAAAAGAAGTATAATTTTAAATTAAACACTTCTCCAGATCCAGATTCAAGCAAGTTATTATTATTTGTGATGAATGTCTTACCAATGATTCTTTTAATTGGAGCAGCATTCTTCTTTATCACAAGACAAATGGGAAATGCGAATAAATCGATGGATTTTGGAAAAAGCCGTGCAAAATTAAATCCTGATAATAATAAGGTAACATTTAAAGATGTTGCAGGATTAGATGAAGAAAAAGAAGAAGTACAAGAATTAATTGATTTCTTAAGAGAACCAAAGAAATTCCAACGCTTAGGTGCACGTATTCCTAAGGGGGTGTTATTAGTAGGTCCTCCAGGAACAGGTAAAACATTACTAGCGAAAGCAGTAGCTGGAGAAGCTAATGTTCCTTTCTATTTTATTAGTGGATCAGACTTTGTAGAGTTATTCGTTGGAGTAGGTGCTAGTCGTGTTCGTGATATGTTTAAACAAGCAAAACATAATGCACCATGTCTTATTTTTATTGACGAAATCGATGCAGTAGGACGTCAACGTGGAAGTGGTATTGGTGGAGGTCACGATGAACGTGAACAAACTTTAAATCAATTACTTACGGAAATGGATGGGTTTGGAGCAAATGAAGGAATTATCATTATTGCCGCAACCAATCGTCCTGATGTCTTAGATCCAGCTTTACTTCGTCCAGGTCGTTTTGACCGTCAAGTAACGGTTAACTTACCAGATAAAAAAGGACGTGAAGAAATTTTAGCTGTTCATGCCCGTAATAAAATTTTTGAAGATGGTATTACACTATCTAATATTGCAGAACGTACCGTAGGATTTAGTGGTGCTGATCTTGAAAACTTATTAAATGAATCTGCATTACTTGCAGTTCGTCGTAATAAAGCTGCGATTGGTATGGAAGAATTAGATGAAGCCCATGATCGTGTTTTAATGGGACCAGCTAAAAAATCTCATAAGTATACTGAACATGAAAAGAAAGTTGTTGCTTATCATGAAGCAGGCCATGCAGTCTTAGGATTACGTTTAAGTGGTGCTAATGAAGTTCAAAAAATTACAATTATACCTCGTGGAAACGCGGGTGGATATAATTTAATGTTGCCAAAAGAAGAAAGATATCTTTCTACAAAAACTGAATTATTAGAAACAATTAGTGGGTTACTAGCTGGACGTGTTGCCGAAGAAACGATCTTTGGTGAAATTACCACAGGTGCTCATAATGACTTTGAAAAGGCAACTAAAATTGCTCGTAGTATGGTTACAGAATATGGAATGAGTGATTTAGGACCAGTTCAATTTGAACATCAAGAATCTAGTGTTTTCTTAGGTCGTGACTATAATAAGAGTCGTAATTTCTCAAGTCAAGTTGCTTTTGAAATTGACCAAGAACAACGTAAAATTATTAACGAATGTTATGATATTACGAAAAAAATTATTTCTGAAAATAGAGATTTATTAGATTTAATCGCTAATACACTTCTTGAACATGAAACAATTACGAAAGAACAAATTGCATATTTAGTTGAACATGGACATATGCCAAAGGATGAAGAAACTGAAGAAGATCTTGTTAAACCAACAACGTTATCAGATCTAACACTTTCTGAATTAAAAGATTTAGCAAAAGAAAAAGGGATCAAAGGTTATAATAAAATGAAAAAAGAAGAATTAGTAGATGCCCTACAAGAAGATGATGAATAATTGTCTTCTTTTTCTTTTTATTATATAATAAACTTGAGGTGTTAGTATGACTCTTGAAGAAATGAAAATTTTGTTTAAACAAGGAAAATTAAAGTGTAGTGATCTATATGCGTAAGATCTTTTTCAATATCATAAGTGTGAAAACATGGTAATGTTTATAATTGATAATTAGAAAATATGAATGATAAAGTGAGAGTGAGTTATGAAAAATATAGTAATATTAGGTGTTGCGAGAGCAGGTAAGACGACACTTGCTAGAATGTTAAAACAAAAATTTAGTAATTATAATATTATTGATGGCGACTGTGTAAGAAATGCATTTCAAAAAGAGCTTCCACAGTTAAATATAAATCATATAGGTGGTAGTGGGATGGAGGAAGATTTTCCAAATTTCTGTGCAAAACTTTTTGAATATCAAATTAAAGAACATAAAGATAAATTTAATTATATATTTGAAAGTTGCGATATAACACCTTTAAAAGCAAAACAAAGATTTAATATAGAAAATACAATGGTTATATTTTTAGGTTATCCTAGATTAACTGCGGAAGAAGTATTTAATAATTACAAAATATACGCAGATGAAAATGATTATATGATTAAAAAAACAGATGATGAAATCATGAATAGGGCTATATTATGGTTAAATAAAAGTAGAGAGTTTGAAGTTGAATGTAAAAAATACGGGATAAGATATATTGATGTATCTTATCATCGTAATAAAATATTTAATGATTTAATTGAGGTGATAAGTAATGAACAATAATTTTAAAGTAAGATGGCTAAAGCAAAAAAAAGATATAACAATTAATATGGATTTATATAGAAAGGAAACTAATATTTTATTTATTACTGGTTTAGTTGGTTCAGGTAAATCAACATTGGCAAAAGAACTAGGTAAAAAATATGGTGCAAGGGTAGTAGTTCAAGATTATTTTGGGTGGAGTGATAAATACGATAATGAAGAATGTTCATTTTTTGTTGGGCTCTTTCAAAAAAAATATCCAGAGACAAAGGATTATTTTAAAAATAACGAGTGGAGAAAAAATAATTTAACACGCGAGCAAAAAAATGAATATAGAATGAAATTTGATAAAATGGTTGTTGATTATGCCTTAGAAAATAAAAATGAAATTTTTATTTATGAGGGAAGTGATTTGTTTTGTAAATCGGATATTAATTTAATGGTAGATAAACCATTGATTATCAAGAGAACAGCGGCTTTAACATCTTTTATTAGAAATTATAAAAGAGGTAATATCAACAATGATAGTTTTAAGAAAAAAATACAATATATAAAGCTTAAGAAATATGAATTTAAAAGATTTTACATACAGGATTTACCTAAATTAAATAGTTTTATTGAAGAAATAAATTGTAAAAATAGTAATTGAGATGTATGATTAAATCAATATTTTATAATAGGCTCATAAATAGTTTTTAATTATATTATAATTATAAAACTGCTTTTAAATACAGTGTAAAACTAAATGTAAAGTTCAATATAAAAGTAGTTAGATTTTGATCCATGTGATACAATAAACACATAAAGAAAGGTATAAAAGGTGAAATATTTATGGGATGGAGTGGAGATTTTCAAATTCGTTATCATGGAAAACATCCAAAAGAATTTAAGAAATTATCAAAAATGGTGATTCCAAATTCAATACTGCGATTTGATTTTGATAATTGTCCAACGACTGATGAGTCAGTTGAATTATCTTGTACAAGAAGTTTAAGTTGGTATTCAGCCGATCAAGACTTAAAAAAGATTATGTCTTATTTACCAGAAGGTGAAAATATTTCAATGCAAGTTGATGATGGATTAGATTATGAAGAAATAGAAATTAGAAAATTAAATGGCCAAATACTTTTTTCTAATTCTAATGATGATAGTGAGAGATATATTAGTAATGAAATTGGTGTTCCAGAAATGCTGTATGTTGCATTAAGTCCACGATATTATTATGAACCAGAGAAAGTGGATATATGTTCATTAGAGGGATATATTCAATTTATTGCAAATACATTTGCAGACGATCAACAATTAATGCCAATTGTTCAAAACTTCATGTATGAAGTATTAGACAAAGACAGAATAAATTCTTTTGCTTATGATGAAGATGATAAAGTATCTCAAGAAGATTGTGATAAATTAGATCAATTACGTAACAATTTTGCTACTTTAGAATCTACTTCACAATTTTTAAGTGAACACAAGAAAGAAACTTTATTATCTGGATCTGATAAGAAACAAAGTGTAGATGATTTACCAGATTGGATTCAACAATATCCTGAGTCAGTAATTAATTCTTTAGGTGGAGCAAACTTATTGAAACAGTTGATAGAAACTAAAGGTGAAGCAGAAGCTAGAAGTGTTATTGGATTGTTGGCTAATGGAATTATGAAAGAAAGATCAATGAATGATGAGGATAATTATGATAATATTCAATCATCTGGTGGTTTTAGAAGATAAATGTAAACATATATATAACACCTTAATTGGTGTTTTTTTATGAATTAAATCTTTATTAAGAAACAAAAAAATAAAGTAAATAACAAATAAAACGCAAAAACGTGATAAAATAGTCAAAAAAAATTACAAAATTGTGATAAAAATGGCTAAAAAGCTTGCAAAAGTATGATCTAATCTTATTAGATAAGATAATTATATGGAAAAAATTGTTAATATTCTCCCTTTATTTTATTGAATATACCAATAATTTAAATTTAGATTAGAAATAATAATTTTAAAACACAATAATAAATCGTTATTTATGTTGTTAATATATAGTATATATTAACAATGAATTTCTTAGCTTCTTTTTGTTATCTATTCCCTAAAATCAAAAAAATTCATTTTTGGGGAATAACGATATTCGCAAACACTTAATGAATGAAGAATATTATATTTGTTTATAAAATATATCAAAAATAGAAAAATTATAATAATAAAGATAAGTAATACAACAAGAATAAGTTCTTGTTTTCTTTTTGGGAAATATTCTAACTTTTTAACACGAAAGATAGCTTTCTCAAACGAATTATGATAAAATTAGTTATAGGTATTAAAAGGAGAAGTGAGAATATGGGTAAAGTAATTGCGTTAGTTAATCAAAAAGGTGGCGTAGGTAAAACAACCTCAAGTATTAATCTTGCAGCTTCTTTAGGAGTACTTAGAAAGAAAGTTTTATTAGTTGATTTGGATCCGCAGGGAAATGCTAGTACGGGTTTAGGAATTAATAAAGCTGATTTTGATAAAAGTGTTTATGATTTATTAATTGATCAAGCAGAATTAAAAGATGTTGTAATAAAAACCAAATTTACAAACCTTTATGTGATTCCAGCAACAATTAATCTAGCTGGAGCAGATATTGAATTGATGGAAAAAAGTAGAATGGATCCATCATTTACTAAGGGAACACAATTAAAAAAATATTTGGATATTACGAAAACGATGTTTGATTATATTATTATTGATTGTCCTCCATCTTTAGGTATTTTAACAACCAATGCTTTAACCGCAGCGGATTCTGTGATTATTCCAGTTCAATGTGAATTTTTTGCCTTAGAGGGAATTATGCAGTTATTAAATACCATTATGTTAGCACAGAAAAAGTTAAATCCAACGTTAGATATTGAGGGAGTCTTACTTACGATGTTAGATTCAAGAACTAATTTAGGATTAGAAGTTGTTGAGGATGTTAAAAGTTATTTTAAAGAAAGGGTTTATGATACCATTATTCCAAGACTTGTTCGTCTTTCCGAGGCACCAAGTCATGGGAAACCAATTTTAGCTTATGATCCACAAAGTAGAGGAACAGAAGCTTATCTTAATTTAGCAAAGGAAGTGATTGAACGCAATGGAAACTAAAAAAAGAGCGTTAGGTCGCGGGTTAGAACAATTGTTTAATACAGACAATTTAAATATGGATGAAATTGAAAAACAAATTTACGAAGAAACCTCAAATGAAGAAATTGTTGAAATTAATATCAATGAACTTCGTCCAAATCCATATCAACCCCGTCAAGTATTTGATGAAAATGCATTAAATGAATTAGCAGTATCAATTAAAGAACATGGTGTATTTCAACCGATTATTGTGAAAAAAAGTATTAAAGGTTATGAGATTATTGCTGGAGAACGTCGTTACCGTGCTTCAAAAAAAGCTGGGCTTACAAAAATTCCGGCCATTATTCGATCTTTTACAGATGAACAAATGATGGAAATTGCGTTGCTAGAAAATTTACAACGTGAAAATTTAAATGCGGTGGAAGAGGCTCAAGCTTATCAATCTTTAATTAATAATTTACATATTACTCAAGAAGAACTTAGTCGTCGTGTTGGAAAAAGTCGTAGTCACATTACGAATATGTTAGGTCTACTTCGTTTACCTAGTACGGTTCAACAAATGATTAATGAAAAACAATTAACAATGGGACATGCCCGTGTTTTATCAAAACTAGAAAATGAAGAACAGATTCTATCCATGGCAAAACAAATTGTGGAAGAAAAAAAATCAGTTCGTGAAGTCGAGGAAATGTCTAAACAAGAAGAAGTTGTTCATAAGGTAAAAATGCCTCGTCGAAAAGAAAACGCAGAGTATAAATATGTAGAAGAATTATTACGTGATAAATTAGATGCGAAAGTAAAAATCAAAGAAAAGAAAATAGAGATTTCTTTTACTAATGTTGCTGATTTAAATCGTATTTTAGAAATTTTACAAGTGAAAGAATAGGTGAGTTTTATGGAGTGGAATGCTTTATTACAACGTGAAGTTGTGGCACCTATCATTATTACTATTAGTGGTATTTTAGTTTATATGATTAGTAGTAAAGTGATTCGCCGTATTTTTCAACTTAGAATAGGTAAAATGGATGATCGAAAAAGAAAAACACTTTCTACCCTTATTAGTAATATTTTTAAATATTTCATTTTACTAATTTGTGTGTTAATGATTTTAGGAGAGTTTGGTGTTGATACAAAAACAATTATTGCTTCTTTGGGAGCTATTGGAGTTGTGATTGGTTTAGCGCTTCAAGATCTTTTAAAAGATTTAATTGCGGGAATTACGATTGTTTTTGAAGATCAATATCGTGTAGGTGATACAGTCACGATTGATGATTTTAAAGGTGAAGTGATTTATCTTGGTATGAAAACAACAAAGGTAAAAGCTTATACTGGTGAAATTAAAATGATTTCCAATCGTTTAATTACTTCAGTGATTAATCATAGTTTAGAAGCCTCTCTTGCGATGGTAGATATTGTGGTCAATTATGGTGAAGATGTGGATAAAGTGGAAACTGTATTACATGAATTATGTGACAATTTAAATAAAGAATTAAAACTCATTAAAGAGGATGTTTCTGTTTGGGGGATTGAAGATTTAGGAGATTCAGGAATTAAATTCCGTTTAGCTGCTACAACAAAACCAATGAGACACTTCGAAGTACAACGTAAAATACGTAGAGAGGCTTTAATTACTTTAGAAAAAGCGGGAATTAGTTTTGCTTATCCGCACATGGTGGTGGAACATGAATCATAAGTATCAATTAGGTAGTATTGTTATCATGAAAAAACCTCATCCTTGCGGAACCAATGAATGGGAAATTACTAGAGTTGGTGCCGATATTAAAATTAAGTGTCGTCATTGTGGAAGAACCATTCTTTTGCCCCGTATTGAATTTAATAAGAAACTTAAAAAAGTTGTAGAACTTTAGGAGGTATTATGCGAAATAAAAAAAGAAAAAAGAATATACGCTCATGGAGTCCTATTACCACTATTTTATTTTTAATCATTGTGGTTGTTTTAGGAAGTACCATGTTATCTCTCCTTGGCGCTCAAGGAAATATTACTTCCATTAGTGGTGGAATCTTAGAAACCTCTTTGGTTACATTAAATAATCTACTAACACCTAAAGGATTTAAATATATGATAGGAAATGTGTTGACTAATTTTTCAGCCTTTACTCCATTCTTTTATTTAATTGTATCTTTCATTGGTTTAGGAATTGCAGAGAAAAGTGGACTTTTAGAAGCTATCTTTAAACCATTTAAAAAAATGAAACCAGTGATTACAACATTTGTATTATTACTATTAAGTGTACTTGCAGGTGTGATGGGTGAATCTAGTTATGCGATTCTATTACCATTTAGTGCCATCTTATATAAATATTTAAATCGTAATCCTATGGTTGGTATTCTTACAAGTTTTTTAGGTTTATCTATGGGCTATGGGGTAAATATTATGTATAATAATACAGATCTTGTCCTTGGAACGATGATGGAAAATGCAGCGAAAGTAGATGTTGATAAAAACTTTAAATTTAATTTAATTTCAAATCTTTATATGATGATTATCAGCTCTGGTGTTCTTGTTTTTGTAGGAACAATTATCATAGAAAAATTTTTGACACCAAAATTTAGTCGTCGAAATAAATATGAAATCGAGGAGAAGCAAACAGATAAAAAAGCCTTATTTTTTACACATATCACGTTTCTTTTATTACTAGGATTTGTAATTTATGGTATTATTCCAGGTTTACCATCTTCTGGGATTTTTCTAGATATGGAAGCTAGTGGATATGTAGAAAAAGTATGGGGAATGAATGCTCCATTTCACCAAGGTATTGTTTATTTAATTAGTTTAATTTTAGCAATCTGTGGATTTGTATATGGTTTTGTTTCTGGAAATATCAAAAATAATCATGAATATACAGAGGGACTTGCTTATGAGTTCAAAGATATTGGGACTTTATTTGTTTTAATGTTTCTAGTATCACAATTAATTGGAATAGTAGAGTGGACGAATATTGGCGAAGTATTTGCTGGAAATATTATTGAAACACTTAGTGTTTTAGAAATTTCAGGATTACCACTCATCATTTTGTTCTTTCTTTTAGTTTTATTGATTGGTATTTTTATTCCATCAACAGAAGTAAAATGGAATTTAATTTCACCTCTTAGTATTCCTTTATTTATGCGTTCAAATATTGCACCAGAATTTACGCTTTTCATTTTTAAAGCCGCAGATGGTATTGCTAAATGTTTTACACCATTATGTGGGGGATTAATTATTATGTTAGGGCTTCTTCAAAAATATAATCAAGAGGAAGAAAAAATAACTTTATTTGGAACCTTAAATAAAATAAAATCATCCATTTTATTATTTATTGTTTTATGGCTACTAATTTTATTAGGATGGTATTTAATTGGTTTACCTTTAGGAAATGGGGTATATCCAACATTATAAAGTAGAATCTTCTACTTTTTTAATTGCTTCTCTAAGCAATTTAAGATATAATATTGATGTTTAAAGAAAAGGTGATGTTATGAGTTTACGTGCAGGAATCGTTGGTTTACCCAATGTAGGGAAGTCAACGTTATTTAATGCGATTACAAATCAAAAAATATTGGCAGCGAATTATCCATTCGCAACGATAGAACCTAATGTCGGAGTAGTTATTGTTCCAGATGAACGATTAGATTTTTTAAATCAAATGTATGAACCAAAATCGTTAGTTCCTACATCTTTTGAATTTACAGATATTGCAGGTTTAGTAAAGGGCGCTTCTAGTGGTGAAGGGTTAGGAAATAAATTTTTAAGTCATATTCGCGAAGTAGATGCGATTGTTGAAGTAGTACGTTGTTTTGATGACACAAATATAACCCATGTTGAGGGAGAAGTAGATCCTATTCGTGATATTGAAATTATTGGCATAGAACTTATTTTAGCTGATTTAGAAGTGGTAGAAAATAGATTAGGCCGTATTGGTAAAAAAGCGAAAATGTCTAATGATAAAGAAACAAAGATGGAGGTTGCTTTATTAGAACGAATCAAAGAACAATTAGTTCAAAATAAGTCAATTCGCAGTATGGAATTTACAGAGGAAGAAGATAAGTTTTTACGACCTTTCTGTTTCTTAACCAAAAAACCAATTATTTATATGGCAAATATTGATGAAAATCAATTGGGTGCTGAAGATAATGCTTATGTAAAAAAAGTAAAAGAATATGCCTTAGAAGAAGGGTCAGAGGTTATTGTTGTTTGTGCGAAAATTGAAGAAGAATTAAGTGAATTATCTGGAGAAGATAAACTCTTATTTTTACAAGATTTAGGTATTGAAGAAAGTGGTTTAGATCAACTTGTAAAAGCAACCTATTCTTTATTAGGTTTATCCACCTTTTTTACGAGTGGAACAGATGAAGTTCGTGCATGGACATTCAAAAAAGGAATGAAAGCGCCACAATGTGCAGGAATCATTCATACAGATTTTGAACGTGGATTTATTAAAGCAGAAGTCACAAGTTTTGAAGATTTAAAAAAATATGGTAGTGAATTAAAAGTAAAAGAAGCAGGACGACTTCGTTTAGAAGGAAAAGAATACATCATGCAAGACGGAGATATTTGTTTATTTAGATTCAATGTCTAGTGTAGCAAGAGAATTTTTTGTTGATGAACATATCAGTGGTTTCAAACTTTTTGGATCTCTGCATTTGTTTTTAATTTTAGTTGTATTCTTTGGTTTATTTTTGATTTATCATTATCGAAATGATATCGCTCATATAAAAAGAAAAAAGATGGTAAGATATCTTTTATGTTTAATTTTACTTAGTAATATGCTTATTTATTATGGAGAACTTATTTATTATGGGAATTATACATGGAAAACTCATTTACCACTTCATTTCTGTTATATTTCTGGATTTTCTTTTATGTATTATTTATTAACCGAAAAAAGAAAGGTGTATCACATTATTTATTTCTTTTCCTTTTTAGGACCGTTACCTGCGATTTTATGGCCTAAAATGGTTAGTTCTTTTGATAGTTTCATTTTTTATCAATGGATCATTAGTCACCATGTTTTTCTTTTAGGTAGTTTCTTTATTTATTATATGGATCAATTTCATCTAGAACATAAAGATGTTTTTCATACATTCCTTAGTGCTCAATTGATTTTTATTGTTATGAGTGTATTTAACCAAATTTTTAATACGAATTATATCTTTTCTAGTGGAATTCCAGAATATATGTTTCGTTTATATCCTATCTTAGAATATTTCAATTATCCATTTCTTTTAATTGAAGTATTGGGAATTGTAGTTTTAGGAATTGCTTATATTCCTGTATTATTAAATAAACGAGAGAATAATTAATTTTATTCTCTTTTTTGGTACATACTATAATAGGTGATCTTATGTTTTATATCAATTGTTTTTTAGTATATTCTATCTTAGGATTTCTTTTAGAAACGCTTGTAGCTATCATTACGCGAAGTCATTTTAATAGTGGTATTTTATATGGACCATGGACTCCAGTCTATGGGATTGGAGCTCTATTAATTATGTTAATATCCCATTATTTTTTTATGAATCTTCATATGCCTAGATGGCAAGAGACGATTATTGTTTTTCTTATTATTACAATGGTATTAACTTTTATTGAGTGGATAGGTGGTATTGGTATTGAAGCTATTTTTCATAAAGTGTTTTGGGATTATAGTAACGATCCTACATCCATAGGACATTATATTTCTATAAAAATGAGTTTCATTTGGGGGATAGGTTCTATTCTATTTATCTATATTATTCATCCATTTTTAGAACAATATATAAATAAAATTCCCTTCTGGCTGACGATTCCAGTATTTCTTATCTTTCTAATTGACGGAGTTATAACACTTGTAATGAACGCAAAATTTTAAAAAAGAATTGTTGAAAAATAATTTACAAATAGATATTCATAACAATATCTATTTTTTCATATATTAAAAAGGGATTTCTCTTTACTTTTATTATAAAGTCTGTTATAATCTTAAACGAGTATTAATTTACTCCTTGCTTTTATGTAAATAAAAGCCGTATAGACCAAAGGGAGGAGGCAAAAACATGAAAAAATATGAAATTATGTTTATTGTGAAGCCAACATTAGGAGAAGAAGAAGTAACTAAAGTTGCAGAAAACTTTGAAAATATTCTTAAAAATAATGGTGCTACAGTAACAGAAACAGAAGCTTTAGGGCAAAAAAAATTAGCTTATGAAATTAAGAAATTCAATAGTGGATACTATTTCTTATTTACGCTAGAAGCTAACGATGACAAAGCAATTAAAGAATTTGATCGTTTAGCGTTAATTAGTAGTGATGTTATTCGTCATTTAATTACAAAATTAGAAAAATAAGGAATGGGGGAGTACACATGAATCGTGTTGTATTAATTGGAAGATTAACAGCGAAACCAGAACTTAGATATACAGGTTCTAATTTACCATTCACTAGATTTAGTGTTGCGGTAAATCGTAATTTTACAAATAATCAGGGTCAAAGAGAAGCTGATTTTATTAACATCGTTGTTTGGAGAAAACAAGCAGAAAATGTTTGTAATTTCTTAAACAAAGGTAGTTTAGTAGCAATTGAAGGAAGAATTCAAACAGGAAGTTATGATGCTCAAGATGGATCAAAACGTTATACTACAGAAGTTGTTGCGGATTCTGTACAATTCTTAGAGACAAAAGGTCAAAGGGAAGCGTATGGTTCAAATAATGAACAACCAGCTGCAAGCGTAAGTCCATATGATTATCAAGACCAACCATCAGGAAATAGTTTTACAAATAATATTAGTGTGGAAGATGATCCATTTGCTGATTTTGGAGATACTGTTTCCATTGATGATAACTTCTTAGACTAATAAAGGAGGAAAAACAGTGGCAGAATTTTATAGAAAAAAACGTAAAAGATGTTTACTTTGTGATAAAGGTGAAGATGCGTTAAATTATAAAGATGTAGATCTTATTAAAAGATATATTAGTCCAGATAAAGGAAAAATTTCTAATAGAAAACATACTGGAACTTGTTCAAAACATCAACGTATCGTTGCTCGTGAAGTAAAAAAAGCACGTTTCATGGCATTAATTCCATTCGTAAAATAATCAAGAAATTGATTATTTTTTTTAATTTGACAAATATTGGAAAAAGATGTAAGATATCTTGTCGTAGAGGGGAAAATATAGATGAAAAAGGAATTAACAACATTAAAAGAAAAAGAGCAGTTTGTTCAAACGTTTTTAAATATAGATACAAATATTGAAAATATCATTTTGTTAGAACGTCAACTTGAAGTTGTGGATTATGAAGATAATCATATGATTTTTAGCAGTAACAAGTTTATGCGTTCTTTAAATGAATCGTTGATGGTTGCTAGAAGAGATAGTTATAAAAATTGTGGAGAATTTATAAAAGAATATCAGAGTCAAAAAAGAGAATCATTAGTTAGAAAAATTGAAAGTGAATATCCATCTTACCAACAATTTATTATTTCTGGAGACGAAGTAGCTATTTTTGTTCCACAAGAAACTGGAATGATGATTATCCAAGAACAATCACATGAACTTATAAAAAAATAAAGAGTAGTTAGACTCTTTATTTTTGAATTAAAAAGGTTAATAAGTTTTCAGGATTTTCATTTTTATAAATGATATCATAAATTAAATCAATAAATGGCATAAGAATGTCATTTTTCTTTGAATATAAATAAATAGAATCCAACGTATATAAACCTTCAATGGTTGTATTATTTTTATAATGATTAATTTCTTCTATATCTTTCTTTTCACCAATCATTTTTCCAAAAGAAAAGTTACGACTCTTAGGGCTTGTACAAGTTAATAGTAAATCACCAAATCCAGCAAAGGATAATATCGTATTTTTTTCTCCACCAAAATTTTCAATAAGATCCTTCACATCATGCAAGGCTTCCGTTACAAACATTGCCTTTGTGGATTCGGGTAACTCCATACCATCTAGCATTCCTGCAGCAATAGCAATGACGTTTTTAATCGCACCACAGAATTCAACACCTTTGATATCCATCGTTGTTCTAATTTTTAGAAAATGATTCTGAAAAGCTGTTTTCATGGTTAGTTTGGTTGCTAAACTTTCTGTTGCAAGGGTAAGTCCCATGGTTACTTCGTTAATCATATCTACAGCAAATGTTGGTCCAGAAATAACAGCAATATGTTCTGTATCTATATAGCTTTTAATAATATCATCGCAAAAACGACATGTATGATTTTCAATTCCTTTTGTAGCAATACAAATGTGTTGATCCTTAATATAAGGAGCCATCTGTTTTGCGACATTATCTAGAAATTCTGTAGGGACCGCAATAACAATCACATCTTTATCCTTACATACTTCTTCTATGTTCATAGAAAAATGCATACCTTCAGGAATTTGATATTCTGGTAGTTTATCCACAGTTTTATAAGTTGTTAAATGATCAAATTCTTTTTGTAAGGGAGTCCATACATCTATTTCCCCATGATTTTTATAAAGAACAGACGCTAAAGCAATACCATAAGCTCCAGCTCCTAAAACACCTATTTTCATTATTATCACCTCAAAGTATAACCATTTTATCATATTTTAAATAAAAAGTGAAATGACTTGACATTGAAACAAAAAACTACATCTAGTGAATGAATTAATATTTATAAAAGAATTGATTATCCTTGGTTACAATATTATAATGTAATTAGAAAGGAACTTGATGAATGAAAAATTACAATAAAAATATTAGAATTTTTACTATTCTTATTGGTTATATTAGAATGGCTATGGAGTTTGATTCTTATAAAGATGTTTATAATGAATATGAACAAGTTTTAGATAAAATTTCTAATTGGTCAAAAAATTATTATTTAAATAAATCTTTTAATAATATAACTTACGAAGAGTCGTTGCAATTACATAATATGATTGATGATGTTAGGGAGAAAAAAATATTTGATAAGAAAATAGGAAATGAAAAAGAAATCTCTGATGAAATATTAATATGGTATGAAATATTAATAAGAACAATTAACGAGAAAACATATGATTAAATATATTGAGATATTTGAATGGATTTTGTAATTACAAAATTTACTTAAAAAGATAAAAATATGAGGTGATAATTATGGATTATAAAGAAGTTGATCTTCGATTTTTAAAGATATTTGATAATATTGATAATATAATGAGTAATGAATTTTATAAAGATAAAGGACAGTTATTAAAGGTTAGGGAAATATTTGAACAGTGGTATGAAGAATTTAAATTAAAAAAGACATTAAAAACTATATCAGTAAAAGAATTAGAATATCTTGATTTAGAAATAACAGATATTTTCGATATGTATATTTCAACTGAGCCAGTAAAAAGTAATTATGCTGAAAGATTACTGTTTAATTTAGATATATTAAAAGAAATGTGGAAAGAAGAAATGTTGGGAGGAAAAATTAATGTCAAATAAATATTAAAATGAAAAAGGTGTCAAAATTGAAGTTCATACGGATAAGAGGGGAAAAGAACATGTAGATATTTACGATAAGAGTCCTCGAGATGTTGATCATGGATTTGGGATAGTAACACTGGTAAAGGGAACATAGTTGATACAACAGATGGGGATAAAGAGACCACAGATACTAATTGCTTTTTAACAACGGCATGTATGAGACACATGAGAAAAAATTTTGATGATCATTGCGAAGAGTTAGAAATACTTAGATGGTTTAGAGATCATTTTGTATCTAAAGAAGATATTGAACATTATTATATAACTGCGCCAATTATAGTGTCTGCGATAGATTGTACCCAAAATAATGATTTGATATATGATTATATATGTGAACATGTTATTGAAACTTGTGTTAAGGCTATTAGACAAGGAGACTATGAATTTGCGTATCATCTATATAAGGGTAGTGTTTTAGTTTTAGAAGAACAATTTGCACGACCTTCACTTGCATGTAAATTAGCAAAAACGTTAAAATTAAAAATAAACAAATAAAATCGTTCATAGGCAAACTTTGGGAAATGTACTTCCTAAAGTTTTTTGTTTACGACAATAAGTATTATTTTTTAAGAAAAGTTCTAAAAAATGCTTGCATTTCATAGGATATTAAGGTATAATTTTGAATGTGTGGCACGCGAAGATGTGTGAGGTTGCTGATACGCCCGGGAGAGTTGATAAATAAAAACTTACGGGAAATCAGGTTTTTACGCGGAGCGAGTCTATACCAGATATAGGCGAAGGGAGGAACAAACATGTCTAAAACTAAAGTTCGTATCAAATTAAAAGCGTTTGATCACAAAAATTTAGATGCTGCTTGTGCAAAAATTGTAGAAGTTGTAAAAAGAACTGGAGGAGAGGTAAGTGGACCAATCCCACTTCCAACTGAAGTTGAAAAAATTACAATCTTAAGAGCGGTTCATAAATATAAAGATTCACGTGAACAATTTGAAAGAAGAACACACAAAAGATTAATTGATGTTGTAAATCCAAGTAAGGAAACAATTGAAGCGTTAACTCGTTTAGAAATTCCTAGTGGAGTAGACATTAATATCAAATTATAATTATTAGGAGGAAAGAAAGATGAAAGGAATCTTAGGTCGAAAAATTGGAATGACTCAAGTATTTACAAAATCTGGCAAGTTAATTCCTGTTACTGTTGTTGAAGTTGAACCAAACGTGGTTACACAAATTAAAACAATGGAAAATGATGGGTATGAAGCTATTCAATTAGGTTTTGATACTAAAAAAGAAAAGAATTCAACAAAAGCTAATATTGGTCATGCCAAAAAAGCAGAAACTGCACCTAAGCGCTTCTATAAAGAAATCAGAGGCGTAAATATTAGCGATTATACATTAGGACAAGAACTTACTGTAGATGTATTTACAGAAGGTGAAGTTGTCGATGTAACTGGAACAACGAAAGGTAAAGGATTCCAGGGTGTTATTAAACGCCACAATCAACATAGAGGGCCTATGGGACATGGATCTCACTATCATAGAGGACCAGGTTCAATGGGTACAATGAGACCAATGCGTGTTTTCAAGGGTAAAAAATTACCAGGTCATATGGGTAGACTTACTGTTACAATTCAAAATCTTGAAATTGTTTCAGTAGACAAAGAAAATAATGTGCTTTTAGTAAAAGGGAATATTCCTGGAGCTAACAAATCATTAGTTGTTATCAAAACAGCTGTTAAAAATCCTAACAAAGTAAATGAAAGTGAAGAGTTAATTACTTATGTAACTGAACCAGTAGTAGAAGCTACTGAGACTGTGGAAACACCAGAGGTAGAAGCCTCTACAGAAGAAAACTAGTAGGAGGAATGTAATATGGGTAAATATGCTGTATTAAATATCAAAGGTGAAAAAGTTAAGGATTTAACATTAAAAACAGAAGTTTGGGGTATTGAACCAAACAATGCTGTATTATATGATGCAATTATTCTTTCTAGAGCTTCTTTAAGACAAGGAACTCATTCAACAAAAACACGTAGTGAAGTAAGTGGTGGTGGAGCAAAACCATGGCGTCAAAAAGGTACAGGTCGTGCTCGTCAAGGAAGTACTCGTTCGCCACAATGGCCAGGTGGAGGTATCGTATTCGGACCAAAACCAAGAGATTATGCGAAAAAGATGAATCGTAAAGAACGTCGTTTAGCTTTAAAATCTGCATTAGCTTATAAAGTTCTTGAAAAAGAATTAATTATTGTAGATAGCTTAGAAGTTAACTCTCCAAAAACAAAAGAAATGTTAGGAATTTTAGAAAACTTAAAAGCAAATAGAACAACATTAATTGTTGTAGAAGAATTAAATGATAATGTAATCTTAGCTACTCGTAACTTAGAAAATGTTATGTTACTAGAAGCAAGTGAAATTAATACTTTAGACGTTGTATCTGCTGATAACATGATTATTACAGAAGCAGCTGTTAAAGAATTAGAGGAGGTGCTTATTTAATGAGTAATTATAGAGATATTATCAAAGCACCAATCATTACTGAAAAAAGTGCTGATTTAGCACAAAACAATAATACATATACATTCAGTGTTGATGTAAATGCTAATAAAACTCAAATTAAACAAGCTATTGAAACTATTTTTGACGTTAAAGTAGAAAATGTAAATACTATTAACGTTAAACCAAAAACAAAAAGAGTTGGTCGTTATGAAGGAAAGACTAACCGTGTTAAAAAAGCAATCGTTAAATTAAAAGAGGGAAGTTCAATCGAACTTAACTAATCGTAAGGAGGATAAATCATGGCAATTAAAACATATAAGCCAATGACGAATGGTCAACGTGGTAAATCTACATTGATGAATGAAGAAATTACTACAAATAAACCTGAAAAGTCATTATTAGTTACGATTACCAAAAAAGGTGGACGTAACAATCAAGGAAAGATCACTACTAGACATAAAGGTGGAGGTCACAAAAGAAGATATCGTTTAATCGATTTTAAAAGAGATAAAGACGGAATTGTTGGTACTGTAAGTACAATTGAATATGATCCTAACCGTTCAGCTAACATTGCTTTAATAACTTACGCAGATGGAGAAAAAAGATATATTATCGCTCCAGATGGATTAAAAGTTGGAATGAAAATTGAAAGTGGAGCAACTGCCGATATTAAAGTTGGTAACTGTTTACCACTTGAAAATATTCCAGAAGGAACACTTGTTCACAATGTTGAATTAAAAGCTGGTAAGGGAGCTCAAATGGCTCGTAGTGCTGGTTCTAGTGTTCAAATCTTAGGTCGTGAAGGAAAACATGTATTACTTCGTCTAGGTAGTGGAGAAGTTCGTAAAGTATTAGGAACTTGTCGTGCTACAATTGGTGAAGTTGGTAATAAAGATCACGAACTAGTAAGTTTAGGTACAGCTGGTCGTAAAAGACATATGGGTATTAGACCTACCGTACGTGGATCAGTAATGAACCCTAATGATCACCCACATGGTGGTGGTGAAGGACGTGCGCCAATCGGACGTAAGGGACCTCTTACTCCATGGGGAAAACCTGCATTAGGATTAAAAACACGTAAAAACAAAAAAGCTTCAAACAAGTTAATTGTTCGTCGTCGTAAAAAATAAGGAAAGGATGGTAATTCATGGCTAGAAGTTTAAAGAAAGGACCTTTCATTGATGCACATCTAATGAAAAAGGTAGAAGCAGTTAGTGAAAGTGGAAAAAAAGAAGTCATTAAAACATGGTCACGCCGTTCAACAATTTATCCAAATTTTATTGGACTTACCTTTGCTGTTCATAACGGTAAAGAATTTATCCCTGTTTATGTAACTGAAGATATGGTTGGTCATAAACTAGGAGAATTTGTTCCAACACGTAAATTTGGTGGACATGGCGGACAATAGTATTATTAGAAACTAAAGAAGGAGGGCTAAAATGGAAGCTAAAGCAATCGCTAAAGGTGTTCGATTATCACCTAGAAAAGCTCGTTTAGTTATAGATTTAATTCGTGGAAAAAGCGTAGTTGAAGCTAGTACGATTTTAAACAATATGAATCGTGATGCTTCAAGAGCTATTAATAAAGTGTTAACAAGTGCTACTGCGAATGCAACAAACAATTTAGGTTTAAAAGAAGAAAACTTATTTGTTAAAGAAGCCTATGTTAACGAAGGAAGAACATTAAAGAGAATGAAATGTGGATCACGTGGACGTGTGAATTCAATCATGAAAAGAACAAGTCATATTACAGTTATTGTAAGTGACAGAGACTAAGAAAAGGAGGTAAACTGATGGGTCAAAAAGTTAGTCCTATAGGACTTAGAATCGGAATTAATAAAACTTGGGAATCAAACTGGTACGCTGGGAAAGATTTCGCTAAATTTTTAAATAATGATATTAAAATTCGTAAATATTTAACTAAAAAATTAAAAGACGCAGCAGTTTCAAGTATTCTTATTGAAAGAACCGCTAAGAAGACTGATGTAATTATCAATACTGCTAAACCAGGTGTTGTTATTGGTCATGGTGGAGAAGAAATTGAAAAGTTAAAGAAAGAATTAGAAAAATTAGTTAAAGAAAATATTCAAATTTCTATTATGGAAATTAAAAACCCTGATTTAGATGCTGCATTAGTTGCTGAAAATATTGCACATCAAATCGAAAATCGTGTATCATTCCGTGTTGCTCAAAAACGTGCAATTAGAAATACAATGAAAGCTGGAGCAAAAGGAATTAAAACATCTGTATCAGGACGTTTAGGTGGTGCTGATATGGCAAGAACTGAAGGTTATACAGAAGGTAATCTTCCACTTCATACATTAAGAGCTGATATTGATTATGCTCATAAAGAAGCTGATACTACTTATGGTAAGATCGGTGTAAAAGTATGGATTTATAAAGGAGAAATCCTTACCTCAAAAAACAATAAAGGAGGTAATGAAAATGGCAGTCATTCCAAAAAGAACTAAATATCGTAGACCTCATCGTTTAAGATATGATGGAAAAGCAAAAGGAAATACTGAATTACATTTTGGTGAATATGGTCTAATGGCTATGGAAGGTAACTGGATCACACAACAACAAATCGAGGCTGCTCGTGTTGCGATGACTCGTTACATGAAACGTGGTGGAAAGGTTTATATTAATATTTTCCCACATTTATCATTAACTAAAATACCTCTAGAAACTCGTATGGGTAAAGGTAAAGGTCAACCAGAAGTATGGGTTGCTGTAGTTAAACAAGGAAAAATTATGTTTGAAATTAGTGGAGTAGATGAAGCAACAGCACGTGAAGCATTACGTCTTGCTATGCATAAACTTCCAGTAAAATGTAAATTTGTAAAAAAGGAAAGTGGTGAAGCTAATGAAAAATAGTGAAATCAGAGAATTAACAAACGAAGAAATCGTTAAGAAAATTGAAGAATGCAAAGAAGAACTATTTAACTTACGTTTTAGCCAAGCTACTGGAAATCTTGAAAAACCTTCAAGAATTAAAGAATTAAGAAAGCTAGTAGCACGTATGAAGACAATTCTAAAAGAACGTGAACTAGGTGAAAATTAATGGAGGTACTTATGGAAAAGAAAAAAGTAAAAGGTTTAGTTGGAACAGTTGTAAGTGCAGCTAATGATAAAACAATTACTGTTTTAGTTGAAACTTATAAAAATGATCCACTTTATGGAAAACGTGTTAAAGTATCGAAAAAATATGCAGCACATGATGAAAAAAATATTGCCAAAAAAGGTGATAGAGTACTTATCGTTGAAACAAGACCATTATCAAAAACGAAACATTATCGTTTAGTTGAAATCGTTGAAGAAGCAGTTATTCTATAACTAGCAAGTTAGATTAGGAGGAATAAAATATGTTACAACAAGAAAGCCGTTTAAAAGTTGCTGACAACTCTGGTGCACGTGAAGTAAGTGTTATTCGTGTACTAGGTGGAAGCAAAGTTAAAACTGGAAATATTGGTGATGTAGTTGTTGCTACTGTAAAAAAAGCAACTCCTAACGGTACAGTTGGACGTGGAAAAGTCGTTAAGGCTGTCATTGTTAGAAGTAAACGCGGTCTAAGACGTGAAGATGGGTCTTATATTAAGTTTGACGATAACGCATGTGTTATTATCAAAGACGATAAGAGTCCTGTTGGAACTCGTGTATTTGGACCAGTTGCACGTGAATTACGTGACGGATATATGAAGATTATTTCACTTGCTAAAGAAGTGTTATAATTAAGGAGGAAAGACAATATGAACTTAAAAGTTGGAGATCAAGTTGTCGTTATTGCTGGTAAAGATCGTGGTAAAGAAGGAAAAATCGTTAAAACTTTAAAGAATGAAAATAAAGTCGTTGTTGAAGGTATCAATATGATACATAAGCATGTAAAACCAAATGGTGGAAATGCAGGTAGTATCGTAGATATGGAAGCACCTATTCATGCTTCTAATGTAATGATTGTTGATCCTAAAACCAAGAAAAGAACCAGAATAGGACATACAGTAGATAAAAAAGGAAACAAAGTTAGAGTTGCTAAAAAATCTAATTCTAACCTTGATTAATGAAGAAGGAGGATTTTAATATGAACCGCCTAAAAGAAAAATATGTAAATGAAATCGTACCTAGTTTGAGAGAAAAATATAATTATGCCAGTGTTATGGAAGTTCCAAAATTGGATAAAATTGTTATTAACATGGGTGTAGGTGAAGCTGCTGGTAACAGTAAATTATTAGATGCAGCAGTTGCAGATTTAACTTTAATTGCTGGACAAAAACCAGTTGTTACAAGAGCTAAAAAAGCAATCGCTGGATTTAAACTTAGAGAAGGGCAACCTATTGGTTGTAAAGTAACATTACGTGGAGAGAATATGTATAACTTCTTAGATAAATTAGTAAGTATTACATTACCACGTGTACGTGATTTCCGTGGAGTGTCAAAAAAATCATTTGATGGACGTGGAAATTATACTTTAGGTTTAACAGAACAATTAATTTTCTCGGAAATAGAATATGATAATGTTGTTAAAGTGCGCGGAATGGATATTGTGTTTGTTACAACTGCAAATACAAATGAGGAAGCTCACGATCTTCTTGAAGGCTTTGGTATGCCTTTCAAGAAATAAACTCATAAATTAGGAGGAAAAAAGAATGGCTAAAACAAGCATGAAAGTAAAACAAAGTCGTCCACAAAAATTTAAAGTACGTGAATATACACGTTGTAATCGTTGTGGAAGACCACATTCAGTTCTTAGAAAATATGGAATTTGCCGTATTTGCTTTAGAGAACTAGCTTATAAAGGACAAATACCAGGGGTTAAAAAATCTAGCTGGTAATTGAAGGGAGGATATTATGGGAAAAGGACATGGATTCGCTAATGACCCAATCGCAGATATGCTAACACGTATTCGTAATGCAAATCAAATGCGATATACAACAGTTGAAGTACCCGCTTCAAAAATTAAAGTTGAAATGGCCAGAATTTTAAAAGAAGAAGGATTTATTGTTGATTACACAGTAAATAAAGAAGATGTACAAGGTACAATCGTTCTAACTTTAAAATATGGTAATAAGAAAGAACGTGTAATTACTGGACTTAAAAGAATTTCAAAACCAGGATTACGTGTTTATACAGAAGCTGAAAATATGCCAAGTGTATTAAATGGCTTAGGAATTGCTATCGTATCTACATCAAAAGGTGTTATGACAAGCAAGGATGCTAAGAAACAATCCCTTGGTGGAGAAGTATTAGCTTATATTTGGTAGAAAGAGAGGATTATTATGAGTCGTATAGGAAATAGAGTACTATCTATCCCAGAAAATGTAACTGTTACAGTTAATGATACGAACGTTGTAGTGAAAGGTCCTAAAGGAGAACTTTCTACGAATGTAGATAAACACATTCAAGTATCTGTTGAAGGAAATGAATTAAGAGTTACTAGAACAAGTGACCTTTACAAAGCTTTTCACGGAACTGCAAACGCTAATATTAGAAACATGATTATTGGGGTAACTGATGGTTTTGAGAAAAAACTTGAAGCTGTTGGTGTAGGATACCGTTTTCAATTAAAAGGAAATACTTTAGTTGTAAATGATGGAAAATCTCATCAAGATGAGGTAAATATTCCAGAAGGTATCACTGTAGAAGTTCCAACGAATACTGAATTATTAGTTAAAGGTATTGATAATCAAAAAGTTGGAAAATTTGCTGCAGAAGTTAGAGAACTTAGAAAACCTGAACCTTATAAAGGAAAAGGTATTCGTTATGCTGGTGAACATATCATTCGTAAAGAAGGAAAGAAAGCAGCTTAATGTATAAAAGAAATTAAGTAAAGGAGCGTATTACTATGATAAAGAAAGTATCACGTAATGAAAAACGTATAGCTAGACACGAACGTGTTAGAAAAACCGTTGTTGGTACTCCTCTAGTTCCAAGATTAAACGTGTTTAGATCAAACAAAAATATCTTTGCTCAAATTATCGATGATGAAAATGGTGTTACATTAGTAAGTGCTTCATCAGTAGATAAGGAATTAAAACTTGAAAATGGTGGTAACGTTGAAGCTGCTGTTAAAGTTGGAGAATTAATTGCAAAAAGAGCAAAAAAAGCAAAAATTACAAAAGTAACTTTCGATAGAGGTGGTTACTTATACCATGGTCGTGTAGAAGCACTAGCAAATGCTGCACGTGAAAATGGATTAGAATTCTAATAGGAGGGTAAATATGGAAAAAAGAAGAAGAGAACCACGCCCAAAACTATATGATGAAGAGATTATTAATATTGGTCGTGTTACAAAAGTAACAAAAGGTGGTCGTCATTTCCGTTTCTCTGCTACTGTTGCCGTTGGTAACCGTAATGGTAAAGTAGGTATTGGAACAGGTAAGGCAAACGAAGTTCCAGATGCTATTAAAAAAGCTGTTCAAGTTGCTACGAAAAACGTAACAGAGGTATCTATCGTTGATGGTACAATCCCACATGAAGCTATTGGTGTACGTGCTGCATCAAGAGTATTATTAAAACCTGCTAGTAAAGGTACTGGAGTAAAAGCTGGAGGACCAGTTCGTGCAGTATTAGAGCTTGCTGGAGTTAAAGACATTTTATCAAAATCACTTGGATCAAATACAAAAATTAATATGGCATATGCAACATTAGAAGCATTAAAATCTCAAAAAACAATTGAACAAGTAGCTGCGCTACGTGGTAAAAAAGTAGAGGAGATTCGATAGTATGAAATTACATACATTACAACCAAATCCAGGATCAACAAAAACTCGTAAAAGAGTTGGACGTGGTGTTGGATCAGGTTTAGGAAAAACAAGTGGTAAAGGACAAAAAGGGCAAAATTCACGTAGTGGTGGAGGAGTTCGTATTGGATTTGAAGGTGGACAAACACCATTATTCCGTCGTTTACCAAAACGTGGATTCTCAAATGCCATGTTTAAAACAACATATGCTGTAATTAATTTAAGTGATTTAGAAAGATTTGAAGATGGTGCAACAGTAACACCTGAAATCTTAAAAGAAATGGGATTAGTAAAAAATGGAAAAGATGGTATTAAAGTTTTAGGTAAAGGAACTTTAACCAAAAAAGTAAATGTAAAAGCTCACAAATTTTCAAGTGTAGCAAAAGAACAAATAGAAAAATTAGGTGGAAAAGCAGAGGTGATCTAAAATGTTTGCCAATTTTAAGCAAATATTTAATGCCAAAAATAAGGACTTACGAAAGAGAATCTTATTTACACTAGCCTGCTTATTCATCTTTAAGTTAGGTACAACAATTATCGTTCCTGGAATTGATAAAGATTCTTTAGGAACAAACAATTTAGGATTTTTGGAATTAATGAATACAATGGGTGGAGGAGCCATGGAGAAGTTTTCTATCTTCTCATTAGGTGTAATGCCTTATATTACTGCATCCATTATTGTACAATTATTACAAATGGATATTATTCCATACTTTTCAGAACTTGCTAAACAAGGTCAAGTAGGACGTAATAAATTAAATACAATTACTCGTTATATGGGTATTTTCCTTGCATTTGTTCAAGGATGTATGTATGCATTCGCTTTCGTGAAAACAGATAATAACTTAATGTTATTAGAATATGCCGCAGTACTTACTGCTGGAACTTCTTTCCTACTTTGGTTAGGAGATCAAATCACGCAAAAGGGAATTGGTAATGGTATTTCTTTAATTATCATGGCTGGAATTATTATGACGATTCCAAATATGTTTGTTGAAGTATGGAATTCTGTAGTAACGACTGGAACCGTACAAGCAACGTCTTTAGGTGTTGTAACATTTATTGCCTTTGTCCTTGTTTATTTAGCAATTATTTTAGGAGTTGTCTTTGAGGAAACTGCTGAAAGACGTATTCCAATTCAATATGCGAATAAAAGTACAAGTGCATATGGGGCACAAGCTAGTTACATTCCATTTAAATTAAATAGTGCTGGAGTCATGCCAGTAATATTCGCATCAGCTATTATTTCTATTCCAGGAATTATTGCTGGTGTCATAAAAAATGAAGGATTCCAATTATTCGTAAGTAAATACTTATCATTTAGTTCTGGAACAGGTTTTGCATTGTATATTATATGTATTGTAGCATTTGCTTACTTTTATACATTCTTACAATTAAAACCAAAAGAACTTTCCGAGAATTTGCAAAAAAATGGTGGTTATATTCCTGGTGTTCGTCCTGGAGAAGAAACAGTGAAATATATTTCAACCGTTCTTAAAAGAATTACCATTGTTGGTGCAATCTTCTTAAGTGTAATCGCAGGACTTCCAATTATCTTTGGATTGTTCTCAAATCTTCCAACAAGTGTACGCATTGGGGGAACTGGTTTATTAATTGTTGTTGGAGTCGCACTTGAAACATATAAACAATTAGAAAGTAGACTAGTAACTCGTAGTTACACCAAAGGAAGAAGAAGATATTAATGAAAAATATAATCTTTATTGCCCCTCCTGCTGCAGGAAAGGGAACACAATCTACTCTTTTAAAGGAAAAATATTGTCTAGCTCATATCTCTACTGGTGATTTACTTCGTAAAGCATCGCTAGAAGAGAATGAGCGCGGACATTATATTAAAGATTGTTTAAAATCAGGAAAGTTAGTAAGTGATGAAATTACTCTAGATTTATTAACAGAACGTTTAAAACAGGAAGATTGTAAAAATGGATTTATATTAGATGGATTTCCTCGTAATTTAGATCAAGTGTTAGCTTATGAAAAATTATTAGAAGAACTTCAGATTGACTTAGGATATGTTATTTTCTTAAGTGTTCCTAAGGAACTTGCAGAGAAAAGAATCTTAGGTCGTGAAACTTGTCCAGATTGTGGTGCAGTATTTAATGATCAAATCGAAGGATCGAAACCAAAAGTACCAGGAATCTGTGATGTTTGTGGAACACATCTTACAAAACGTAAAGATGATAATCTAGAAACATTTAGCATTCGATATGATACTTATATGGAACATACGAAACCATTAATTGATCATTTTGAGAAATTAGGTGTTTTATATACTGTACCAAGTATAGATCGGGATGAGACTTTTAAAATGATCGAAAAGATTATCAAAGATTAGGGAGTGACTTTATGATTACAATAAAAACTCCAGAAGAAATAGAAGCATTAAAAGTGGCTGGAGATATTGTTGGACAAACGCATCATTATTTAGAAAAATATATTAAACCAGGGATTACAACGAAAGAGTTGGATGAGCTCGCGGAAGAATTTATTCTTTCCAAAGGGGCAACCCCATCGTTTAAAGGCTTATATGGTTTTCCTGGATCTGTATGTATTTCAATTAATGAGGAAGTAGTTCATGGAATTCCAGGCACTCGTAAACTTCAAGAAGGAGATATTGTATCGATTGATATTGGTGCATGCTACAATGGCTATCACGGAGACTCCGCATGGAGCTATCCTGTAGGTAAAATTAGTCCTGAAAAGGAATATTTGCTACGTCATACAGAAGAATCTTTATTTAAAGGTTTAGAAATGATTAAAGAAGGAGCTCATGTTGGAGATATTGGATATGCAGTTAGTAATCATGCAAAAAAATATCAATTAGGTGTTGTAAAGGAGCTTGTAGGCCATGGTGTTGGATCTAGTGTTCATGAAGAACCAGATGTTCCAAATTATGGGAAAATGAATAAAGGTCCATTATTAAAAGCAGGAATGGTTCTTGCCGTAGAACCTATGCTTAATTTAGGAACGCCACATGTTTTAATGTTGGAGGACGAATGGACAATTATAACCGAAGATGAGAAACCATCTGCTCACTTCGAACATACGGTATTAGTTGAAAAAGATGGATATACAATTTTAACAAAGAGGTGATATCATGGCAAAAGAAGAAACACTCGAGGTAAAAGGTAAAGTATTAGAAGTTTTACCAACTGGTAAGTATAAAGTAGAACTTGAAAACGGACATACTGTAACGGCGCACGTTTCTGGTAAAATGCGAATGAACTATATTCGTATTTTGGCAGGTGATACAGTACGTATGGAAATGAGCCCATATGATTTAACATGTGCGCGTATCACTTATAGAGAAGATAAAATTAGGAGGGATGCTTAATGAAAATTAAACCATCAGTAAAACCAATGTGCGATAAATGTAGAGTAATTAAACGAAAAGGTCGTGTTATGGTTATTTGTGAAAACCCTAAACACAAACAAAGACAAGGTTAATATAGGAGGTGTTTTATGGCACGTATTAAAGGTGTAGATGTACCAAATAATAAGAGAATTGAAATCGCATTAACTTATATTTATGGTATTGGAAGAAGTTTATCAAAAACAATTTTAAAAGATGCGAAGGTTGATCCAAATAAAAGAGCGGGTCAATTAGATAATGATGAATTAACTCGTATTCGTGACGAAGTAAATAAATACACTACAGAAGGTGATTTACGTCGTGAAGTAAATATGAACATTAAGTTACATATGGAAATCGGAGATTATGTAGGAAATCGTCATAAAAAAGGATTACCTGTAAGAGGTCAAAGAACAAATAGAAACGCTCGTACTCGTAAAGGTAGAGGAAAAGTTGTTGCTAATAAGAAGAAGTAATTAACGGATAAAGGAGGTTATCGTAATGGCTTATAAAGCAAGAAAGCGTAAAATTAAAAAGAATGTACCTGAAGGAAAAGCATTCGTTCATTCTACATTCAATAATACAATCGTAACGATTGGAGATAAAGAAGGAAACGCAATTAGTTGGGCAAGTGCCGGAACATTAGGTTTCAAAGGAAGTAAAAAGTCAACACCATTTGCTGCTGGTATGGCTGCAGAAGCAGCTGGTAAAGCCGCTGTAGCTGCTGGTATGAAGAAAGTAGAAGTATTCGTAAAAGGATTAGGTCAAGGACGCGAAACTGCTATCCGTTCTTTACAAACAGCTGGTCTTGAAATTACATCAATTACGGATGAAACACCAATCCCACATAACGGATGTCGTCCACCAAAACGTCCACGTGGATAAAAGAAAGGGAGTGTGAAGAGTGTTAAACTTTGAAAAACCAGTATATAAAATTACTGATTATATTGAAAAAAATAATTTTGGAAAATTTGAATTAGAACCACTTGAAAGAGGATTCGGAACTACCTTAGGAAATGCACTTCGTCGTGTTATGCTATCTAGCATGCCTGGTAGTGCTATTGTTGCAGTATATATTAATGGCGTTGAACATGAATTTCAAACAATGCCTGGTATTGTAGAAGATGTAACAACCATTATTCTTAATTTAAAAAATGTGGTAGTTAAAAATAATTCAGAAGAACCAAAAATAATCCGTCTATCAGTTACAGAAGAGAGAGTTGTAACAGCTGCTGATATAGTTGCAGATCCAGACGTAGAAATCATCAATCCAGATCAAGTAATCGCAACGATTTCTAAAGGTGGAAAACTAGACATGGAAATGATTGTTGCTAATGGTCGAGGATATGTACCATCATCAGAAAATAAAATATACACTGAAAATACAAAATTAGGGTACATTCCAATTGATGCTCTTTATTCACCAATCGAAAGAATCAGTTATGAAGTAGAATCTGCCCGTGTTGGACAAGATGCAAACTATGATAAATTAGTGATGGAAGTTCATACCAATGGTTCTCTTCGTCCAGAAGAAGCAATGGCATTAGGTGCTAAAATTTTAATTGAACATTTAAATATCGTAACAAACTTAAGTGAAATTTCTGATACAACAGGAATTATGAACGCGAAGAAAGAAGATAGTAAATTGAAGAAATTAGAAACTTCAATTGATGATTTAGATTTCTCTGTTCGTGCTTATAACTGTTTAAAACGAGCAGGAATTAATACGTTAGGTGACTTAACGGAAAAAACAGAACTTGAAATGATGAAAATTCGTAATTTAGGTAAAAAATCTTTAAAAGAAGTTATGGATAAAATTAAAGATATGGGACTTAAATTCCGCGATGAAGACTAATAGTTAGGAGGGTACTAATATGGCTTACAGAAAATTAGGTCGTACAAACAAACATAGAAGAAGTATGTTAGCAAGCCAAGTGAAAGATGTCATTAATAATGAACGTATTGTGACAACAGAAACACGCGCAAAAGAAACTCGTAAGTTCGTTGATAAAATGATTACTTACGGAAAAGACGGATCATTAGTATCTCGTCGTAAAGCGCTAGCTTTCTTACATAATGATGCAAAAACAGTAGATAAAATCTTTAATGATTTAGCTACTCGTTACGCTACTAGAAATGGTGGTTATACAAGAATTTTAAAACTAGATGAACGTAAAGGTGATGACGCTTTAATGGTAGTTTTAGAATTAGTTGAAGGAGATGCTAAATAAGCATTTCTTTTTTATGCCAAAGGTAACATTATCATAAAATATAGTGCATTTGCTTAAAGTGTAAAAGTAGTGTATATCTTGATATTAAGAAATCATTTGTAAAAAATGTTCTAATTACTATGGTTTATGTTATAATATACAATTAAGAGAGAGAGGAAAAAGAAATGCAAGTAATAACTTTAGAAAACAAGGAAATATATACAAATGAAGTGAATTTAAACGTAGAGGAAGTAAAGTCTTATTTAAAAGATTTAACAAAATCTCGTTATCGTCAAGAAATTAAGGAAGGCGTATTTTTTTCTGGAAAACCAACCGAAGAGAAGATTCTTCATGAGTTTCATGCGCAAGAGTTAGTTCATCATAGTATAAAGGATGAACATGTTAGTCCAATAATATTTGGAGATAATTTCATATACAAAGTTTCTGCGACCGTGAGATATTATCCATCTATTTGTAAACAATATTTAAATGATGATTTTGAGTTTTTAAAATATTTAGTAAGATGGCATCAAACAGATATTGATAGTAGATATTTTACTAGAAGTGAAAAAGAACAAATTTTCTCAGATCTTATATCAAAAGTTATGATTACTAAAAAACTTTATATGAATGAACAACAAGTTGAAACTTTATTAATGGCTTCTGAGGTGGGAATGATTCCAGGGAGCGAAAAAGTTTTTAAAGAATATAGGAAAAATAGTGAAATATTAAATGTATCTTTAGGTAATAAAAAAACAAAACCACATCATGAAAGAAAAGTTAAGAGTAAATATGATCATAGACACTAGGAATGAATAGGTTTAGAATTAGTTGAAAGAGATGTAGATAGGCATCTTTCTTCTTTTTTTGTTGTTTATGGTATAATATAGAAATTAGAGGTGGTTATATGTTTAAGCCAGGAGATGTTGTGTATCATGATTTTTTAGTATTTAGTGATGGTGGTATTGAAACGACAAAAAACAAAATTAGACCATGTATTGTTTTAAATAGAGTAGAGTATAACGGTGTAGCATTTGTTGTCACTGTTCCATGTACTACACAACTCAAAACGTTTAATAAGCATCCAGATCAATATTTCATAGTTCCAGAAAGAATGTTTGGAAAACAATACAGTTTTATTAGGTATCAAAATGTTGGAATTCATTTAGAAAGCCAAACGTATCCTATGAATTGTATTGTTTCTGAACAAACTGTAAGTTTTATTATTGAAAAAATTTTAAAATATAATGGTAATATTCATTCAGAAACATATCAGTTATTGTTAAAACAAAAACAAGAAATGGAAGAGGCAAAACGATTAGAAAAGCATAAACGAAAAATGTTGAGAAAAATGAAGAAAAAATCTCAACTTTCTAGAAATGATCATTCATCATAATAAAACTTTTTATGTGTTCTTTTTGTCAAATAATGTTGTTTTAAAGTATACAAGTTGAAGTAAGATAAATAATATATTATAATAAAAACAGGTGATAACATGAAGGCATTAATTACAGGAGCATCTAGTGGAATTGGTGCAGATATGGCAAGAGTTCTTAGTGATATGGGGTATGATCTTATTTTAGTTGCTCGCCGTAAGACGAGATTAAATCGTTTAAAAAAGGAATTAAAGACTAATGTGGAAATTATCCCAATGGATTTATCCACAACTTTTCATTGTATGGAACTTTATAATTTAGTAAAAAAAGAAGAGATTGATGTGGTAATTAATAATGCTGGATTTGGTTTGTTTGGAAAGTTTTCAGATACGAAATTAGAAAAAGAACTTGATATGATTGATTTAAATATTAAGGCTGTTCATACACTAACAAAATTATTTTTAAAAGATTTTAAGAAGAAAGATCATGGATATATTTTAAATGTAGCATCGAGTGCGGCTTTTATGCCTGGTCCATTAATGTCTACGTATTATGCGACAAAAGCTTACGTTCTTCATTTAACAGAGGCTATTTATGAAGAACTTCGTAGTGAAAAAAGTAAGGTTGTTGTGAGTTGTTTATGTCCAGGACCTGTGGATACTGAATTTAATAAAGTAGCTGGTGTTCGCTTTAGTTTAAAAGAACTAGATAGTTATAAGGTGGCAAATTACGCTATCAAAAAACTTTTCCACAGGAAAACAATTATCGTTCCTGGTATGATGATGAAACTAAGTATTTTTTCCACACGTTTTGTACCAAGGAAAGGGTTACTTCGAATTACTCATGCAATCCAGCATCGAAAAGAACGTTAAAAAAACATATGATTACATATGTTTTTTTGTTTTTGCTTTTACTTTTTTCATGATTTTTATTTCTGTTTCATGTTCTTTTGCAATTTGTAATTCTCTTTTTTTATCATATCCTGATAGATTTTTTGATTGATCAATGACTTTATCATAATCATCGTAAAGAGAAGCAATTATAGTATCAATATTATTAGGAATATTTTTGTATTTATTTAAATATTCTGTATTTTTTTCCTTTTGATCATGTATTAGTTCATGATAAAGTGTTTCTATGATAACATTAACAACTTCATTGTTCCCTTGTTGATCGAAATGGAATACTTTAGGACTCATGTCTTCAATGTTAATAATGTTTAGATCTAACTTTTCTGCAATTTCTTTTAATCCCTGATTATAATTCGATATTAAAGTTTTAAATGGAAGTAGAGCTGGTGAATCAAAAGTTGTAGGGCATGGTGCATTTAATACCATGATAATACTGTTTGGATTTATTGATTTCAACTTATATAAGTTATCTTCTACTTGTGATAACACATCATTTAAAACATTTGAATTAGCGGTCTTTTTAAGAGTGTAGTCGAAGTTTGGTCGTCTAGATCTTGTTTTATAATCATATCTAATGCGAAATGGATTATTACCAACAGATCGCATTAAATTATTTACACCAGAAGAATAAATAACAATACTGTCTTTAGCGTTTGCTAGTGCATTTGTAACAAAAATACGATCGTCACCTGGCTCTACGTGATAGTTGATTTTATAGATATTT
>JAETPN010000006.1 GCA_021771185.1 Bacillota bacterium | reverse complement strand
GATAGAGTGATGGAAGAGGCCAAAGAAAAGATCACGAAATTAACAGAAGATAGAGAGTTTATAGGATTATATGATGAGGAGTTAGCGAAAGAAAGAGAATATAAAGATCGAATGGCATATGCGGAGAAGGTAGGATTAGAAAAAGGAATGGAAAAAGGCCTTGAAAAAGGATTAGAAGAAGGAATAGAAAAGGGAATGAAACAGGGCCTAGAGAAAGGTCTTGAACAAGGAATTGAACAAAATAAAATAGATACTGCAAAAAAGATGAAAGAAGAAGGACTTTCCCTTGAGATGATTGCTAGAGTTACCTCTTTATCTTTAGAAAAAATTGAACAATTATAAAAATAAAAGAGTTAGTAACCTAACTCTTTTATGTCCTTTTGAACTTGATTTTTGTAAGCTTCTTGGACATTGACAACAATTAATGTATTATCATTACGATGGGTATTTGTATAATTTGTTTCATTTGCCCAGGATTCTTTTAAGCTTTCGCTAAACTCAATAGCGGTTCCACTATTCGTAAAAGTATAAAACTTAATTTCATAATTGTCTTTTTGTGCAGTAGCCATTTCTGTAATTTCACTAGATTCTTCACTAACAGTTGAAGTTTCAACAGTATAACCTAAATTTTCCATTTTACTTTTGAAGTCTGTTGTTGAAAGAGCTTTATTGAAACATCCTGTTAAGATGATTGAAAGAAATCCAATGAAGCTTAGATATCCAATTTTTTTCATAAATCCTCCTTGTTTATTCCTATATTAATAAGTTTAACAAAAAAAGGATTAATTTGCAATTAATTTTAAAATAATCTTCTGATAGTATGGTAAAATACATATGGTGGTTGTATGAAAAACTATATTAAGGGAAAATTTACAAGGACGATTTTTTCATCCAATAATGGTTATGTGATTGGACTTTTAAAAGTTCAGGATACGAATGATGAAGAAATGATGGATTATATAGATAAAAGTCTAACATTTACTGGATATTTTGCGGATTTGAAACAAGATGATATGTATTATCTTTATGGTTCACCTATGGAACATCCGAAATATGGATTTCAATATCAGGTTCATGAATATGAGCGAGTAAAACCAGAGGGAAAAGATGGTGTTATTGAATTTTTATCTAGTGATTTATTCCCAGGTATTGGTGAAAAAATGGCGAAGCAAATTGTTCATACATTAGGTGAAAATGCACTAGATCGCATTTTGGAAGAGGAAGAATGTTTAGCACTTGTACCTAAACTTAGTACAGCTAAAGCAAAAAAAATTGTATCTATTTTAAATCGTTATGAAGAAAGTCATAAAACGATTGTCTATTTAACAGAATTAGGTTTTAGTATGCGAGATGCTCTCCTTATTTATAATAAATATAAAGAGAATACAATTCGTCAAATAGAGAATAATATTTTTGAGGTATTAAATGACCTTGATGAACTATCATTTCCTAAAATTGATGAATTACGAGATCAACTTCATATTGAAGATAATGATGAGCGTCGTGTTAAAGCTTGTATCTTTTATATTGCAAAAGAAATTACATTTCAAACTGGGGATACTTATTTTACATTTGATGAATTATATTATGGAGTACGAAATTATTTAAAGTATGAAATTTCTATGGAGATTTTTTCTATGATGTTAGAGGAATTGGTTACTGAAAAATATTTTGTTCAAAATGGAGAAGAATATGAGCTTTCCCATCTTCATGAAGCTGAACAACAGATTATTCATAAATTAAAATATTTAAGTGAACAAGAAAAAACGGAATATAAAAAGTTGGATGCTTCACTAGAAGAATTGGAGAAAGTAAATCAAATTACTTATAACAGTGATCAACGTGCGGCAATTAAACAGGCATTGGAACACAATTTATTAATTATTACAGGTGGTCCAGGAACAGGAAAAACAACCATTATTAAGGCAATTGTTGATTTATATAAAGAGCTAAATAATTTGAGTGATCAAAAGTTAATGGAACGCGTTAAATTACTTGCACCAACCGGAAGAGCAAGTAAACGAATGAGTGAATCTACACATTTACCAGCAACTACAATTCATCGTTTTTTAAAATGGAATAAGGATAATAATTCTTTTTTGGTTAATAAATATAATAAGGACCAAAGTCATTTAATTATCGTCGATGAAGTTAGTATGATTGATACGTTCTTATTTTATCACTTATTGGAAGGTTTAACAAATAATATTAAATTAATTTTAGTAGGTGATTACCACCAGTTACCATCAGTAGGACCTGGGCAACTGTTAAGAGATTTTACACTTAGTGATTGTATTCCAACAATTTATTTAAATTTACTATATCGGCAAGAAGAAAATTCTTATATAACAACACTTGCCAATGAAATTAAGGATGGGGAACTAAGTGAATTTTTTATGGAAACCAAGGATGATTATACCTTTTTGGAGTGTTCTACAGAATCCATTCCACCTAGTTTAATGAATTTATGTAAAAAAATGGTAAGTAAAGGCTATGATGCTAAACGTGTTCAGTTAATGGCACCAATGTACCGTGGAAGATGTGGCATTGATGATTTAAATAAAGATTTACAAAAAGTATTTAATCCGGAAGATCCAATGAAAAACGAACTTCGTGTTGGCGATATCATATATCGTGAAGGAGATAAAATTTTACAACTTGTTAATATGCCAGAAGAAAATGTTTTTAATGGTGACCTTGGATATATTGAAAAAATTGATTATGCATATAAATCAAAATCAGGGAAAAATGAAATTTATGTAGATTATGATGGATTAATTGTTAAATATCAACCTAAGGATTTTAATAAAATAAAACATGGATTTATTATTAGTATTCATAAATCACAAGGAAGTGAATTTGATTGTGTAGTGATGCCAATGACAAAGAGTTATTTCAGGATGTTATATCGTAAGTTAATATATACAGGTATTACACGAGCAAAAAATAAACTAATTTTAATTGGTGAACCACAAGCTTTTGTGTATGCCGTAAGGAATCATGATGAGAATATGAGAAAAACACATTTGCGCGAGAAAATACTGAATAGTTTTTAAATTAATGGTTAAAATATGATTGTATGTTAATAACATACGATCATATTTTTTAGCAAGAGGGTGATTTTATGAATATGAAAATGAGTCGAGATATTGCTCTTATGATGTTAGGTGGTGCTGCTGTTTTAGCATACCAAAAATATAATGAGCCAGTAAAAGAAGAAGTATGTAAAATGACGAATAAGGCCATGAAAAATGTAAAAAAACAAACAAAAAAACTAGAAGATATGATGTAAAAAAAAGAGGATAACCTCTTTTTTTCATAGAACTCGTGTAAATTTATCTTTTCTTTTTGTAGTCAATCAGTTATAATAAAATGAAGAGGTGATTCTATGACCGAAAAGATGATTGGAATATTAAAATCAAAAGATTTTCAGGTTCCACAAATTTTATTTTATCGTTATAAAGAACTTAATGTAACATTAGATGAATTATACTTTTTGATTTATTTATTAAATTCAACTTCACTTGTATTCAATCCTAAAAAGATGAGTATAGATTTAGAAATGGATATGTCTAGGATACTCGAAATGGTAAATAATTTATCAGGAAAGGATGTTTTAACTTTAGAATTAAAAAAAGAAGGAAATATTCGAAATGAATATTTAAGCCTTGAAAAGTTATATCATAAATTGGGATTTTTATTAATTAATGAAAAGGAAGAAGAAACGACACCACATTTATTTGATGTTTTTGAAAAAGAATTTGGACGTACTTTATCACCAATTGAATATGAATTAATTAATGGATGGTTAGATAATGAGTTTAGTGAGGAACTTGTGCGTTGTGCCTTAAAAGAAGCGGTATATAACGGAGTGTCTAATTTACGTTATATTGACAAAATTTTGTATGAATGGAAGAAAAAAGAAATTAAAACAAAAGATGATGTAGAAAAAAATAAAGTACAGTTTCATAGCTATAAGGAGAATGAGGAAACGCCTGATGTGTTTTCTTATGATTGGTTAAATGATAACGAATAAGTTTTATGAAGATTTAGATCGCTTAATTCCAAATCCTGTGTGTGAACTTCATTATACAAAAGATTATGAGTTATTACTTGCAGTTATGATGAGTGCACAAACAACAGATAAAAGAGTGAATATGGTAACAGATATTTTATATAAAAAATATCCAACGCTGGAGGAGTTAAAAAATGCATCAATCGAGGATTTAATACAAATTATTCGTCCTATTGGTACTTTTCATAAAAAGGCACAAAATATTAAAATGATTGCAAAAGATTTACTTGAGCATTCAGACGGGAAAGTTCCTAATGATCGAGCTTATTTAGAGAGTCTTCCTGGTGTTGGTAGAAAAACAACCAATGTAGTATTGAGTATTCTTTATAATGTTCCCTGTATTGCTGTAGATACCCATGTGGAACGTGTGAGTAAAAGAATTGGACTTGCTAATGAAAAGGATAGTGTTTTAGAAGTAGAGAAGAAGTTAACACGTAAGCTTCCAAAAGATCAGTTAAACAAATTACATCATCAATTATTATTATTTGGACGTTATTATTGTAAAAGTAGAAATCCTGAATGTGAAACTTGTCCGTTTCAAGATATGTGTAAAAATTATAAAAAGCAACAAAAAAAGTAATGATGAATTACTTTTTTTTTATAATTTAAAATCATTTAAAACATCGTCACTTCGATCTCTTCCATCGAAATAAGTACGTTCTTTAAATTTAGAAAAATGAGCAACAATATTATTTGGAAAGGTTTTAATTAGACGATTATAATCAGTAATAATATCATTATAATACTTACGGCATGCGATAATTTCAGCTTCAGATTCATTTAAACCTAATTCAATCTTAATAAAATTATCTGAATCATTTAAGACAGGATATTTGTCTTTATATTCATTAAATTCATTTATTGCATCATATAATTGACGATCTAGTTCAAAATTAGTTAATTTTCTTGAACGAAGTTTGACAATTAATCCTAAAACATCTTCTTCTGTATCGGTTGTACCTTTAATAATACTAATAGATTTATTTAGTAAATCAAATCTTTTACGCAAAATAGTATCAATTTCTACTTCCGCTTCATTAATACGTATAATATATTCTTGATATTTATTATAAATACTTACATATCCAATAAGAAATAAGCCAATGATAATAATAAGTACGCAGCCAATAAGTAATAAAGTCATTCTAATCACCTTTATAAATTATAGCAAATCTTGTCGGATTAATCAACTTATTCAATGATCTTTTCATCGGATTCTACATAGTTAATATAAATAGATGGAATGACATACCATTTTCCAGTCGTTGGGTCGCTTAAAGTTAAATGATCAATTGCCGCAAATTCTAAAATCCCAGTAAATGCTTTATTTGGCCATTCAACAGAACCATTAAAAGTTGCAAAAACAGTGAGCTTTTTTCCAATATTTTGATTTAATGTTTGATCCATATATTGATTATTATTTCCATTATTAAATGGTGGAATAGGTGCATTAGCTTGGTTTGGTGTTTCTATTCCGGAGTTTGTAAATAATGGGCTTCCGGGTTGCCCTTGATAATAATTATTCATTGTATCATCCTTTCAATTTAGTATATTAAATAAATTTTTAAATATGTGTTATAATGTTCATGGGGATGATAAAATGAAACACAACTTAGAAGTAGAAAGTTTAGATATAGATGGTGTATTAACTAAGTATGTAGTTCATATGAATGAAGAAGAACTTGAACAACATCTAGATTATATGCAGGAAGTATTTGATGAATTTAAGTTAACCTTTCCACCAAGGGAAGAATTAAAAGAAGCGTGGAAACATCATAATGTATATATTCATTTTAAATTATCGATGGATTTTTCAAAAGAAATGATTGATCAAATTTCAAGTATAAATATGAATGGTTGGTCTTTTAGTACTTTAGAAAAAGAATTAAATAAAGAAAATAAAAAACTTAAAAATTATGAATGGCATCATCAATTTAAAGAAGTGGATGGAATTTATTGTTATCAAATTGTTTTACAAAATAAGAGAGAAAAAACATATAAAATATATGATTTAAAACATGATAGTAAAAAGAAATTACCACGATGGTTCCAAACAGAAGTCTTTCGACCTGAAAGTGTTGAAGCATTAAATAAACTTCACCAAGCTGTTCATCCTAAAATAATATTAGTTCGTAGTAGCTGGAATATATATATGAATTACACAAGAGATATGTTAAGATATCAAGGTGTTGATTTAGAGAATATTGAAATAGAAAGATTAGGGCGTACAGATACAGATTTAGGTCTTAGTATTGCAGCTGAAATTTTGAAAAGAAATATAGGACAATCTTATGTTGTTGTCGATGATGATATTACACCGACATATACTTGTTTTGGCAAAAATTTAATTGCTGTAGGAAAACAAGGGTTGAGGTTGGAAGATGTAGAAAATTATCTAGAAAATCACAATATAAAATTAGAAAAAGAGAAAGTTAAGGTGAAAAAACATGGAAATTAAGATTGGTATTTCAAATAGACATGTTCATTTAACAAAAGAACATGTAGCGATTTTATTTGGTGAAGGATATGAGTTAACAAAGAAAAATGAATTGTCACAAACAGGACAATATGCTTGTAACGAAACGGTAACGATTAAAACAAAAAAAAATGAAATTGCACGTGTTCGCGTGTTGGGTCCTGTTCGTGCTTATACACAAGTAGAAATTTCTAAAACAGATGCGTTTACCTTAGGGCTAAATCCACCAGTTCGTGAATCTGGAGATATTAAAGATAGTGCTAGTATTACAATTATAGGGCCCAAAGGAGACATAACTTTAGAAGAGGGATGTATTATTGCCACTCGTCATATTCATGCGAATCCTATGGATGTGAAGAACTTAGGATTAGAAGGTGTAGATGAAGTGGATGTAAAAATTCCTGGGTTAAAAGGTGGTATTTTACACCATGTTTCTGTTAAGGTAGATCCAAGTTATACGTTAGAATTACATTTAGATACCGATGATGGAAATGCTCATCTTTGTACAAAAGATACGAAGGCAATCATTTTAGGACCATCAAATGAAGAATGAATTTCGTATTTGTAATGTATGCCGTGGTGTTCCTTTTGAAGAATTAAAAAGGAGATTACAAGACTTAGACCCTCAGGCTGAAATTAAAGTAGGTTGTCAAAATGCTTGTGGTATTGGTAGAAAACAACCTTTTGTGATTGTGAATAAAAAATTAGTTACTTGTGAAAATATAGATGAACTCATGAACCAGATAAAATTGTATTTACATTAACACCACTATGGTGTTTTTTTGACAAAAATTTTTGGATTCGTTATAATAATACTAGAAAGATAGGGATATGTAATGAATGAAAATCAAAGTGAAATACAAAATGAACAATCTACGATTTTAGAAAAAACACCTTATACAGGGGCCAGAACTAGTAGTGAGATAGTGGAACCTTCAAGTGTACCATTAAATTCTGTACCTTTACAACATGTAGTAGAAAATCCGGTAGAAACAATTTCTTCAAGCGAATCTGTGAATGCTTCATCTCTTCCAATTGAAAATCAAGCGTCGTTAACTAATGAAACAGTGAATGAAGAACAAAATGTAGAGGAATCCTTAAAAGAAACTAAAAAGAAGAAGGCTAAAAAGAAAAAACAAAAAGATGGTGGAAGTGGTTATGGATGTGCTAGTTTTTTGTTTTTAATTATCTTAGGTCTTGTGGCTTATGTTTTATTTGATAAAGGAATTGTTACATATGATAAGGAAACACGTGAATTTGCTTTTGTTGGTTTAAAGACACTTGATGAGGAAGAGATTGTAGAAAAAGAGGAAGAAGAGGATAATGCACAGTATTATGTGAGTTCTGATGGTAGATATTTTTTAATGTTAGGACATGAAAATAACTATATTCAATCTTCTAGTGAAAATCAACCTTATTTTGTATTTGATATTCATGATAATGATACACAGGAATTAGCAACTGGTGGTTATCAAATTAGAGGAAATAGCATTATGCTTGCTTTTGTTTCAGGATGTAGGGCAAGTAACGGGGAATTTACGTGTACGCTTCCAGCAGGCGTTAAAGTAACTAATTTAGCTGGAACTAATATGATTACACTACCTTATACAGAAGAGCACATTCTTTTAGGAAATATCACTTTAACGAATGAAAAAAATCTTACTGAATCGTAAGATTTTTTATTCATCATTTTTTATGGTCGGAACCAAAGCATCAAGATCTGGTTCATCATTCGAAGGTTCGGTTCCTTTAATATAATATAACATCTTTTTCTTTTTTGTTTCAGCAGTTGCTGGTTTTCCACTAATTGGATCGATTAAAACACCAACTACATTATTTGGCATATCATACCATTTTGTGTCTTTATCCTTTAAATAACTTTCTACACTATCAGCCCAGGCTAATTTCATATTTGATCCATCCATTAAATCTGTTTCACTATTATCATCATATCCGGTCCACATTCCCATTAAAACATCTTGATTATAACCAAAAATTAAGTGATCCGTATTTGTAGTTCCGGTTTTAATCGCATATTTTTTTGTTAATTTAGCAGCCAGATTAATGCAAGTAGGATAGTTGTAATCAATAAATTCTTTTGCATAGGCATTACTCAGCATTTCATTTAAAACATAAACCAAACTTTTATTTAAAACATTCTCTTCTTTTTCTTTGTGTTTATATAAAACATTTCCATCAATATCTGTAACTTTACGAATAAGGTATGGTTCAACTTTTTCACCACCATTTGCAAAAGTAGCATATCCACTCATCATATCAATGATATTAATTTCTTTCGTGCCAAGGGGAGAGGATGGTAGTTCATCAATGGGCGTTTGAATACCTATTCTTTTTGCGGTATCAACCAATGTTTTTTCGCCTAAGAATAGATGTGTTTTAACCGCATAAATATTATCTGAATAAGTAATAGCCGCAGCCATCGATATTTCTTTATTTGGATAATTTTCTTCATAATTTGTTGGACTATACGTTTTGTTTTCCGAAAACATGAAGGTTGTTTTTTCACTTGTAAACGTTGTTGAAGGTGTAAATCCATTTTCTAAAGCTGCATAATACAAAAAGGGTTTCATGGTTGATCCTACTTGTCTTTTTGCATTTGTCGCTCGGTTAAATTGACTTTTTGAATAATCCCTTCCGCCAGTAAGTGCAAATATTTTTCCGTTTTTTGGATTCATCATTACAGAAGCTACTTGTAGGGCTTCATTTTTATTTAAATTTTTTTCAATACTGGTTTCCATATTTTTTTGAGCTTCTTTATCTAAATTTGTATAAATTTTAAGACCACCAGTTTCCAAAAAGGAAGTAGGAATGCTTTTAATATGTTTTAATTCTTTTAATACTGCATCTTGATAGTACATTAACATTTTTCCATTTTCATTTTCTTCCCCTTGATGAAAGGTTAATTCAGTCGTTTTCGCTTGATGATATTCTTTTTTTGAAATCATTTTGTTCTCTAGCATTACATCTAAAATTAAGGTTTGTCTTTTTTTTGCATTTTTTAAATTAGAAATAGGGGAATAGTAGGATGGATCTTTTGGAATACCAGCAAGAATGGTTGCCTCCGCAAGGGTTAAGTCTTTGGCATTTTTATTAAAATAGTAATGACTCGCGTTTTCAATGCCGAAAATACCACCATAATTAATTGAATTTAAATATCCTTCTAAAATTTCATCTTTACTATAATGCATTTCTAGGCGTAGTGTTAACCAGGCTTCATCAATTTTTCGCTTGAAATTTTTATCAAAGTCTAAAAATAAGTTTTTGGCATACTGTTGACTAATGGTACTTGCGCCTTGTAGAATTTTCCCGTTTGTAAAATTAATGTAAATGGCTTTTAAAATTCTAGCATAGTCAAATCCTTTATGACGATAAAAATTTTTATCTTCAATGGCTAAAGTTGCTTGAATTAAATGTGGTGAGATATCTTTTAATTTAACCCACTCATTCGTGTGATTTCCTTCATATAAATTATTATCTTTATCATATAAGAAAAAGGAATTCGCACTATTAATAGATAATTTAGGAGTCATTCTAGCACATGCATAAAGTCCTATATATCCGGCAATCATAAGAAGGACAGTCGCAAGAAAAATTTTAAATATTTTTTCACGTTTTTTCATGTATTCCTCCTATCTAACTTTAGTATTACAAAAAAAGATAAAAATATGAGTGCTTTTTTATAAAACTTATGTTATAATTACATTCAGTTAAGAAAGAGGCAGATCAATGGCAAAAGTGACGGTAACCTTAAGCGTTAAAAATGATATGGAAACACATAAGTTTCATGGTCTTGGAATCATCCATGATGATCAATTAATTTTTCATGATCAAAACGTGAAAACAGCACTTTTTTTAACGGATGATATGAAGTTAATACGGGAAGATAGTGAAACAAAAACAATTTTGGATTTTTCTAAACAGGGAAAATCAAGTTGTGAATTAAAACAAAATCGAATGTCACTTCCTTTATCTTGTGAACTTTCTTATATGAATAAAGAAGAACAAAGATTAGAACTACATTATAAAGTAGAAGATCAATTATTTAAATTATATATAGAGTATGAGGTGTTAAAGTAATGATTGAAAAGTTAGAAGAAATTTTAAATCAAGCAGGAAAATCTTTAGGTTATCAAGATTTACATGTGATTCCATCGAATCGTCCTGAACTATGCGATTATCAATGTGATGCTTGTTTTCGTTTAGCGAAAGAGTATCATCAAAGTCCTGTAGTGATTGGGGAAAAACTTGTTGATGCGATTAATCGTTTAGAAGAAAAAGATTTTTATTTTAAAGAGGTGTCTTTTGTTGCGCCTGGATTTGTTAATCTTACATTAAGTGATGCTTTTATTAATCAAACACTTCGTGACATGAATGATCAGGATCATTTTGGGTTAAAGAGACCAGATAAACCAGAAACATTTGTGATTGATTATGGTGGTGCGAATATTGCCAAACCTCTTCATGTTGGGCATATGAGACCTGCCATTGTTGGTGAATCGATTAAAAGAATTATTAATTATATGGGACATAAAACAATTAGTGATGTCCATTTTGGTGATTTTGGATTACAAATTGGTCAAGTCATTTATGGTATTCAACAAAGAAATTTAAAATTGGATGATTTAACACTTCAAGATTTAGAAGAAATTTATCCAGCGATGAGTGCACGTTGTAAAGAAGATGACGAGGTTCGTGCAATCTGTGCTGAGATTACGAAAGAATTACAAGAAGGTAATGAAGAATACTATAAGTATTATGAAAAAATTAAAAAGTTATCAAGTGATGATATTAAACGTATTTATAAATATTTAGATGTTGATTTTGACCTTTGGTATGGGGAAATGGATGCCCGTTCTTATATTCCTAAAGTAGAAGAAATTCTAGAGGAAAAAGGACTATTAGAAGATAGTGATGGAGCTAAAGTGGTTCATGTAAGTGAAGAAAATGATGCCAAAGAAATTCCACCATTAATTTATAAAAAAAGTAATGGCGCTTATCTTTATGGATCTACGGATATGGCAACGATTTATCAAAGAGAACAAGATTTTCATCCAGATTATATTTTATATGTGACAGATTTACGTCAAAGTCTTCATTTTACACAAGTATTTCGTGCTAGTTTAAAATCAGGAATTACGGATGCTAAATTAGAACATTTAGGTTTTGGAACGATTAATGGAATGGATGGAAAACCATATAAAACAAGAAGTGGTCATACCCCAAAATTAGATGAACTTTTTAAAGAAACTGAAGAAATTTTTATATCTAAAAAAGAAGATAATAAAGCGATGAGTACGACGGATCGAAAAAAAGTGGTAAATGCTATTTTAAAATTTGCAGATTTACAAAACAGTCGTGAAAAAGATTACATTTTTGATATTAATAAATTTTCAAGTGTTGTAGGAAAAACAGGTCCATATATTTTATACACATATTTAAGAATTCATAGAATATTAAAAAGTGAAGATAAAATGTATAATCTAAGTAATATGGTATATAATGAAGAAGACCGCAATTTAAGATTAAAGTTAATCATGTTAGAACGTGCAATACATTCTGCTTTTACAGAACGTAAACCACATTATATTGCGGATTATCTTTATCAACTTTCATTACTTACCAACACCTTTTATCAAAATAATCATATCTTAGGATTAGAGGATGAAGTCAAGAAAGAAGATTGGCTATATATTTTAAACTTAACAAGTAAAATTTTACGTGAAATGCTGGATCTTATTATGATTTCGATTCCTGAATTTATGTAAATAGTAGGAGAGGATTTTTATGAAATTAAAAAAAATGCCCTTAGAGGAAATTAGAATTTTACCTTATACTGATTTAACGTATATGATTTTAAAGGAAAATAAAAAACCAATGACCACACCTGAAATTTTCAGAGAAATTTGTGATTTGTTAGAATATAGTGAAGAAGATTATACGAATAAAATTGGTGATTATTATACATCTATTTCTTTAGATAAACGTTTCTTAATGTTAGATAGTGGAGAATGGGATGTAAGGGATCATCATTCCATTGATTTAAATGTAGAAGATGAAGTGAGTGATGATGACATTGAAGAAGATGATATCGTTGAAGATAATGAAGTGGAAGATGCTTTAGAAGAAGAAATTAGTGAGGATGTAGAAACACCTATTGAAGATGATGATATCTTAGATCAAGATCAGGGACTAGAAGATTTAAATATTGTTCTTGATGAAGAAGAATTAGATGACGGAGATCTCTAATTCTTTTTTTTTATCAAGTATTTATAAAGCTATGATTTTATGTTATACTATAGAAGTTAGGTGTGGTAGATATGAAATATAGTTATCATGGAGAATCTTTATTATTTTATTTGAGAAAGCACGTTGTAAGTTCGGATAAAGAGGCAATGAAATTAGCTCGTGAAATTATGTTTTATGTCTATAGTCATCCAGAAAATACATTTGAAGATTCGGTTGATCAATATCTAAAAGAAGTATATCAAGCAGGAAATCTATCATCTGTGAATCACATAAAAAATTCTGATATAATAGAAAATAAAAATAGAAAAAGGTGAAAATATGTTTGAAAATTTAGGTGATCGTTTACAAAATGCGATGGATAAAATTAAAGGTTATGGCAAAATTACAGAGGCAAATGTGAGTGAAGTTACAAGAGAGATTCGTCTTGCTTTATTAGAGGCCGATGTAAACTATACCGTTGTAAAAGAATTTATTGCCAAGGTAAAAGAAAAGGCGTTAGGGGAAGAAGTTACTAAGAGTCTAAAACCAGGAGAACAGTTTGTAAAAATTGTTAAAGATGAGTTAGTAGAACTTTTAGGTGGAGATGCCGAAGAGTTAAATATGAAAGGAAATCCGGCGACGCTAATGCTTGTGGGACTTCAAGGAAGTGGAAAAACAACAACAATCGCAAAACTTGCAAATGTAATTCGTAAAAAATATAAAAAGAAACCTTTATTAGTTGCTTGTGATGTTTATAGAAAAGCGGCGATTGATCAGTTAAAGCAACTAGGTCGTGAATTAAATATTGAAGTTTATGACGAAGGTGCTGGTAATCCAGTAGAAATTAGTAAACATGCAATTACTTATGCCAAAGAACATCATTATGATTATGTATTAATTGATACCGCTGGACGTTTACATATTGATGAAGAATTAATGAATGAGTTAAAAAACATCAATGAGGAAATTCAGCCAGAAGAAATTCTTCTTGTTTTAGATAGTATGGTTGGACAAGATGCGGTTCATGTCATTCAAGGATTTAACGAAACGTTACCTCTTACTGGGGCAATTTTAACGAAACTAGATGGAGATACTAGAGGAGGGGCAGCACTTTCCATTCGCCATTTAACACAAGTTCCTATTAAATTTATTGGTACAAGTGAGAAATTAGATGGATTAGAAATGTTCCATCCAGAACGTATGGCAACACGTATTTTAGGCATGGGCGATTTGATGACCATGATTGAGCGTGCTGAAGAGGTTATTGATGAAGATGAAGCAATGAAGGCAGCTAAAAAACTTCAAAAGGGAAGTTTTGATTTAGAAGACTTTTTAGGTTATATGAAACAAATTAAAAAAATGGGTCCTTTAGAAAATTTAATTAAAATGATTCCAGGAGCTAAAAAAATGGGACTGACGAATGTTAAAGTAGATCCGAAAGATATGGCCCATATTGAAGCAATCATTTTATCCATGACTCCTTATGAGCGACGTCATCCAGAAGTTTTAAAAGCAAGCCGTAAACAGCGAATTGCTTTGGGATCTGCACGTAGTGTTGAAGAAGTAAATCGTTTATTAAAACAATTTGAACAGATGAAAAAAATGATGAAACAAATGCGTAATGGAAATTTTAAAATGCCATTTTAAAAATATCTGAAAAGATATTTTTTTTAATCATGACATTTGCTTATACCAGAAAAGTACTCCTTCATATAATACACTAGGTAAGGGGGATAAAATATGTTATTTAATAATTGTTGTAATCGCAGACAAAATATGATGATGCCTGCACGAAACATGAACAATTGTGGATGTGGTCCAATCGTTGAACCAACAACAACAAAATGCATCGAACAAGAATTTTGTCATGAAGTAAAACACGTATGTCCTATTCATACACACAAAATAAACAAACATATTTACAAACACACTTATACACCACAATACACTTGTTCTGAAGAAGACCAAGTAATCAATGTTGATTGTGGTAGTTGTAGTCAATTTCAATAAAAAATAAGGGTTATCCCTTATTTTTTATATTCTTCTAATGTTAAATGATTCTCATATAAATATGTGGAAAGTTTTTTCCCAACATAACGATAGTGCCAGGGTTCAAATTTAAATCCTGTAATATGTTCTTTTCCCTTGGGATATCTTAAAATAAAACCATATTTATGGGCATTTTTATGCATCCAATCATATTCTACACTATGAAGAAATAAATTATAGTCCATATTGGATCCCATAACATCTAGCGATAAACCTGTTTGATGTTCTGAGTGTCCTGGTCTGGCAGAACATTGATCTGCATATTCCAATCCTTTACTATCTACATAGTATTGATATAAATCTTTTTGATAATCATAATCTCGGTAGGCAGAGACACACACAATATGATATCCTAATTCTAGGGCATCAAGACTTAATTTTTCAAAGGCCTCTTTTGCTTCATGTCTTAAAAATTTTTGATCATATGCGACCTTTGTATTTACTATTTCAAGATCTTTAGGAATATAGGTAGGGGAGAGACAATTATTTTTGTTTACTAAAACATCAAATGAATCTGGTTTTTGAATTTCTTTGATTTGATAATAAAATTTAGTAAACAATGGTTTATCTTGGTGAATCATAAGGCTATATAGGAGAAAAACGATAATTAAAATTTCTTTTTTCATTTTACCACCACTATAGTATATGCACCCAAAAGAAAATAGGACTATGTCCTATTTGATAAAATATGCATAATATTCTTCATATGTAATATTTAAATCATGGATTTTTGTAGCGATTTCTTTTCCTACATAACGATAGTGCCATGATTCATAATGGTATCCTGTGATATGCTCTTTTCCTTTTGGATAACGAAGAATGAATCCATATTTATGGGCATTATTCATTAACCATTGATATTCTTTTGTGTCTTCAAAATTATCAAAAGTACTAGATGAAGTAACCATATCAATCGCAAGCCCTGTTTGATGTTCCGAATGTCCTGGACGTGCAGAGTAACTTTCTGCCCAGGCAAATCCATGTTGATTTTTATAACGTTGATATAAAGAATTTTGAGTATTATAACTTCGGTAGGCACTATTTACTTTAAAGGTATATCCTTTTTCTTTTTTTGCCGCCGCAATCATTTCATTAAAGTGTTCCGCTGTTTCTTTGGTTGCTTGATGTCCAGCATGATCTATACTTACTAATTCTGGAATATAATTTTGGTCTAATTTATAATATTTATTTACAATAATAAGGTTCTTTTTTGATAAATCCGTATCTTGAATATTCGTGTAATAATCATAGTCTAAATTACTATTGACATTGGTAATGATCTCATCGATAGTTAGATCAGAATGACTTTGTTGATAAGCCATATACCTTTCCATATGATCTTTTATATAATAGGTCGCATCCATAAATTTGATCATACTTTCATGATAGGGAATATTTAACTTATCAATATCCGCATTTACTAAGTGAATCTTTTCTTGCACGTCCTTTGGACCTTGATAGGCGAGATAACGTTCTAAATGATTAAATTTAAAATCCTTCATAGAAACGAGATTTAAAATTTCACTTTCTACATCTAAATTTAGAAGACTTGTTAGTTGTTGCTCATTTAAATATTTTTTTAAAGTATGATACTGTTCTTTTGTGTATCCTTTGGTTAGCAATTTATACTCTGTTGTGTTATGGTATTGTATTTGTTTGGTAAGATATCCTCCACCAAAGATACATCCAACAAAAATTAAGCTTATTATTATTTTTTTCATAGAATCACCTTTTTAATTATACTACAGAAAAGAAAAAAAGGATAGATTTTCTATCCTATATAATAAGCATAATATTCATCAAAAGTAATTCCTAAGTCATGAATTTTAGTCGCATCTTTAACACCTACATAACGATAGTGCCATGCTTCATAATCATATCCAGTAATATCTGTTTTATCTTTTGGATAACGAAGAATAAATCCATATTTATGGGCATTTTTTTGTAACCATTTAAATTCATCTGTGTTTTCAAATTCATTCATATTAACTTTATAAGTTACAATATCTAGGGTTAATCCTGTTTGATGTTCTGAATGTCCTGCACGAGCAGAAACGCTATCTGCCCATTCTTCCCCTTGACTTTTTGCATATTGTTGCCATAATTCATTTTGAAATTCGTAATCACGATAAGCAGATGTAATAATGAGATTTAAATCTTCCTTTTTTGCGTCATTATACATTGAAATAAATTTTTGATAAACCTTATTTGTAATTTCGTTCTCTCCGTAACAGTATTTTAAAGAAATATCCCTAATATCTTCTGGAACAAAGTCTTTATCTAATTGATGATATTTATTTACTAAAATAAGATCACCTTTACTGGTATCTGTTTTTTTGATATCTTCATAATGATCTTTATTCGCGCCTACATTAATCATCGCAACAGCATGTGTTAGGGTTTGTTCAGATTCATCAGTATAATAGTCAACGTATGCTTTTAAATTTTTAAAGATAAAATATTTTTCTTTGATAAAATCATCATATAATTTATGATATTTCATTTCTAATAATTGATCGATTTCTTTCTCTTTTAATTTTTTTGTAATTGTTGTAATTTCTTGTTCGTTATATCCTTTTTTTTCTAATTTATAAGGATAACTATTAATTTTCTTATAGTAATTTATTCCCCAAATACTGAGGATAATGGCTGCGACTACCGCAATACCTAGATAAATTACTCCTTTTTTTAATTTTCTTTTTCGACGAATGGGTTGAATTGTTTCCATGAAATCACCTTACCTTATGTTCATTATAACGAATAATTTTATAAAAAACAACACTTTCTACATGAAAAGTAAAAACGTTGGTCATACTAGTAGTATGAACGAGAGGTGTTTAAAATATGACCTTATGGTGGCTATGTGTGAAAGTTTTTTTTGCTCGCATTCTAGATGTATCTTTAGGAACTGTACGAACAATTATTACGGTAAAAGGGAATCGTTTAGTTGCTAGTTTAGTTGGTTTTGTGGAAGTTTTAGTTTGGTTTATTATTGTAAAAGAAGTTTTAAATACGAGTGAAAATAGTATATGGTTAGGTATTTCTTATGCCAGTGGTTTTGCGACCGGAACTTATTTAGGTGCTTTTATTTCTGAACGATATATTGCTGGAAATTTTGGTGTTCAAGTAATCACAAGTAATAATTCAATGAAACTTGTTCGTTCACTAAGAGAAGAAGGGTTTGCCGTATCTGTGATTGATGTGAAAGGAAAAAGCGAAGGAGAAAAACATTTATTATTTATTGAAATTAATAAATTAGATTTTAATCATTTAAGTCGTATTATTAAAGAAATAGATCCAAAAGCTTTTATGGTTGTTAATGAAACAAAATTTGTACAGAATGGATATATCAAATAATATTCATTTTTTTTAAACAAAAATGAATGAAGGAAGAAAGATTGTCATATTTTGAAGTAGAGGTGAATTATGAAAAAGAAAATAATGGGACTGTTATTAATGGTTTTACTCTGTATCCCGATGTTTGTAAAAGCAGAGGATTTAAATTTAGCAGAGAAAGCAAAGTCAGCTATTTTAATTGAAGCGAGTACGGGAAAAGTCATTTATGAGAAAAATGCACACGAAAGACAGGCGCCAGCATCGATGACAAAAATGATGAGTATGCTTCTGATTATGGAGCAAATTGATCAAGGTTATTTAAAATGGACGGATATTGTTACTGTCAGTGAAAATGCTTCAGGTATGGGTGGAAGCCAAATTTTACTTGAAACTGGAGAAAAGATGTCTGTTGAAGATTTGTTTAAAGGTATTGCGGTTGCCAGTGGAAATGATGCAGTAGTCGCCATGGCAGAACATATTGCTGGAACGGAAGCAAACTTTGTAAACATGATGAATAAGCGTGCCAAAGAGTTGGGTTTAAAAGATACTAGTTTTAAAAATCCGCATGGACTAACAGCGGCAAATCATTATTCAAGTGCTTATGATATGGCCATGATTGCGATGGAATTATCAAAACATCCTGATATTTTTAAATTTACATCGATTTATGAAGACTATCTAAGAAAAGATACAGATCGTAAGATTTGGTTAGTAAATACGAATAAACTTGTTCGATTCTATGATGGTGTGGATGGTATGAAAACTGGATTTACAGAGGAAGCTGGGTATTGCTTAACCGCAACAGCGAAGAAAAATGGAATGCGATTAATTGCCGTTGCGATGAATGAACCAGATAGTAAAACAAGAAATAGTGAAGTTACGTCGATGTTAGATTATGGTTTTTCAAGATATTATAGTGAAAATATTTTAACAACAAAAACATCGATTGGTAAAGTGGAAGTAGAAAAAGGAAAGAAAAAGTATGCAACCGTGGTGCCAAAAGAAAATGTTTCTATTATTAATGAAAAATCATCAGAAAAGAAAAAGGCAACGTATGAAGTTCAATTAAATAAAGTAAAAGCCCCACTAAAAAAGGGAGATAAAGTCGGAACACTTTTGGTAAAAGAAAATGGAAAACATACGTCTACGATTGATTTAACGGTTAAGGAAAATATCGATAAAGCAAATTTCTTTGAACTTTATTTTAGATATATGCGCGATATGTTATCTGGTGAAGTAAATTTTAAAGTTTAGATATTCTAAACTTTTTTTGTGCAGAAATCGGAAATTGGCTTTAAGAAATTTATGATTTTTACTCTCCAAAAAGATAAATTTGATTTTCGATTTAAAAAAGAAAAAAAGGAAATAAGAAAGTTATACGGTATATATCTTATGGGAGGGAAAAGATGAAAATAATAAAAAGAATGAGTTTTTTAATACTCATGATATGTAGTTTATTCATGATGAAAAGGGTACAGGCTGGATCCTTAGATACTTATGTTACTGTAGATTGGATGAATGGAGTATATGCGAATCGTAAAGTAAATGGACTTAATTATTATAATCAAATGGGTTTTATTTATACGAATGGTGTTCTTAGTTATTGTTTAGAATCTACGAAATTTATTACTGAAGATGTATATCATTCAACGACAGACTTTAGTCGTATTTTAACTGACGAACAACGTGATTATGTAGAGTTGCTTGCGTATTATGGTTATGGATATCAATATAATTATAGAGAATTTTATTTGGCAAGTCAGGAACTTATTTGGGAATATTTAGAAGGTGTGGATGTGTATTTTACTACAGAATCGAAAGGACAAGGGAATGTGATTAATTTAGAGCCTTATAAACAAAATATTCTTTATTTAATTCGTACACATTCTTCATTACCAGTGTTTAAAGATCAAGTTTATCGTGTGAAAGAAGGTGAAAAATGGGTACAGGAAGATACTCACCATACCTTAGAGCGATACGAACTAGATAAAGCTTATAAAGAATTAAGTATTCAAGGAAATCAACTTCATTTTGAGTCAGGTACATATGGTATTTATGAATTTGGTATGCATATGAAAACGAGAAATCCAATTTCATTTTTGTATTTTAAAGGAGATTCACAAACAATTGGAAGCTTTGGACTTCGTAAAAATCAACCATGGAAATTTAAGATTATTAATGAGCCTAAGGAACATACATTGAAGTTACAAAAAGTTGATCAAAGAACCAAAGAACCCATTAAACAAGCAGGGATTCAGTTTAAGATTAAGAACATGGATTTGGATCAATATCTTGAAAATGGAAAAATTTATGAAACGGATGAACAGGGAGTAATAAAGACTGGAAAGATTCTTCCAGGACATTATAAAATAGAGGAGATTACGCCACCCGGTGGGTATTATGGAAAAATAGAAATGGTGGTAACAATTGATGAGAATACACCATATAAAGAAGAGTCTTTTTATATTGAATTTGGCAATGAACCATTTCGTTCGAAGATTCAAATACATAAACAAGGAGATCATTTGATTTCCATGGAACATGGTATACCATTATATCAAACCGATGATTTGGAAGGAGTATCATTTGATGTTGTTGCTAAAGAAGATATTTATGATGGAAGATATTTATATTATTCTAAAAATGATGTGGTAGATGTGATCACTACAGATGCGAAGGGGCATGCTGAAACAAAAAATTTACCTTATGGAACATATTGTTTAAGAGAGACTAAAACAAATATTGAATTTGAATTGGATCAAACATGTCATGAAGTCATTCTTCCAGAACCTACGATAGAGGAAGTTAAAAAGATAGAATTGAAAAACGAACGCAAAAGAACAGAATTAAAATTATATAAACAAGGTGAAATTTTTTCTGTGAGTAAGAATCAATATTTTTATGAAAGAATGCTATTAGAACAGATTGTTTTTGAATTATATGCTGGAGAAGATATTACAGAAAATGGGCATTTCATATTTAAAGAGGGAGACCTTATTACAGAAATTAAAACAGATAAACAAGGATATCTTTCTCTTGATTCTTTACCTTATGGAAAATATGTATTAAAAGAAAAAGTACCAAAGGAATATGAGGAAGAAAAGGCATTAATGTTTGTATTTGATCCAGATCATACTGTTCAAGAATTTCATTTGGTAAATCATTTAAAAAAGGGAAGTGTTTTGATTAAAAAAATTGATGAGGAAACAAAAAAACCTTTAAAAGGTGTTAAAATTGGAATATATACAAAAGATGGACAACTTATATACACTGGTGTTACAAATGAACAAGGAATTATTTCGTTAAATGATCTTGCCTATGGTGAATACTATATTCAAGAAATTGCTTCTTTAGCAACGTATGAATTAAATGATCAAACGTATTCTTTTACTTTAGATGAAGAACAAACTTCTTATCAATTAGAATTACCAAATCATAAAATAGATTATCCAAACACCCTTACGTCTCCTACCGTTTCTTTCCTGAAATCTATTGTGGTATTCGCACTTTGCGTAGGCTTATTAAAAAGATATTTAGCTTAATTTTTATTGGAATATTGTTTCTACCAGTCAGTCAGGAACCACAAAAAGAAAAAAAGTTAGAACGAGTAAAGACTCCATATTATTTAGTTTTTCCAGATCAAGGAATTCGAAAAGAAATTTATTATGGCCTTCGTTGGTTAGATGAAAATAAAATTTGTAGTTTACACCTGATAAAGGAAAATTCTACGATTTTACTTTTTGGACATAATCATACAGATGTTTTTCATTTCTTGTATGAAGTGGAAATAGGGGATCTTTTTTTCTTAGAACATGGTGGTAAGCAAGAAAAATATCAGGTTATTACCAAAAAAATTATTTCTGTGTCGCAAAAGAATTATTTAGAAATAGATATGGAACATGAAATTCGAATGTTTACTTGTACAAGGAATCCGTATACCAGACTGATGGTTCGTGCGGTAAAAACAATTTGATTTTATGAAAATCTTTTGACTTTCTTCTTTTATCTAGTATATAATAAAAGAAGAATAAAGAGTGTAGGTGAAGAGATGATAAAGTTAAATAATCGTGGTTTTGCAGTATCTGGGATTTTATATCCGATTTTAGTTTTATTTTTAATGTTAATTGTTGGTGTCCTTGGTATCATGTCTTCACGTAAAGTAGTATTTGATCAAACTAAAAATGAGATGCTCACAGAGCTAAATGATCCAAATAGTTTAAATGCACCTAAAATTACTGTAACAGGTGTAGATGTAACAATTTTAAATAATCAACATATTCCAGGGTTTACCTATGATTTAAAGGAAAATGTTTCCGCTATTTCATCAGATAAGAAACCATTTTCTAAAAATGAAATTATGGTTCATTCAGAGCCTGCCTTTCAGCCTGGAAAAGCAGGAACATATAAAATTACGTATACAGTGACCGATCGTTATGCGAAAAAAGCGACGGCGACAAGAATCGTTCGTGTGGTGAATGCAACAAAAAATGTGAATTTTTGGGAGTATTCTTATACTGGAGCTTATCAAACGTTAGTTATACCAGCAGATGGTTTATATCAAATAGAAGCCTGGGGAGCTAGTGGTTATGGTGGAAACTTTAGTGGTAAAGGTTCTTACACACGTGGTCAAATTGAATTAAATAAGGATCAAGCTTTATATGCGTTTGTAGGAGAAGCTGGAAGTAGAAAAACAGGAATTTATAATGCAAAAACGATTTCATTTAATGGTGGTGGCTCTTTTGTTTGTAATAATAATGTTCATTATACTGGAGGAGGAGCCAGCGATATTCGTGTTGTAAAGCCAGGGGATAATGATGACTGGGGAGATAAAAATAGCCTTGAGGGTCGCATTATGGTTGCGGCCGGAGGTGGAGCTGCTGGGCAGACATCAAAAGATAATAATCCAACCATTGCTGGTGGTGATGGTGGAACCTTAACCAGTAAAGGTGGAAATGGACCTAGTCGTGGAAAGGGAGCAACGCAAGATGAGGGTACTTTAGGCATTGGTGGAAATGCTGGAAGTGCAAGTACGACTTGTGGAGCATCTAATGGATCTGCTGGAGGTGGAGGTTATCGCGGAGGCTATGGAACTCCTTATGCTGGTAGTAGTGGAGCAGGTGGTTCTTCGTACATCTCTGGTTTTGATGGTTGTAAAACTTATCCTTCAAAAATTTTTAGTAATATGGTTATGATTCCGGGAGATGCTGTGATGCCTAAACATGATGGAACAGGAACAATGACTGGAAATCAAGGACATGGTTATGTTAAAATCTTACAATTAAAAGTTGTAAATAATTAAAAATGTGATATAATACAAAAAGAAAAACAGAGAAGAAGAGGTTTTAATTGAATCCTTTGAAAGAGAGTTCGTGGTTGGTGGAAACGAATAAAGGGAAATTAAAATGTAGCTTTGGAGTTGAATATTTGAAATTAGTAGAATATTTCGTAGACATACGTTACATGTTTTGAGGTAATAAATTTTATTACAAATTAAGGTGGTACCACGTAACACGCGTCCTTATATGGATGGGTGTTTTTTTGTTAGGAGGAATGTTATGCCATCATGGTCTATTCATATTGCTTTAGCGCATAAACTAAAAAAGAAATTTAATTTTTCTGATGATTTTGTAATTGGAAATGTTTTACCAGATGCAACGAATGGCTTTGTTATACGTGATATATCACATACGGTCAGACATGCTACAACCCATTATAATTTTATGGGACCTGGAAAACCACCGAAAAATGATATTAATGCTTTTTTATCTGTTTATCATCTGGCCTTAGATAATCCACTTATTTTAGGAAGTTTAATCCATTTATTAACGGATAATTTTTATAATGATTATACTTTACAAAAACACATGAAAGTAATGAATGGAAAACGAGTTGCCATTTTAAAGGATGGAAGTATCGATGATAAGGTTACACCATGGCGTTTAAAACAAGAGGATTTTAGGCGTTTTGGTGATTACTTAATTTACCAGAAACGGGTCGGCTCTACAATAAAATGTTCGGACCAAACGATGCATTTTTGTGAAGATTTAACTTATCCATTAACCAGTGAAGATCTTGTGTTAATTTGTGATAAAATAAATTCAATAGTAAATAAAGATGTTAAAAAAATCCCAACATATCGAATGTTTCAGGAAGAAGAATTTTTAATACTTTTTGATCAGTGCTACGAATATTTAGTGGGGATTGTTGAAATATTAATGGAAAAAGAAAAGAGGAATGAATATGTTAGAAAAAAAATATAATGCGAAAGAAGTGGAGCAAGGAAAATACCAAACGTGGCTCTCGCATGGTTATTTTAAAAGTGGTGATAAAGGAAAGAAACCTTATGCGATTGTTATTCCACCACCAAATGTTACAGGGAAATTACATTTAGGTCATGCCTGGGATACAACCATTCAGGATATTTTAATTCGTTATAAACGTATGGATGGTTATGATGCCTTATGGTTACCTGGAATGGATCACGCTGGTATTGCAACACAGGCTAAAGTGGATGCTAAATTACGTGATATGGGAATGAATCCACGTCAGATGAAACGTGAAGAGTGGTTGGAACATGCATGGAGTTGGAAAAGTGAATATGCAGATAATATTCATAAACAATGGGAAAAATTAGGACTTAGCCTAGATTATACGAAAGAACGCTTTACGCTAGATGAAGGATTATCTAAAGCTGTTCGTCATGTGTTTGTGACACTTTATAATAAAGGGTTGATTTACCGTGGAGAACGTATTATTAACTGGGATCCAGTAGCTATGACAGCGTTATCTAATGAAGAGGTTATTTATAAAGATGATGAGGGTGCCTTTTATCATTTAAAATATATGTTAGAAGATGGTAGTGGTTATTTAGAGGTTGCTACTACACGTCCAGAAACGTTATTTGGAGATACAGCTGTTGCCGTAAATCCAGAAGATGAACGTTATAAACATCTTATTGGGAAGAATGTTATTTTACCAATTGTTGGAAAACCAATACCTATTATTGCTGACGCTCATGCAGATATGGAAAAAGGAACAGCTGTGGTAAAAATTACTCCAGCTCATGATCCAAATGACTTCGAAGTTGGGAAACGTCATGATTTAGAACGTATCGTAGTGATGAATCCAGATGCAACAATGAATGAAAAAGCGTTAAAGTATGCTGGTATGAGTAGGGAAGCTTGTCGTGAGGCTTTAATTGAAGATTTAGAAAAAGAAGGATTATTACTTTCAGTTGAAAAAATTGTTCATAGTGTAGGACATAGTGAACGAACAGATGCAGTGGTTGAACCTTATCTTTCAAAACAATGGTTTGTTAAAATGCGTCCACTCGCAGATCGTGTATTAGAAAATCAAAAAGATAAAGATTCGAAAGTAAATTTTGTTCCAGAACGTTTTGAAAAAACAATGAACCACTGGATGGAAATTACGTATGACTGGTGTATTTCACGTCAGTTATGGTGGGGACATAGAATTCCAGCATGGTATAAAGAGGATGAAGTTTATGTAGGAATAGAAGCTCCAGAAGGTGAAGGATGGGTACAAGATCCAGATGTATTAGATACATGGTTTTCAAGTGCTTTATGGCCTTTTTCAACCATGGGGTGGCCAGAAGAAACCGAAGAGTTAAAGCGTTATTATCCAAATAATGTATTAGTTACTGGATATGATATTATTCCATTTTGGGTGAATCGTATGACGTTCCAAGGATTAGAATTTACCAATACTCGTCCATTTAAAGATTGTTTAATTCATGGGCTTATTCGTGATAAACAAGGAAGAAAAATGTCTAAATCTTTAGGTAACGGGGTAGACCCTATGGATGTGATTGAAAAGTATGGGGCAGATTCCCTACGTTTCTTCTTAGCTACTTCTGTAGCTCCAGGAATGGATTTACGTTATGATGAAGAAAAAGTCGCATCGACTTGGAATTTTATTAATAAATTATGGAATGCTAGTCGATTTGTATTAATGAATTTAGAAGATTTTAAGGAAACTAATTATACGTTAGAACATCTAGAATTACCAGAACAATGGATTTTAACTAAATTAAACAAATTAATAGCGAAGGTAAGAAAACACTTAGATACGTATGAATTTAATGTCGTAGGTTCTGAAATTTATAACTTTGTTTGGAATGATTTCTGTGATTGGTATATCGAACTTGCAAAAATCGATTTAAACGATACAAAGAAATCAACACTCCTTTATGTACTTACAAATATTTTACAGATGTTACATCCATTTATGCCTTATGTAACAGAAGAAATTTATTTGATGTTACCAATGCATGAGGAATCGATTATGGTATCGAACTTCCCATCCGTACATGAAGAACAAATTTTTGATGGAATCAATGAATTAGATACTTGTATTGAAATCATTAAAAAAGTTCGAAAAGCTCGTTTAGAGGCTAAAATTGATAAGTCTTATGTTCTATCATATCAACATGAATTAATTGAAAAAAATAAGTCTTTATTACAACGTATGTTGAAGTTAGAATCTCATCAAATGGTATATCAAAAAGAAGTGGATGAACAGCTTAAAACAATGGTATTAGCCGTTGGTGATGTATCATTTACTTTACATTATGATGGTAGTAAAAATGAGCAAGAAAAGAATGAACAACTACAAAAAGAACGTGTTCGATTAGAAGCGTCAATTGAACGTCGTAAGAAGTTGTTATCAAATGAAAATTATGTAGCAAAAGCACCAGCACAGATTGTCGAAGCTGAACGTGCTTCCCTAAAAAAAGAGGAACATGAATTGGCAGCTATTTTACATGAAATGGTATAAACTGGTTGAATTTGGGTATACTTTATGATATATTAAAAATATAGAATAGAGGAGGAAGTACAAATGAATAAAAAAGGTTTTACATTAATTGAATTGCTAGCGGTTATTGTTATTTTGGCGGTTATTGCTTTAATTACAACACCACTTATTACAAACACAATTAATACTTCAAGAAAAAATGCGGATCGTGAAAGTGCACGTTCTTATATTTCAATTATTGAAACCAAAATTACAGAAGCTATTTTAGAATATCCAAATATTGAAATTGGTAGTAAATTAGAAACTAGTACAAAAAATGACATGTATACATGGTCTTGTTCTAATTGTGATGATAGTAATAAAATTAAAATTGATTTTAAAGGAACTGCACCTCAAAAAGTATCTTTAACTTACGATCAAAATGATGGAAAAATTCGTGGTCTATTAAAATATGCGAATGGATGTTGGAAAGTTGATGATAAGGGGAATTTACAAGATATAAAAGATTCCACAAATAAAGATTATCAAAATTTCTGTAAGTAATCAGAAAAGCGAAGAAAAGATTCGCTTTTTTCTTTTGACATGTTATAATAAAAAAGGAAATGAGGTAGTGTATGGAAAATTTAATTATTGGTTCTCATGTGTCTTATAAAAAAGATATGGGGTTAATTGGGTGTGTAGAAGAAGCCTTGTCTTATCAAGCAAATACTTTTATGTTTTATACAGGTGCACCACAAAACACAATGCGTAGTGCAATTGATGAGGAAAAAACAAAAAAAGCGTTTGATTTAATGAAAGAACAAGGAATAAATCCAGAACATGTAGTTGTACATGCTCCTTATATTATTAATTTAGCGAATCCTAAAAACCATGATTTTTCTGTGCGTTTTTTAAAAGAAGAAATTGATCGATGTGAACAATTAGGAATGAAAAAATTAGTTCTTCATCCAGGAAGCTATGTAAAATTAACAAGAGAAATTGGTTTAGAAAATATTGTAAATTCATTGAATGAAGTATTAACCGAAGAAATGAATGTTTCCATTTGCTTAGAAACGATGGCTGGTAAGGGAACAGAATTAGGTAATTTAGATGACCTAAAGTATATTATGGATCACGTTTTATTAAAAGATAAATTAATGGTTTGCCTAGATACGTGTCACTTAAATGATGCTGGATATGACTTAAATGATTTTGATACTTTTTTAGAAGAATTTGATCAAAAAATTGGTTTAAATAAAATTGGATGTGTACATGTTAATGATAGTAAGAACGAACGTGGAACACACAAGGATCGTCATGAAAATATAGGATATGGGACCATTCCCTTTGAAACTTTATTAACAATTATATATCATCCTATTTTAGCTCATGTTCCTAAAATTTTAGAAACACCTTATGTTAGTGCGAATGATGATACAAAAGAAAAAATATATCCGCCATATTTGTTTGAGATCAAACAAATTCGTGATAAAAAAAAGAATACCCAATTAATTTCGGATATTCGAGAATTTTATAAAAAAGATTGATATTTTTCTTTATAATAGTGGTATAATTTTAATGCGATCTGAACGTGATTTTCGGATAAATGTTTTTTGGCTTCATTAAAAACAGGTGTAGGATCTCCGTATAGAAGTTCTTGATAATGGGTACGAATCGTTTTTAGTAAATAACTACTTTCTTCATTGGATAAATGAACACCTTCTTTTTGTGCGAATAAGCAAATATCCTCTGTGGTTAATTTGTTTAAGTACATCTTTATTAAATATTGATTCATAAAACACCTCTAGTTTATCATATGATAAAGTTACTGAATAATGTAGACAAAAAGATAATATAATATAAATAGAAAGAGAGTGATACGATGATATATATGAATATAAAAGGCTTTTTTCATCCTTACTCTCACTATGATTTCTTTTATTGGTATGAAAAAACGAACTAAAAAATCAAAAGTGTTATATCATAAAAAGAAAATTCGTCCACAAAAAAATGTAAAATACAGTTATTATAAAAAATATAAGGATATTAAAGAAATCATAGAAAATCGCTATAATATATTAATTGGATGTATTATCTTATTGATGTGTATTTTGTTTGTGAATTTATTTTATATACAAGTGATGAAAACATCACATTATCAAAAAAATGTGGATCGTTTAACACAAAATATTATTGAAGGATCAACGGCTCCTCGTGGGCGTATTTATGATAGACATCATCGTCTTATTGTAGATAATGAACCAAGTAAAATTATTTACTATAAAAAACAACAAGCCATAACAAGTCAAGAAGAGATTCAGTTGGCATATGAAGTTGGATCGTTAATTCAAGTTGATTTTAGTCACCTAACCGATACTAATCTCCGAAAATTTTGGGTAACAAAATATCCAAAAAAAGTAAATAAAAAAATTACAGATAAAGAATGGAAAGCATTAGAAGAGAGAAAACTAACAAGTGAAAAAATTAATTCATATAAATTAGAACGTATTACGGAAGAAGAACTGGCGGCACTAACTGATGTAGATAGAGAAGCTGCGATGATTTATACTTTAATGAATAAAGGTTATGCAAGTCAAGAAAAAATTATTAAAAAGAGTGATATTACAGATCAGGAATATGCGATTATTAGTGAACGTTCTCATTTGTTAAAAGGATTTAATACAAGACTTGATTGGGAAAGATCTTATCCTTATGGTAGTACTTTTAAAGCCATGTTAGGTAGTGTTTCTAGTAGTGATAGTGGAATTCCTTATGAGTTAAAAGACTATTATTTGGCAAAAGGTTACAGTTTAAATGATCGTGTAGGTACAAGTTATTTAGAATATCAATACGAGTCTCTTTTACGTGGAACAAAGAATAAATACCAAATGATGGCTGATGGGGAACAAAAAACAATTGAAAAGGGACATCGTGGTAATGATCTTGTTTTAACCATTGATATTGAATTACAAAGGGCAATTGAACAAATTTTAGAAGATGAACTTAGAAAAGCGAAAGAAGAACCTAATACAGAACTGTATAATCGATCTTTTGTGTTAATTACAGAACCTAAAACAGGAGAAATTTTAGCTATGGCTGGAAAACAAATTATCAAGAATGGTGATGATGTGAAAATTGTTGATTATACCCCAGGAATAACCACATCACCTGTGGTTGTGGGATCTGTAATCAAAGGTGCTTCTCATATTGTAGGATATAATACTGGAGCTTTAAATATTGGTGATGTTCGTTATGATAATTGTGTAAAAATAGCCGCAACACCAGAAAAATGTTCTTGGAAATACCTTGGACGTTTAGATGATATTACAGCATTAAAACAATCTTCTAATACATATCAATTTTATACAGCGATTAATGTTGGGAAAGGTGTTTATCAATATAATCAAACTTTATCCTTAGATCCAGCTGCTTATGATACGTACCGAAATACATTTGCAGAATTTGGATTAGGTGTTAAAACTGGTATTGATTTACCATTAGAAAGTTTAGGTTATAAGGGTGAAAGTACAGTAAGTGGTCATTTACTTGACTTTTCCATTGGACAGTATGATACTTATACACCAATTCAATTATCACAGTATATTGGCACCATAGCGAATGGTGGAAATCGTATGCAACCATATTTATTAAAAGAAGTTTATGCATCCGATTCCAAAATTAGCTTATCTAAAAAGATTCAATCAACAGAACCAAAAGTATTAAATCAGGTAAATACGAAACCAGAATATATGGAACGTGTAAAACTGGGATTTCAGGCAGTATTAGAACCTGGCGGAACAGGATACAATTATATTGATTCCTCTTTTAAACCAGCTGGTAAAACCGGAACGAGTCAAAGCTTTGTTGATACGAATGATGATGGTGTAATTGATACAGAGACAGTTACAAACACTTTCGCAGGATATGCACCTTATGATAATCCGAAAGTTGCATTTACGGTCATTTCTCCAGATATTTATCATTATGGCAATAATAGTACTTATCAAACAACCGTAAATAAGAGAATTTCACAAGCAGTTAGTCAAAAATATTTTGAAATGTATGGGTGATATGAAAAAAATCTTTGAATTTTAGAATTTCTTTGATATAATAGTATAGATCAAACAAAAGGAGGGAAGACTCATGGCTAAAAAAGGTGAAAACAGAGAAGGTACAATCTTAAAATGTACAGAATGTGGGAATGAAAATTATTTAACAGAAAAAAATAAAAAGAATACCCCAGAACGTTTAGAATTAAATAAATATTGTAAACACTGTAGAAAACAAACTACACATAGAGAAAAGAAATAAGGTAGTCCCTTATTTTTTGTTAAGAGGAGGATGTTATGTTTAATATTAATGACATTAAAAATGGAATTACATTTGTCTTAGATGGACAAATTTATCAAGTATTAGAGTTTTTACATGTAAAACCAGGGAAAGGTCCAGCTTTCTTACGTACAAAATTAAAAAATTTAAGAACAGGTGCGACGATTGAAAAAACATTTAATACAAATATCAAATTAGAAAAAGCATTAATTGAAAAAAGAAATATGCAATTTCTTTATGCAACAGGAGATCTTTATAACTTCATGAATATGGAAACTTATGAACAAGTTGAACTTACACGTGATCAAATCGGGGATGATGCTCTTTATTTAAAAGATGGACTTGATGTTGATTTAACGTTTTATCAAGGAGAACTTTTAGGTGTTTCTGTTCCTGAAAAGATCGCAATGAAAGTTGTTAAAACAGAACCTGCAGTAAAAGGAAATACAACCAATAATGCAACCAAAGATGCAGAATTAGAAACTGGCTTAACAGTAAAGGTTCCATTATTTATTGAACAGGATGAAGAGATTATTGTTTCAACGAAAGATGGAAAATATGTTTCAAGAGCTTAACGAACTTTAATAAGTTCGTTTTTTTTATTAAAAAAACAAAGTTAGTTCTTTGTTTTAATTTTACTATATTCTAAAACTTTATAAGAATCTTGATAACTTCCTTTTAAAGTTTTATGTTTTAATAATGTTTTTTCAATATATTCAAGTTGTTTTATTTTTTTTTCTTTTTGGATTAAATATTGTTTGTATTCTTTTAAATAAGTTTTGTAATCTTTAGAATCCATCGCCCATGGTCCAGCTAAAATAGTATTTTGATAAGGAGAATAATCTATTTTGCTATCACTAAAATTAGTTAAACTAGCGGTTTTAATTTCTGCGTTTTTAAAATGATTTTGAATGGTAGGTAAGATATGATTCATTGTTTTACCAGTTTCAATTGTATCATCAACAATTAATAAATGTTTTCTTTGTTTATATAGTTTCCAATGTTTTTTCTGAACAATTATTTTTTTGTTAAATTTCTTATTTTTATTTTTAAGTAACACATTATCTGTTCTTAGCCATCTCTTTAAGGATTCAGGTAAATATGGAAGAATTAATTTATAAAAATTTTTATCTATAGAACTACATTTGATATCAACGATAGGTACATGGAATTCTTGTTTAGCTTCTTTGGCAAGAGTATAACCACCTTTGGCAATAAAAAGAATTAAATCAGGTTGATAAGATTTATGTATATTATGACATAAATTTTTAGAAAGTTTTTTTGTTTCTTCTAAATTAATTTGTTGATATGAATATATTTGTTGTTTCTTTTTTTCTTGCTTATAAACTTGATAATATTTTTTTGCAACATAGTTTTGAAAGACGAAGTTACCTGTAGCAATAAGTGACAGTAAATAAGGTGAATTAATGTGAGTAAGGGCAAAAGAGATTGACATAGATGCGAATAAAGTCGCACTTTTTACTTTCCCAATAAAGATGGTTTCAGCTTTACAATGTTTATATCGTGCATATGAATTTATTGAGCCAATGATTAATTCACCAATAAAGTTTAATAAAAATAAGGGTTCTAAGATAGATAAAAGAGCAAGTAAAGTGATTGAAAATAATTTATCCGTTGTGGCATCAAAAATTTTCCCAAAATTTGTCGCACCATTTAATTTACGAGCACACATACCATCTAATAAATCTGTTGTTCCAATCATACCAGATAGAATTGCGGTCTGTAATAAGTTACCAGATAAAAAACTAGAAATTAAAAAATAAATTCCTAGAAAACGAATTAATGTAATACTATTGGTAATACCTACACCTAAAAGGCGGGGAAATTTTTTTTCTTTGTTGACCATAAATATATTCTCTCTCTCATTAGGTTACTATTGTAAAGGAAGCTAGTAAAAAAGTCAAATTTTTAATATTACTTTTATAGGATATGAAATTTCACAAAAAAATTTATATAAATATGATATAATACCTAGACATGGAGTGATTACATCGTGACTGATAAAAACAAAGAATTATTAAATTGTATTATTGATGGTTATTGTGTTGAAGATATTAAAGAAAAAATGATTTGGCAAACATTTATAAAAAGATATCAATTAGAGTATTGTTTTGATCTTCAATTTGAACTTTTAAGAATATATAAAACGCATCCAGAAATTTTAGAAAATATTAAAAATAATTTTCAGAAAATTTGGTTAAATACAAACTTTACAGGTCCTATTGATTATGTACAATTTTTGTATTGTTTAGGTGATTGTCCTGGAATGGGTAAAGTATTTGAACAGCATTTACACCTCATTTTAAACGCTTCAAAAAATTATTTACTACACCAAGTTTTACCAATATTGATAGAAAGTGGCGTTGTAATTGAAGAAAATGAATATTTTCATTCGATCATTGTGGACTATCTAGCGAAATGGGATCTTATTCAGTGTAGAAAATTACTTTCTTCTTATAAATTTACTAAGGTGCAAGAATATGAATCATATATTTATTTGATGATTGAAAAAGTAATAGATTATTATAGTGAAGAAAATAATAAAAATCTTTACTATCAATTGATTTGTTGTTTGATTGATGATTTAAAAAGGTTGAATGAACAAGATAAAAATATGACTCAAAACTTTGTTTCTTATTGTAATAGTGGTAGTTATTCCGATTGTTTTCAAGTAGGAAATTACATATTAAAAATAGGTAAGAGACGAGCTTATCAAATCAATCAAGATTATCATCATTTTGTTCAACGTATTTATTATAAAGAATTTGAACAAAATAATTTAGTCATAGAAATTGTTCCACTATGTGATTTACAAAATATTACAACAGAAGATGTTAAAAAGATGTATTTTTTTGCGCGTGATGATCATTGTTTATGGATTGATGCGAGAGAAAATAATCTAGGTAGACTTATAGAAAATAGTGTTGATTTATTTCCAAATATTTCCCCATTAGGTCAAAAATTTTTGGGTATATTTCCGTATCGCTCACAAAGTAAAGGAGACTTAGTAATTATTGATTTAGATTATTTTATTAATTTTAATTCTCTGTCAGATGAGAGTAGGGAAAAGTTTATCATTAATTATATAAAAGAACTGAAGGAGATAAATTATTATGAACCCTTTGAAATTGCTTATCAAAATGAAAAGTCAAAAAAACAAAAAAATCATCATAAAGTATTGACAAATAAAATAAAATAAAGTAGAATCAAATATGTATTAAAAAGGAAAGAAGTGTATCCACACTCACCTGATTGCCTAAGCAATGGGTCCATGCCATAAAATAATAATTTTTATTGCGCATAGGAAAGGTGAGGATATTCACCTTTTTACTTTGAATTTTTGGAGGTGTCAGATATCGCAAAGAGAGAAAAAGGTATGTTTATTAATGAACAAATCCGTGCAAAAGAAGTCATGGTGATTGGACCAAATGGTGAGCAATTAGGGGTAAAACCAATTAGAGATGCCCGAACACTTGCTGAATACTCAGGGTTTGATTTAGTTCTAATTAATCCAAATGCTACACCACAAGTATGTAAAATTATGGATTATAATAAGTATCGCTATGAAATGAAAAAGAAACAAAAAGAAAATATGAAACGTCAACGTGAGAAAAATTTAGAAACAAAAGAATATCAGTTATCCGTAACAATTGATGTACATGATTTTGATACACGTGTAAGACATGCGAAAGCTTATTTAGAAAAAGGACATAAAATTAAAGTTAGTATTCGTTTTAAAGGAAGACAATTAGCATACCCAGAACTTGGACGTGATGTAATGTTACGTTTTGCAGAAGCATTAAATGAAGTTGCAGAAATTGAAAGTAAACCAAAACAAGATGGTCGTAACATGATTATGATGCTAAGTCCAAAAAAAGGAAAATAGTAGGAGGAAATTATGGCTAAGAAAGTTAAAAATAAAACACATAAGGGACTTAAAAAAGTTACTAAGAAAACAGCAAATGGTTATAAGATGACTAGTGCTGGTGGAAACCACAAGAGTGGTAAAAAATCAACTAAGATTACAAGAAGATATGCTAAATCAAGTAGATTAAGCAATTCTGATCACAAAAGAGTAAAAGAAGTATTAGGGAAATAGTTGTAAATAAGTAGAGGAGGATATATTATGCCAAGAGCAAAAGGTGGTACGATTAGTCGTGCACGTCATAAAAAAGTATTAAAACAAGCTAAAGGTTATTTCGGAAGTAAACATAGATTATATAGAACAGCAAATGAACAATTAATGAATTCATTAGCGTATTCTTATAGAGATCGTAGACAAAAGAAAAGAGATTTCAGAAAGTTATGGATTACACGTATCAATGCTGCATGTAGAATGAATGATATTAGTTATTCTAAATTCATTAATGGATTAAATCTTGCTGGTGTTGAAGTAAACCGTAAAATGTTATCTGAAATTGCTATTGATTCACCAGAAACATTCGCAGAACTTGTAAATACTGCAAAAGCTGCTTTAAATGGTGATGTTAAAGCGCCAAAAAAAGAAGTAAAAAAAGCTTCAAAGAAAGAAACAACAAAAGAAGTTAAGAAAGAAGAAACAAAAGATTTATCAACATTAAAAGTTGCTGAATTACGCGAAATGGCTAAAGAAAAAGGTGTAGAAGGATATTCTACAATGAAAAAAGCTGAGTTATTAGATGCTTTAAAATAATCAAGAAATTGATTATTTTTTTAGGAGGGTTATAAATGAAGGAAAAATCATGTCGTAAGTTATTTTTTGGTAAAGTAGGTACTAAAATTAATAATCATCTAGTATATACCAAAAGTGGATTTTTTTATCGCAATATGTTAGGACATTATATTAATATAGATGATGATTTTGTTTATCCTTTATTAGATGAAAAAAATGGTTATAAAAGAGGGATCGACAAAGATACTTTGATATCTGTTTCAGATTATCTTAATGAATTAAAATCATTAGAAGATACGCAAGAAGCTCATCGTCAAAAAGCTCGAGTTAATATGGCTCGTCAAAAAAAGTTAAAATTTTCATGGCGTATAAAGTAATTTATATGCTATTTTGATATAAGGAAGTAGGTAATGATATGAGAAAAATATATATAGATTTTGATGGTGTTATTTTGGATACTATTAAAAGTACATACGATTTAATGGATGAGTTGGGTGTAGATAAGTATAACGTAAAAGAAGCTCGCATCTTTTATCGTACCCTAGATTGGCGAAAAACATTAGAAAATACGCCCCAAATTCATCATTCCGTGGATACATTAAAAAAATTAATGGAAATAGAAGAAATTGAACTTTGTGTTTTAACTCATATCGTTTCTTATGATGAGGGCGTTGCTAAAATAGATTATTTAAAAAAGCGAATTCCATCGCTACCTGTTATTTTAGTACCTAAAGAATTTTCTAAAGCAGAAGTTGTGAATCCCAAAGATGCTATTTTAGTAGATGATTATACACTTAATTTAAAAGAATGGAAAAGGAAGGGCGGAATTGGAATTAAATTTTCTACAATAAAAAAAGAAAATGAATTTCCAGTAATCACGAATTTAGATGAAATATTCGATTTGACAGATAAATAATTATTTGTTAATATAAATCCCACTTGAAACATGTAATTCATGTTGATACGAATATTTAAGGAAGTGAAGTTGAAATGATGTCACAAATTGAACGTTTAAAAGAATTATATGGTGATGCATATAATGAAAAAGATTTAATTCAAGTTTTTGACTGCAAAAGGAATCCATTTTATATGATTGGATCATCATTAGAAGATGTGAGTATATTAGAGGGTGGTTATATAATTACTCCAGATGGAAAATTTATTAAAGTGTTAGATGGACAAGATCATGATAGTGTATTTTCTCTTTATATAAACAATTATTTAGGAAAACCTGGTTCAAATGAATTATATGGAAGTGCGGAATGCTCTAAAATTTTAAATAATTTTAATCATATTGTATATTATGGTATTAAGGTTGGATATTTACAAGCTATAAATAACCCTAAATATGAAGTGTTAAATTATCTAAAAGAAGAGAGTATTGCTAAAATGAGTAGAGGATTAGGTGTTTTATCATTTCCTAAAAATGAAGATATTACTAATGAACAACGCTTAAGTTGCCATAAATTATTGTTTACGAATTTAAAATCTATTCAAAATACATATAAAAAGATTGTTGATGTATCTTATGGAAATATCGAAATTAATCGAACTTATAATTCTGAACAACTAGATGATTTATTAACTATCGATCTTTTAGAAACAATTGATTTTAATGCTGAACAAATAAAATATTTTATAAAACAGTTTAAGAAAATGTTGGAAATTGAGGATATTAAATTGGATAATATTCAAAAAGAATATGAAATATTTAAAGAAAAAACGAATCAAAATATAAAAGATTCACTTAAAGAACGTTATGATGCTATTAATAATAGTAATATTTCAACGATCGAAAAAGGAAAGCTATTTCAAGAATTATTTAAAACAGTTAGAAATTATGATGATCTATCAATATACAAATACATGGTTGGAGAACATATTAAATTAGAACAATCTATGTATAAAGTTACTCTTAAAATTAATCGATATTTATTTTGGAAACAATATTTAGAAGAATTGAGTTTTGTAAAAATTCTTTAAAAACAATATTAGCACTCACTATTGACGAGTGCTATTTTTAGTGCTATAATGAGTATGTTTTTAGGTTGTTTGCCTAAAATATTAGGGGAGGTGTTAGGATGAATGGACAAAATCCATATGCAGAAAATTTAGAAAATGTTCTTGAAAAATATGGACGAGATATTACTGATGATGTAAAAAAGGGGAAAATTGATCCTGTCATTGGTAGAGATGAAGAGATTCGTAGTATTACACGTATTCTTTCTAGAAAAACGAAGAATAATCCAGTGTTAATTGGAGAACCTGGGGTTGGTAAGACGGCGATTATAGAGGGATTAGCTAGTCGCATTGTGAAAGGTGATGTTCCAGATAGTTTAAGAGATAAGACAGTGTGGGAACTTGATATGGGAGCACTTATTGCTGGTGCAAAATATCGTGGTGAATTTGAGGAACGTTTAAAAGCGGTTTTAAAGGAAGTAAAAGAATCAGATGGTCGTATTATTATGTTTATCGATGAAATTCATATGATTGTAGGTGCTGGTGGAATGGAAGGCGCTATGGATGCTGGAAATATGTTAAAACCGATGCTTGCACGTGGTGAAATTCATGTGGTTGGAGCAACTACGTTAAATGAATATCGTAAATATATTGAAAAAGATGGTGCCTTGGAACGTCGCTTTCAAAAAGTAAAAGTGAGTGAACCAAATGTTGAAGATACGATTACAATTTTGCGTGGTTTAAAAGAACGATTCGAAGTATATCATGGAGTAAATATTAAAGATCATGCACTCGTTGCGGCCGCAACGTTATCAAATCGTTATATTACTGATCGTTATTTACCAGATAAAGCGATTGATTTGGTAGATGAAGCTTGTGCAACCTTAAAAGTTCAAATGAATTCTGTACCTGCTTCTCTAGATCAGTTAACACGTAACATTATGCGTTTAGAAATAGAACTTCAGGCGATAAAAAAGGATAAAGATGAAAGTTCAAAAGAACGAGTAAAAGAGATTCAAGAGGAAATTGATACCTTAAAAGAACAAGAATCAAAGTTACGTAAAGATTGGGAAGCTGAGAAATATATTAATGAACAAATTAATAAAAAGAAAGAAGATATAGAACGAACTAAATTTGAATTGGAACAGGCTGAAAATAAATATGATTTAGAAAGTGCAGCGCGTCTTCGTCATGGGACTTTACCTAAACTAGAAAAAGAATTAGAGGATTTACGCAAACAAGATAGTTCGAAAATTCTTAGTGATACCGTAACAGAGGAAGATATTGCTAGTATTATTTCAAAGTGGACGAATATTCCGATTGCTAAATTAGTGAGTGGAGAACGTGAGAAATTACTTCATTTAAGTGAACGTATGAATAAACGAGTGAAGGGGCAAGGTGAAGCTTTAAAGTTGGTTAGTGAGGCAATTATGCGTTCTCGTGCAGGAATTAAAGATCCTAATCGACCTATTGGATCATTTATTTTTCTAGGACCTACTGGAGTAGGAAAAACAGAAGTTGCTAAAACACTTGCCTATGAATTGTTTGATAGTGAAACGCATATGGTTCGTATTGATATGAGTGAATATATGGAAGCTCATTCAGTATCTCGTTTAGTAGGAGCGCCTCCAGGATATGTTGGATATGATGAAGGGGGACAATTAACAGAGGCTGTAAGACGTAATCCATATAGTATCATTTTATTTGATGAAATTGAAAAAGCTCATCGTGATGTTTTTAATATTTTACTTCAAATTTTAGATGATGGTCGTATTACGGATTCTCAGGGTAGAACCGTTGACTTTAAAAATACTATTATTATTATGACTTCTAATTTAGGAAGTGAATATATTTTAGACAATAAAGATAATGCGAATGAAATGGTTATGCAAGAATTAAAACATACATTTAAACCAGAGTTTATCAATCGTATTGACGAGATTATTATTTTTAACTCCTTATCTAAAGAAGTTATTTATGAAATTTTAGATAAAATTATAAGAGATATTGAAGTTCGTCTAAAGGATAAACATATTACCATTACATTATCTGATGAAGCAAAGAATTTTATTATTGATTCTTCTTATGATGAACGTTATGGTGCTCGTCCAATGAAACGTTTTGTCAGTAGAAATTTAGAAACATTACTTGCAGAAGCAATGATTAAAGATGAAATTCAAACGAACCAGAAGGTTCTTGTGGCACTTGAAAATAATCAACTGGTATTAAAATAAAAAAGAAACAATTTCAATTGATGAAATTGTTTTTTCTTATTTCAATTAAATAGGGTGCATCTGGATTATTTGTATTATGATAAATTTTATATTTTCCTTTATATGCATGTTCTAATTTGTTTAAAATCGTAAGTTCTTCTTTTTTTCCTTCTTTATGTCCAGGATAAATCGTTAAAAGAATGATTCCTTTTTTATTTAATAATTGATATGCTTGATCCATCGCTTCTATCGTTGTTTTTGGTGTTGTTGTGATCTCTTTATTTCCATTTGGTAAATATCCTAGATTAAAGATAACAAGACTAATTTTTTCTTTGTAACTTTCTAATGTTGAAAACATCTCATTATGATTTTTCAAGAATAATTGGAAATTTTTCTTTTTATTCTTTTTTAATAGGGAAGTTGTATTTGTTAATGCTTGTTTTTGAATATCGAAACCAAATAATGTTCCTTCTGGAATTTTATCTAATAAGTACAAAGAATCATACCCATTTCCAATGGTCGCATCAACGACTAAATCCTTCCTTTTCACTTGATGATCAATGATTTGATGTGTTTTGTTGAATATGGTTTTATTGAAACTTTGATAGGTATCTCTTCTTTTTAATTCTTTGTCAATCGCATTTAAGACACCGAATTTTTTAGTCAGCCACACAGGTTCAATTAAATCATCTTCTTTGGGATCCCCAGTAATTCTGTGGATAACAATGGAAGGACGTAAACGTTCTAGTTGATCACAAACAATATCTACATATTCTTCTTTTGTTAAAATATGAAAAGGCGTTGTTTGATAAAGTTCATATAGTTTGGTATCTTTTAACATGTGTAACATATGAATTTTAATGCCTTGGATATCCATATGATTTAAATATTCTACGGTTTCTAACATCATTTCTTTGGTTTCAAAGGGAAGACCATTAATAATATGAACAACTACTGAAATATGACGTTCTCTTAATTTTTGAACCATGTCAGAAAAGCACTCTAAGGTATGACAACGGTTAATTAACAGAGAGGTTTCTTCATGAATTGTTTGAAGACCTAATTCAATGGTTAAATAGGTTCGTTTATTTAATTCTTCTAAATAATCTAGACATTCGTCTGTAATGGCATCAGGGCGTGTTGCAATGGAAAGACCAATCACATTAGGTAAACTTAAAACGGCTTCGTATTTTTCTTTTAAAACAGAAAGAGGGGCATAGGTATTTGTTCGCGCTTGAAAATAAGCAATATATTTATTACTATCCCATTTATTTTTCATAATTTTTAATACTTCATTAAATTGTTGTTTGATAGGAATACATGGATTTCCAGCATAGTCACCACTTCCATCTTTAGAACAATAAATGCAACCACCACGTCCTTTAGTTCCATCTAAATTAGGACATGAAAATCCAGCATTTAAACTAACCTTAAATACTTTGGAACCAAAAGTTTGTTTATAAAAATAATCTAGTGTATGATATCTTTTATTTCCACTTGTCTCTTTAAAATGTTTCATGATTTCACGTCCCTTTCAACATATTATAACAAAATTCGTGGTATTTCTAATCATCTATTTGAAAAAATTATGAAATATATGGAAAAAACTTTCTAAACTCTATATTTACGTGATATAATGATTACGGAGGTAATGATATGAAAAAGAATAATTTATTGAAAGTTTTAGCAATAAGTTTTCTAATTTTTGTTGTTCTTAGTTGGTTAATTCCAGCTGGGTTATTTGCGAATGGAAGTTTTACGAAAGGAGATCTTGCACCTTTAGGATTATTTGATCTAGTATCTATGCCATTATCTACAATTACCAATTATTGTGGCTATGGAATTTTAATTCTAGTGATTGGTGGATTCTACGGAGTACTAGAAGCAACGAAGGTATTACCTAGAATTGTGGAAAAATTAAGTAAAAAATGTAGTAAAAAAGGATTTGCGATTTTTACTATTATCATGTTTGCACTTCTTTCTGCACTTACAGGAAGTAGTTATGTATTACTTATTTTAGTTCCATTATTTGCTGCAGTATTATTAAAATTAGGATATGATAAAGTATCTGCTTTAGCCGCAACGGTTGGTTCTATTTTAGTAGGTAGTATGGCAAGCATTTATGGTTTTAATGTAAATGGTTATATTAATTATTATTTAGGAATAGATAATATGAATAATCAATTAATTACAAAAATCATTTTATTTGTTATCTTAACTGTTTTACTTGTGATGTTTGTGTTAAAACATGCAAGTAAAGAAGCTGTAAAAGAGAGAAAAGAAACGAAAAAATCTGAACCTGTAGTTAAAGCAGCACCTAAAAAGGAAACTGCTAAAAAAACTACAGCAAAAACAGAAAAGAAAAAGTCGACGAAAACGTCAAAAGCAACGAAAAAACCAGCTAAAAAAACTGGAAAGAAAAATACAGCTTCTTTTGCAAAAAAAGATGATGTAAAAGTAATTAAAAATACAAAAGAAAAAAGTATTTGGCCATTAGCTATTATTAGTTCTTTTGTTGTTATTTTCCTATTAGTTGCTTGTTATAATTGGAGATATTCATTTAGTGTTGATGTTTTTGAAAATATGTATGAGTCTATTACTTCATTTGAAGTACAAGGTTTCCCAATTTTCAAAAATTTATTAGGAACATTTAACCCAATAGGTTATTGGGCAACCAATGAAATTAGCATGGCTTTAGTGTTCGCATCAATTCTTATTGGATGGATTTATAGTGTTAAATTTAATGATATTGTTTCTTCTTTCTTCGAAGGAGCTAAAAAAGTACTTCCTGTTGCTTTCTATGTTGTCATGGCAAATGTCATTGTCACTGTTTTAGTAGCAACACAAAATTCAGGAAATATTTACTTTACAATGACAAATTATATCCTTGATTTAACGAAAGAATTTAATATGTTCACTACTGGATTAGTGTCTTTCATTGGTGGATTCTTCTTCAATGATATGCCTTATTTAGTAAGTGCACTTTCCGCAACGTTAACAACAAAAATTACCGATTCTACTTTATATCCAATCATTGGATTTATTATGCAAACGATGCATGGTCTTGCAATGTTAATGTTACCAACAAGTACCATTCTTGTTGCAGGTCTAGCATACTTTGAAGTTTCTTTCAAAGATTGGATGAAATATATTTGGAAATTCTTAATTCAAATATTTGTAGTTGCACTTATTGTTGTATTCATTATTGCAATGAGTGTTTAATTTAAAAAGATCACAGTTGTGTGGTCTTTTTTTTCTTTTCTATTTATGCTAAAATGAAGAGGGTAGTGATTTATGAAATATAAAATAGATGATCAAGAATATGATGTAGAGGTTATTAAAAAAAATAATAAAAATACTTATTTGAGAGTCAAAGATGATTTGACTATTTTAATTACAACAAATTTTTTTACAAGTAAACATAGTATCTTAAAATTATTACGTGATCATGAAGGTGATTTACGTAAAATGATTGCTAGAAAGTGTAAAGAACGAGAAAAGGAAGAGAATTTTTATTACCTTGGACAGAAATATGATATAATATTAGTGAATACCATAAAGAGTGTTTCTCTAGATTATCCATATCTTTATGTGAAATCAAAAGAAATGTTAGAACGTTGGTTAAAGAAGGAAACGAAGAAGGTATTTATGGAACGTTTGGATTATTGGTATCAACAGTTTGAGGAAGAAATTCCATATCCTAAGTTAAAAATAAGGAAAATGAAAACTAGATGGGGTGTATGTAATAAACGTGATAATTCCGTAACTTTAAATTCTAGATTAATGAAATATGATCCAAGGACGATTGATTATGTGGTTGTTCATGAATTATCACATTTTATTCATTTTGATCATTCTAGAGCATTTTGGGATACCGTAAAAAAATATTATCCAATGTATAAACAAGTAAGTAAAATGTTAGAAGAATAAGGAGGACGTATGAAGTATATGAAGAAAATAGTTCAAGTATGTTTGATGTTAGCAATTTTAGTTCCAACATTGATGGTTCCAAAAGAAGCACAGGCAAAAACATTAAGAGATTTAAAGAATGAATTACAAGCGATTGAAGATAAATATAATGCGAATGCACAACAACAACAACTTACTAAAAAGCAAATGGCAGAAGTTCAAGCAAATATTGATAAAATAAAAGCAGACATGAAACAAATTAATGTCGATGTAGATAATTTAACCAATGAAATTGCAGAACTTGAAGATAGTATTGTAAAAAAAGATAAAGAAATTAAAGATTTAGTAAATTTTGTTCAAGTATCGAATGGAGAATCTGCTTATTTAGAGTATGCATTTGGTGCGAAGAGTTTTACTGATTTTATTTATCGAATGGCAGTATCTGAAAAGTTAGCTTCTTATAATGAAGAAATGATTGCTTCTTATAATAAGATGATTAAAGATAATGAAAATAAAAAAGTTGAATTAAAACAGAAAAAAGAAGATTTAACGGTAAAACAAGGTGAATTAGATAAAGAATTAGCAAAACTTGGAAATGAGTTAAGTGCTTTGGCAGATACCAGTGTATCCATTAAAGATCAAATTAAGGCGCAAAAAGAAGTCGTTCAAAATTATGTTAATTTAGGATGTGATTTAGATCAAGATATTAGCAGTTGTGGTAGAGGATTACTTCCTTCTAATACAGCGTTCTATCGACCACTAAGACAAGGACATATTACAAGTGAATGGGGAAATAGACCATTATTTAGTGGTTTCCATGAGGGAATTGATATGACAGTACGTCCAAATACCAATGTTCCTGTATATTCTACTGGAAATGGTGTAGTTGCATCAACGATCCACCGTAGTAGTTGTGGTGGTAATATGATTTTGATTCATCACACGGTGAATGGTCGAACTTATACTTCGATGTATGCACATTTAAGAAGTATTCATGTTTCACCAGGTCAATATGTTACGAGTCAAACACAAATTGGTGTGATGGGTGGACATGATGATACAAAAGCTTATGATAGTTGTACATTTGGTGCCCATTTACACTTTACAATTTCCACAGGATTATATGGTGTAGATTATGGTTCATGGTCAACTTTAATTTCACGTAGTATAAATCCTCGAAGTATGGTAAATTTCCCAGGTGGAACGTATAACGAATGGTATGATCGTTTTACTGCATATTAAAAAATTATGATTCATTCATAATTTTTTTGTTTTCAGGAGAGAATTTACTTCTAAAAATATCCATGGTATAATGAATACTAAGGTGATACGATGAAACAATCGAGAACAAAAAATTCTGTAGTAAATTCCTTAACTTCTGTTATCACACAGATTTTAACGGTAGTAATGAACTTTGTAGTTAAAGTAGTGTTTACCAGAACCATTAGTATGGAATACTTGGGAGTCAATGGGTTATTTGCAAATATTATTACAATGCTTAGTTTAGCTGATTTAGGAATTGGAACAGCGATTCCTTATAGTTTATATAAACCTTTGGCAGAAAACGATCATAAACGTGTTAATATTTTAATGAAATTTTATGCGAAGATTTATAATATCATTGGGACGGTAGTTTTACTTGTAGGATTAGGTTTAATTCCTTTCTTACCAATGTTAATTAAAGGGGGAGAAGGGGTTCCGCATTTAGAGTTTATTTATGCCTTGTTTGTGATTCACTCTGCTTCAAGTTACTTTTTTGTTTATAAACGTTTCCTAATTGATTCTGATCAAAAAGGATATATTACAGCTAAAATAACATTCCTTTTCTCTTTTGTCTTATCGATTGTCCAAATTGTTATTTTATATGTTTGGCATAATTTTATCTTTTATTTATTATCTAGTATTGTATTTGTAGTATTACAAAATATTTATATTTCGAAAAAGGCCGCAACGTTATACCCTTATATCAAAGATAAAACAGAAGAAAAAATGGATAAAGAAGATGTCAAAGAAATTACTAAAAATGTTAGTTCCTTGTTTGTTTATAAAGTAGGTAGTGTAATTACAAATGGAACAGATAATATGGTTATTTCCAAATTCTTAGGATTAATTCCTGTAGGAATTTACTCTAATTATGTATTAGTAACGAAATCTTTAAATAATGTTGTTTCACAGTTATTTAATGCGATCACTTCAAGTATTGGAAATATGGTAGTTACAACAAATCCAAAACACAGTCGCTATGTCTTTGAAAAACTAGTGTTCTTAAATTTCTGGTTTTACGCTTTTTGCTCGATTGCCATATTAATCTTAATTAATCCTTTTATTGGATTATTCTTTGGTGAAAAATTTGTTTTATCTGATGGTGTGGCATTTGCCCTTGTTATTGATTTTTATTTAAATGGAATGCAGTCAGCGTCTACGTCATTCTTAAATGCTTATGGCTTATTTTATGAAGGTAGGTATCGTCCAATCTTCATGGTTATTTTAAATATTATCGTATCTATTATTTTAGTAAAACCATTTGGTATTGTTGGTGTTCTTTTAGGAACCATTATTAGTAGAATTTGTACCATTTGTTGGATGGATCCTAGAATCGTTTATAAATACGGTTTTAAAAATGAAAAAAAGGTTTGGAAATATTATGTGATGTATATTGGTTACTTCATGATTTTCTTAAGTGTATCAGGGATCCTTTATTATTTATATCAAGGTGTTGTGATTAAGAATATTTTCATGTGGATTTTATCTGCAATATTGGTAACTATTTTAGTAAATATGATTTTCTTATGTATTTTCCATCACACTCAAAGTTTTACTTATTTTTATGAAAAATTTAGAGAATTATTTATCGCCAAATTTGGACAAAAAATGAAAGAATAACTTGATATATTTAATGTGGTGATAGTATGAAAGTGAAAGTTTTTGACGAAGGACATGAAAGAGATTTAGAAACGGCAGTCAATAATTTCTTAGAAAATTGTACTGGAGAAATTATTGACATTAAGTATCAAGTTGCTATTTCGGTGTTTTCAGAAGAACAGGTGTATTGTTTTTCTGCCATGATCATTTATCAGTAGAATAGGTTATCTATTCTTTTTTTCTTAAAAATATGTTATGATAATAAATAGAGAATAAGGGGTGAAGTAGATGAAAAAGAAAAATGGATTCACACTGATTGAAATGCTAGGAATTTTAGTTGTTTTATCGATTATTGTGATGATTTCAGTCCCTGCGATCACTTCGATGCTAAAACAAGCAAATAAACAAAAATATGATGAATGGCTTCAAAATCTCTATATTGCTTCTGAACAATATGTGGAAGGACATCGTGAGGAATTTGCTGAAGCGAATAGTGGAGGAACTTCTTATTTATCGATTCAACTTTTACTAAAAAAGGGATATTTAAAAAATTCTATCAAGGATCCAAAAACAGGACAAGATGTTACAGATATTGGTATTGTTGAAATAAAACCAAATGATGAACATATTTTAACATACAATTATAAGTTAAAGAAGGAGATTGATGCGATTCATTTGAGTGTTGCTATGAATCCTGACCCAAATGTAGAAGCGTGGACATCAAACGATGTTGTATTAACTGCTACCACTACACAAACACCAGGAATTCGAGTAGATCAATATTCTTTTGATGATGGGAAAAATTGGCAGACATCACCTAAAAAAACGGTCACTAAAAATGAAACATATAAAGTTCTTGCGCGTGATTCCCGATTGGATCAGCGAAGTAATAGAGTAGAAGTTAAAGTAAAACATATTGATAAAACAGTTCCAGAGAAGGCAATTGCTTCTATTAATTTCGTATCAACAAACGCTATTACAGTTAATGCCTTATGTGAAGATAAAGAGTCTGGGATTCGTGGATATCGTTATAGTAAAGATGGTGGAACGAAGTGGACAGATGAAACTCTTGATAAAAGTTATAAATTTAATTCTTTAACCACAGGAACTTATAAGTTTAAAGTAAAGTGTATCAATCGATCTGGTTTAGAAAAAGAATCAGAGGTTGTTGAACAAAAAACGAGTGAAATACCAATCCCAACATGTAAAATTATGCCTTCCACAGGATGGACAACATCGAAAGTAATTACTATTGATTTTGGTATTGAAGCAAGTGATGGATTAACATATCAATATCAAATTTATCAAGGATCAGCGAAGGACAATGGAATTTTATTAACGAACAAAAAGTGGATTACGTCAACAACGAAAGTTCATGAACTCACCATGGAACCCATTTCAGGAACAGATACTGGAAGCATTTTAATTCAAACAACAGATGGTGTAAACACGAAGTCGGGTAGTACTTGTATGGTCACTAGTTTGGATATAGATCCACCAACTTGTACAATTGACGCAGTTTCTAAAGAAGATCATCAAGTGAATTTAAGTATTAAGGCAAAAGATCCGATTGGAAAACTAGCAACTCAGGGTTATTCATGGATTAATGATCAAACCTTTGATGTTGAAAATACTAAAGTTGTAACATCGAATGGAACCTATCATGCCTGGGTCAAGGATCAAGCAGGAAATATTGGAAGGTGTAGTAAAACAATCACACAGTTTAAAGAATGATTTTTTCATTCTTTTTTTTTATAAATCACTATTAAAATAAAATTAGTACTTGACAATACATAGTAGTTAGTATAGAATGAAGTTGAGGTGGGGTATGAATACACAATTTAAAAAAGGTGTTTTAGAACTTATTGTACTACTTTCGGTTCATAAAAAGGATATGTATGGGTATGAATTAGTGATGGAAGTATCTAAAATTGTGGATGTGAATGAAGGAACGATTTATCCTTTGTTAAAGCGACTTACGAATGAAAAATACTTTGATACATACCTGGAGGAATCTACAGAAGGACCACCAAGGAAGTATTATAAATTAACGGTTTTAGGAGAAAAAAGAATGGAAGAATTAACGACAAGTTGGTTATCTTTTCAAAAAAGTGTGAATGTGTTTATTGAGGAGTGTGAAAAACATGAATAAAGAAAAGTTTTTTAAGGAATTGGAAAAACGTTTACAGATTTTATCTGAAGAAGAACGTATGGATATTATCAATGAATATAAAGATACGTTAAGAGAAAAAGTAAAACATGGACGTAGTGAAAAGGAAGCTATTGAAGATTTTGGTTCTATGGATGAGCTTGTAAAAAATATTTTAAGTGCATATAAAATTAATCCAGAGTATGGAAAAGAAAAAGAGGAAGAAGCGATTTCTTTTAAGAACGTTGGAAATAGTTTAAATCAATGGATTAAAAAGTGTTCTGTTGCGGTATCGAATTGGTTTCAAGAATTAAATGAAGATTTTAAAGAAAATGGACAAGAATTAACCATTGAATTTATTACAGAATTAGTAATTAAGGGAATCTTAACGTTATTTGTTTTAGCGCTTGCGACCATTCCTTTTAGTATCTTACGAGGTTTAGGAACTAATATTTTAGAAATGATGTTTTTTCCTATCCACATGGTATTAAATGTGATTTGGAGTTTCTTAGTGGGAATTTTATATTTCTGTGTAGCTATTTTAATTGTTATTGCAATGTATAAAGATTGTTTTCCACATCATAAAGAAGATAAAAAGGAGAAAACAAAAGAAAAATCGAAAACGAAACAAAGTGTTACCAAAGAAGAAACAAAACAAGTAAAAAAAAATAAATCTGGGCGAGGATTCAGTGAAGTCTTAATGATTCTTGTACGTGTATGGATCGTTTTAGTTGTTTTAGTACCATTATGGTGTACGGTCTTTGGTCTATCCATTTTGCTTGCTGTTCTTATTTATTATACCTGTATAGGTGTTCCATTATTAGGACCTGATCTTTTATTTGCTGGGTTACTCCTTGGATTTTCTCATTTAATTAAGATTATTCAGGATGTTACTTTCCACCATAAACGATTAGTATTTTATCCTTTCATTATTAGTATTATATTTGTTGTGATTGGTGGTTTATTAACTTTTGATTTAGCCATGAATATTGAATTTCACGACAATCAACTTCCTACATCTGAACTTCAATTAAAAGATTATAAAACAAAAGTAGAAAATATAAATGAAGAGACTAATTTTTATATCTTTGATCATGAATTTGATGTGATGGAGGATAATTCTCTAAAAGATGGTGAAGTTGTGGTATCGTTTAAATATTATCACAATTATGTGACACCTTATTATCGTCAATATCAAGCAACAGTAGATGATGAAAATGCTGTAGAATTTGATATGGATTACCAAGGTCATTCCGTTAAAAAGATTTATCATCAAGTTTTAAAAGATTTGAAAGATAAAAAAATTTATGATTATGATTTATTATATGAAATTGAAGACCTTAAAGTATATGCGAATAAAAAAACCAAAGGATTTGTAAAATAAATCCTTTTTTGTTTATTAAAAAAGAATTCTAGTTTTGTCGAAACTCTAGTAATCAAAAAATAGTTGTGATAATCTTGTTTTAGGTGAGGGGTTATGTTAGATATTAATATGGAATACCGAAAGGGTATTTTATTTATTCGTTTTATTGGTAATTTAAATAAAGAGACGATTCATGATTTAGATGATGTTGATCAAGTGCTAAATAAAGGGATTAGTTGTGTTGTTTTTAATTTAGAGGAGTTAACTTTCATTGATGATCAAGGTTTAAATGCACTATGGGAAGAGTATCAAATTGTTAAAGGAAATGGAGGCGTGGCTTTCTTATGTGGAATTCATCATCGACTCGTGAAACGACGATTAAAACACAGTCGACTATTAACTTATATGAATGAGATTCAAGATGAATTGATTCTGTTACATCAAAATTAAGGGGGAAAAAGATATGGATGAGTTACAGAAACAGAAGTTAATTTGGAAAGTGGTGAAACATTTTCCGTATTACCCAAACAAGGAAGATTTATTTCAAGTAGGGTATATTGGTTTGTTGAATGCAGAAAAAAATTATAAGGAAGGATTTGATACCAAATTCAGTAGTTATGCCTATTTTTATATTTTAGGGGAAATGAAAAAACTCACTCGAGAGGATAAACCAATTAAAGTGAGTCGTGATTTAACTGCGTTAAATGCAAAGATTGAAAAGGTAAATGTTTTATTAACACAAAAATTAGGTCGAACACCAACTGTTCGTGAAATCGCAACTACATTAGGTTTAGAAGAGTGGATGATTGCTGAGGCTTTAGGTTCTAAAACACCTGTAAAAAGTATGGAAGAACCAGTTAATTTAGATGGAAAAGAAATGTGCTACCACGAACTAATTAGTGATAAACAAAAAGATATTGATTTATTATTAGATTTAAAACATTCACTTCAAAAATTAACACGTGAAGAACATCAGTTAATTCAGGATCTTTATTTTAAAGAACGAACACAATCAGAAGTAGCCAAAGAACTTCATACAAGTCAAGTACAAGTATCTAGAAAAAAAGAGAAAGTCTTACAAAAAATTCGTGAAGATTTAACTTATTCCTAAGCAATGTTCGTTGCTTTTTTTTTTTTTTTTTGATATAATAGATAACATTTAGGAGGAATTATAAATGAAATATAATAAGGAATATGGAATACCAGAACATTTATTTATTGAGCATTATGAGATTGTAGGAGATAAAATTATTATTTACCATGCGAATGGAATTCAAAATGAAGTTGATTATAGTATAGAGTGCGAAAAAAAGATTTTAAACACAATATATGAACAATTAGAAAACGCTAAAGGTGTGGTGAAGGATCTTGAATATAATAAAATAGACCCTGTATTTGATGGGAGGAATGAATCCGGCCAATTGCTAATGATAGTAGTTCCACTTTTACTTCTTCTTTGTGCGGTTGTGTTCCCTGGCTTGATAACTCTATTATTATTTTTAGGTTATATGGGACCTGTTATAATTGCGAAGAAAATTCGTCATCACAAACGATATACTCGTTATCATAATGTAGCTAATGAAATGGAAAAAACAGATTATATTATAGAACATTTAGATGATCTAAAGAATTATGATGATAGACTAAGCTTAATGGTTCAAAAAAAGGATATAAAGAGTTCTGGAAAACCAAAACAATCTGATGAAAAAGTTTTTCAGCCTCATGTGGTAAATTCTTTAGAAATATACTCTTTAGAAAGTTTACGTGCGGTTATAGAATCATGGGAAGCTCAAAAACTTTATATTAACGAGGATGTTGAAGTATTAAAGAAGAATGCTCCGGAATTAGTATTAGAAGAGCAAAAAGTAAAAAAATTAGGTCAGAAAAAATAAGGAAAAAGCTAATGGAAACATTAGTTTTTTTTGTATAAAAATGAAAAATTGTTTCCATAATACTTTTAGGAGGGATTTTATGGAAAAAAATAAGTATAAACATTTAGTCGCAAAACATACACCAAAGGAAAATGGTTTATATCATGGGTTACTTGCTTTTGTTACTGGTGGTCTTATGGGCGTGTTAGGACAATTTTTAATTGATCTTTATTCGAACTGGCTTCATATTCCTACAACAGAAGCTTCTCCTTATATGATTATTACCTTGATTTTTGTTGGATGTTTACTTACTTGTTTTGGTTTTTTTGATAAATGGGTAAATTTTGCGAAAGCTGGTTTAATTGTTCCAATTACTGGTTTTGCCCATGCGACGATGAGCGCTGCTTTAGAATATCGTAAAGAGGGACTTGTAACAGGAATTGGTGCTAACATGTTAAAGTTAAGTGGAAGTGTAATTATTTTTGGTGTTGTTAGTGCTTATGTATTTGGACTTGTGAGATTAATACTATTTGGAGGTTAAGATGACATTTACTTATAAAAACGTATATATTAATGAAACGGGGACAGTGGTAGGTCCTTATGAAAAAAAAGGACCCTTAAATAATTATTTTGATCGAAGTCATGATGAATTTTATTTTGGTACAAAGACATGGGAACAAGCGGAATCTAAACTAATTGAAGAAGCGGTTGATATTACTTTAAATAAATTAGGTAAAAATCGTTTTGATATTGATTTATTTATTTCTGGTGATTTATTAAATCAATTGGTAGCTTCAAATTATGCGGCTAGTACGTTAAATATTCCGTATTTAGGTGTTTATAATGCTTGTGCGAGTAGTGTAGAAGGTTTACTTTTAGCTGCTAATATGATTGAAGCGGGACAAGTAAAACATTGTTTATGTGCAGCGTCTTCTCATAATAATGCGGCTGAAAAACAATTTCGTTATCCTGTAGAATATGGTGGACCAAAGCCAAAAACGACGACGTTTACGACAACGGGTGCAGCTGTGGCTTATGTAACGTATAATAAAAAGGGTATTCGTATAGAAAGTGGAACTGTTGGTAAAGTTGTTGATATGGGTGTTAAGGATGCTTATCAAATGGGAGCTGTCATGGCACCAGCAGCGGCAGATACTATTTTTAAACATTTACAAGATACAAAGAGAGAAATTGATTATTATGATCTTGTATTAACTGGAGATCTTGGAAGTGTTGGGAAAAAGATTTTAGTAGATTATATGAATACAGAATATGGAATTCAATTAAAACACTATGATGATACAGCAGCTATGATTTTTGATTTGGAAAATCAAGAAGTATATTCTGGAGGAAGTGGACCTGCTTGTGCACCACTTGTTACGTATAGTTATATTTTTCATCAAATGAAAAAACATAAATTAAAAAGAGTATTATTAGTTGCAACAGGAGCATTAATGAGTACCACGATGGTCAATCAAAAACTTAGTATTCCAGCAATTGCACATGCAGTTAGTTTGGAGGTGGTAGAATGATCTATGTTAATGCATTCTTATTCTGTGGATTTGTCTGTGTCCTTGGACAATTAATTTTAGATTATACAAAACTTACGCCAGGACATGTGACTTCTATGTTTGTATGCATTGGGGCTTTCTTAGATATCTTTGGTATTTACGATAAAATTATTTTATGGGCTGGTGGAGGAGCCATGGTTCCAATCACGAGCTTTGGACATTCTTTGATCCATGGTGCACTCGCAAAGGCAAGCGATTTTGGTTTTATGGGGCTTGCAATGGGAATGTTTGATCTTACGAGTACGGGAATTATCGCAGCGATCATTATTTCCTTCTTTCTATCTTTAATATTTGAACCTAAAGATTAAAAGGCAAGCAATTGCCTTTTTTTGTATCAAAAATAAAAATAGGGTTATTCATTTGTGATCCCTTTTATTTCTTGACAAAATTGGTTGGTGAAAGGTATAATAGTTTTAAATTTGGCGGGGGGGGTAAATATGGAAAATTATGAAAAAATAATTGATGCTTCAATTGATGAAGTTCTAAATTCGTTTGAAAAAAATGGTGGAACATTTGATAATGAAAGATTACAAAAAGTTCTTTTCCAAACGAAACAAATTTTATTAAATAATAAAGATGCAGAACTTTCAAGAATTATTGATGTTTTAACTGAAGATTATATCAGATTAAACGAAAAATTAGTAGAAACAAATTTAACTCCAGGAATTGCTTCTTCTATAAAATTAGAAGATGGGCCGGAAATTAATGTATTTCGTGGCTATACAAGTACCAATGATGATAAAAAAGCAATTGATGCCAAGACAAGATTTGATATTGCTAGTGTTACTAAATTATTTACAGCGCTTCAATTGTTAAAAGATCAGGAATTATCAAGGATTGATTTAGATAAAAAGGTATCTGAAATAGATCCATCGATAAAACTGGATATTCCACTTAAAGAAGTATTAAAGTTTTATCATGAAATTAGAACGAACGGAAGAATAGATGCTGCGAAAGATGAAAAAGAGGCCATCGATTTATTAAAAAATGCAACTATAAATAGAAGTGGTGTTTATGTTTATAGTGATATTCCATATATGATCGCAAGACTAATTATGGATCAACCAGATGAAACCTTTAAAAAGTATTTTCAAGAAGAGTTGGGACTTAAAAATACGGGATATGAGGTGAAAGAAGAGGATACTATTACTGGTGGATCCAAAGATTGTTTAAATGAAATTCATGACCCTAAAGCTCGTATGATAAAGAATGCTGGACATGCTGGAATATATACAACGACAGGGGATTTAGTAAAATTATTTGATGGTCTTGTTAAATTAACTTTTATTAATAAAAAAAGTTTGGTGGAACTTACAACTCCAGTTATAAAACAAGATTATATTACACAAGAAGTTATGGTTAAAGGTGAAAAAGTAAATAGGAAAGTTGCGGTTACAAGGGGAATGATGTATAAAAGTCATCCAAAAGGAATTGCGGTTACTGAAGTGTTGGCTGAACAAGGAACGGCTTTCGCATCATCAGGATTTACAGGATCTTATGTTAATATGGATATTGATAATGGAATGACTTTTAATTTTTTAACAAATCCACTATCTGGTGAAGGAAAAATGGCAGGATATGTATGGACGATGGATGAATTAAAAAAAGCCCAATTTGATGCTTTATTAAAATTAAAAATTATAAAAAGTGTATATAAAAATTTAAATCAAGAAGTAGATATGGATATTCATATCATAAGATAATATAAGTAGGTGATCATATGAAACCAATCATAGGAATTGTTGCTAGAACAACGAGTGATAGCGATCATGATAATTTAGTAGGAATGTTTGAAAAAATTAGAATAGGTGTTATAAAAAAAGGTGGGATTCCTTTATTAATTACACCCCCACAGTTATTAGAATATGAAAATGTAAGACCTAAAGAGGTACCTAGGTTAACAAGTGAAGAACAAAGTGATTTAAAAGTGCTTATTGATTTATGTGATGGAATAATTTTTCCTGGTGGATATAAATGGTATGAGTATGATGAATTTGTTTACGATCATGCTTATCATAAAAAAATGCCAATATTAGGTATATGTGCAGGAATGCAAATGATTGGGAAAATGGATGTTATAAAAGATGATTATGCTCTGGATATAACAGTAAAAAATGAAACGAAATTAAATCACCATCAAAGAGAGAGGGATTATGTTCATAATGTTCACATTTTGGAACATACGTTATTAAGAAAAATAGTAGGAAGCGAAACGATTAAAGTAAATAGTCGTCATAATTATCACATAAATAATGTTAATGATTTTATTGTTTCTGCATATTCTGACGATGGATTAATAGAGGCAATCGAAGATCCTCATGTTGATCAATTTGTATTAGGTGTTCAGTGGCATCCAGAAACGATGATTGATTATGATGAAAACGCAAATAAAATATTTGATTATTTTATGAACGAAACATTAAATAAAAAATGAACTAAAAGAATCCTTGATAAATATGTATTTTATAAGACAATGATATGTAGTTGTCTTTTTCTTTACATATAATATAGTTTTTTTGTTGATTTAACATTGAGGTGGGATATAATAAATTTAGGAGGAATAAAAAATGGAAGAAAAACGAAAAAATCCTAAAATTTTTCTTATCATATTATTGAGTGTGGCAGTATTAGCGTTCGGTGGATTTATTGTATATGATAAAATTTTGGGTAAAGGGTCAAGTGATTCAAAAGATCATACGAACAAGGTAGTTAAAAAGAATAAGGATAAGACGGTTGACAAAGATAATGAAGATAAACCGGTTGATTTAGATATTAATAGTCAAATTGTTAAAAATTTATATATGTTAATTGAAGACGATCGTGGATGTATGCCTTTTGAAATTTTTCCCTCATTCATGGCAGATGAAGAAAAAGAAAAAGAAAAGAAAATTTCTGCTTCTGATATTAAGTATGAATTAAAATTTAAAATGGCTTTGGCAATTATGTTAGATACTGACAAAGAATTATTAGCTTGCAATAAGTATAGTGCACAGAAATATTTTGATAATGTTTCACCTGATGCTTATGATCTTTATACTTGTGGATTTAATTCTTATAATCTTAAAACAAATAGATTTGAAGATGAAAATGGAAGTTCATATGCTTCTACCACATTGCTTAAAGAAGATACTATTTCTAAGCGAATAGATCAAATTTTTGGCCCTGGAACGTACAAACGAGTAGATAAAGTAGACCTAGTAGGAAGCTGGTATAAATATATTCCTGAGGAAAATGGATATGTTTCATTAACAGTACCAAATGGTGGTTATTGTGGAGGTCATAAGAATGAATTACTTCGTGCAACTAAAGAAGCCAATAAAATAATTATTACACAAAAAAAGGATTTTGATTCTTCAAGTGATTCTCCATCTTCTGGTGTTTATATTTATACTTACACATTTACATCATTAGATAATATAAATTATTATTTAGAAAAAATAAAAGCTTCAAAAAATTAAAAATATACAGAATTTATAAAACAGTATTTGAACTAGCTTCAAATATTGTTTTTTTGTTATATCCATTTTAAAAATCTGTTCAAAAAGAAGTTCAGAAAGATTAAAAGTGCCGTTTGACTCCGAAAGTTCGTTCCTGTAAGGTAGTCCCTTGAAAGGAGATATTTATGAACGAAAAAATAAATATTTTAACAAAAGAT
>JAETPN010000019.1 GCA_021771185.1 Bacillota bacterium | reverse complement strand
TATAACTTCGCATAATGGTAGGAAATGTAAATTCTTATCGCGTATATTATGTATAATAAGGACAAGTATGTAATAAGACAACAACAACAGCGCATTAGAAATCTAGAAGCTGAAATTGAGAGGTTAAAGAAATCTAATAAAACTGTTATTGTTGAAAAGTCAGCTAAGTTTTCTTGGCTTAGCGAACATTATGTGACTGTTTGGCGAAAGGGTAATTATATAAAGATTAAAGTTAATGTTATGTCTAATATGAAAGATATACATTATGTTGATAATTACGGTTGGGAATTAGTTTACTACTATGTCCAAATTTCTTTTTACCCATTGGAATTTAGGTATTTTTATATAATAGATTTAGATAGAGAGCAACTATAGTTGCTCTTTTTTTGTTTCTTCATATTCGTTTGGAAACATTGTTTTTAATATTATTATTAATCTTTCTTTATCATCTTTTTTTAGTTTTCTTTCTAGTTTTACTAATTCGTTTTCTTTTATGCTTTCTTCGTTATCTAATAAGTAGTCGATCGATACATTAAAATAGTTTGCTAATTGTTTAAGCATTTTTGTATCTGGTTCTCTTTCTTCATTTTCCCATAGTGATAATGTTGGTTGTGATATTTTAAATATCTTACAAAATTGTTTTTGTGTTAAATTGTTATTTTTTCTTAATTTTTGTAATTTATTTCCGTTCATGCTATCACCTCACAATTTCATTATAACCTATTGAAATTTTTTTACACTATAATATAACTAAATGTAATATTACATATTGCAATATGTAATATTTTTTGTTATTATAAATATATCAAATAGTTATATTTTGTTTGTTTGAATATTATATAACGTTATTTAATTAAATGAAAAATAAAGAAATGAGGAAAAGAAAAATGAAAAAAATTATTGGTACTAGAAGTGTAAGCTTTAAAACTAAAGATGGTGATTTGATTGAGGGTCATTCTTTATACTTTACTGAAGATCCTGAGGAGTTGGACAATCATCTTGAAGGTGTTATGTGTGATAAATGTTTTGTTAATAATCAAGTTTTTAACAGTATGTTAGATGCTATTGGTTCTTTGACTTTGGTTGGGGTCGAATGTGAATTTAATTATAATAAATACGGTAAGGTTACTAGTTTATTAGTCTAGAATTTCGTAATCCTCTGCACGGAGTGCGGAGGGTACGGGTTCCCTCGTGCGACGTGTAGAGTATGAACGAAAACCAGGACGAACAAATAAGTCAACCAGCCGAAGATATTGAACAGCCAAAGGAAGTTCAAACAACTGAAATTGATACTACTTATCAAATAAATACTTTAAATATGATAGATAGTATTAATAATATTCAAATTATTAATATGTTCTTGTTATGTGTTATTATTGGTGTTTTATTGGGAGGTGCCTTATGGAAGAATTTGCGCCCCTGATATTAGTTAATATAGATACTTTTAATGAGGTATTAGCTCTTATTCCAATAGGGATTGTAACGGGTTTATTATTCTTATGTTTGTTATATTTTATCGGTTATACAATCGGTTTTATATATAAAATATTTTTCTAAGAAAGGAGAAAAGGAAAATGGAAGGAATTACAACAGCGCTTACAACTGCATTTAGTACAAGTGTTACTTCATGTCAGTCTATTTTAGGTGATGTTTTACCTATTGGTATGGGTTTAATTACTGCAATGTTAGTTGTTAGATTTGCTATTAAATCTTTTAAAATGTTGGGTAACAAAGCCTAGTAAAAACGTGGGGTTATCCTCACGTTTTAATTTTCCTTAAATATGTATTTTTATGAAAAAACTAAAAAAGATAAGTGATCATATTCTTAGATTTTATAGAAAAGCTAAAAAAAAGATTGTTAGAAAAATAATGATTGTTGCTACGTGTCTTGTTTGTGCTTTTTCTCCTATTTATTCTTCTTATAAAGAAGTTAATGCAATTGTCGGTATCGATGATGCGGTTGTTGTAAGTGGTGTTATGTCGGTCTTAGCTTTATTGGGGATTGGTATTAGTTCGGCGGGAGCTGATAATTTAACGGATACCTGCTACGATATTGCGGACGGTTTTAGTCGCTTTGGAGAGACGCTTGTAGGTACGGTTAAAGATAAATTCGATACTTTAATGAACGGCATTATGTATACGGGTTCGGTTGTATTAGACGCGTTTAATACTATTGGAAGTGAGTTAGGACACGCAATGTACGATATTTTTAATACAAGTAATGGGAATAGTTATGTAGGTGATTTGGAATTGGCTGATGGTGTAACGGATTTTGTAACTATTGGTGGGGATAATTATTTCTTTTATTCTCCTGGCAATCCCTTAAATAATCCCGCTTTTGATGCTTTATTTGCCGGTTTTAGTGGTCTTTGTATTGTAACTAGTAATGGGACTTATATTTCTAGTATTCAGGATTATTCATATCCGCATGAAATTTATTGTTTAACTGCTGTAATTAATGATACTTATATAAATACTAAATATGTTTTGTATGGTTCTAGTTCTCAAAATACAATTAATAATAGTGTTGGTTTTACACAGTATGACCGAAATGGTATTGAACTTGGTAAATCTACTCGTATTTATTTAGACGATATTTTATTTTCTTCATTCTTTGGTACTTTTTATACGATTTATAATGCGGGTGTTAATGCTTTTCATTTAGGTAATAAATGGGTTGACCCACGAGGTCTTACTTTGGAATTAGACCCGCCCTGGGTTACTAATAAAGGTACTAATACGGATTTAAAACTGCTAGACGATAGTTATATAAATTATGGCGATATTGACGATATTGCAATTCCTCGATATGTTGCTCCTGATGCTACTTATACACCAGAGGGTGTTATAGATTATCCTGGCAGTTGGAGTATTCCTAATCAGTATATTCCTAATTTAGATAGACCTGTTCCCGTTCCTCTGCCATTCCCATTGCCAGATATTGGAACGATTCCTAATGACTATACGGGAGATATTACAAAAGATACACCGATAGAAAACACGGATGAGGATGCCGACATAGATGACCCTGATTATGTCATCCCTACGGTTGGAGATTTTCTAGGCGATTATGATGTACCTGGAAAGCTTAATTGGAAAGAATATTTTCCGTTTTGCATTCCATTTGACCTTATAAAATTTATAGGTTGTTTAGCAGCGGAACCAGAGGCGCCTAATTTTAAATGGGATTATGAGATATTAGGAACTAAAGGAACTGTAAAGGTTGATTTAAAGGAATATGAAAGTGTTGCTTTAGTTGCAAGAACTCTTTTTGACTTACTGTTCGTTTTAGGACTTACAATGGTTACTAGAAATCTTATAAAAGGGTAGGTATAAATATGGATATATTTTTAAGTATATTTGAGTGGCTTTTGAATGCTTTAACCGATTTTGCTAATACACTTTTAAGTGTTTTACCTAAAAGTCCTTTTAGTGATTTATTAAATACTTTTAGTAATATACCTTATCTTGGTTGGGTTAACTGGTTTATACCGTTTAGAGATTTTATTTACATTGGCGGGTTGTGGCTTACAGTTATAGGTCTGTTTTATATTTACCAGATAATTATGCGCTGGATTAAAGTAATAGGTGATTAATATGTTAAAAATTTTATTTATGTTTGTTATAGCTGTATTTATTAGTGGATAGGAGGAAATATGATCACTTTATATAGCGGTACTCCAGGAAGTGGAAAAAGTTTGCATTGTGCAAGGGTTATTTACAATCGTATGCGTTCTAAAAGTTGTGTTGTAGCTAATTTCAATATTAATAAGGATAATATTAAAAAGTTTAATGGTACTTTTTTAGAGGTTTCTAATAATACTCTTACACCTCAAAAATTAAGACTTTTCGCTAAAGAATATTTTAAAACTCATAATTTTAAAGAGGGCGCTATAATGCTCGTTTTAGATGAATGTCAGCTCATTTTTAATGCTAGAGAATGGAATGTTAAAGGTCGTTCGGAATGGTTAGGTTTTTTTACTAATCATCGTAAGTATGGCTATGATATTTTATTAATTGCACAGTTCGACCGTATGATAGACAGACAAATTCGTTCTTTAATTGAATATGAATGTATACATCGTAAGGTATCTAATTTTGGTAAAGCAGGTTTTATATTATCGGCATTTGCTTTAGGTAAACTTTTTGTTTGTGTACGTGTTTGGTATCCGATAAAAGAAAAAGTTGGAAGTGAGTATTTTAAGGCTAATAAGAAGTATTATTCTTTATATGATACCTTTAATACTTTTGATTAACTCTTATTGATTATTATAAAAAAAGATATAAATTACTCTAAGGTTCGACGATTAACGTAGTTATGAGTTGGTTCTTAGAGTTTAAACCGTTCGTATCTTCTTGTTACAGTTCTAATTTTTTTCAAGGTTTATGGAGCTTGCGACTTGTTGTTATTATTTGTTTTGCTTATTTTATTTTGTTTTTATTTGTTTATTGGGGCCATTTTATTGTTATTTCTATTCTTGGAATAGTGCAGTAATTTGGTTCTATCCCCCGTATTCTGATAGGGGGGTGGAAACTACATAAAAGGGGTGTTGTTATGAATGATTTAACGCATGAAAATATTGATAATATCGGTGAAATTCCAGATTTAGATGTGTGTATAGACTGGGTTCAAGTTACTATTCAAAAAAGTACTGTAGATGATGTGCTTTTAATGCTTTTTGGTGTTACTATAGACAGTGCTAATATTACAAAAACTGAGAGCGGTCGTTTTGGATATAACACTACTTATACAGTGTATTCTAAAATGCATGTTATGTATAATACAAAAAATGAGCAAATGGGAGTACATATTTTATTGAGTGGTTCGGCTTGTAGAGAATATGAACAGTTATTTTCATGGCAGTATTTTTTTGAAAAAATTCTTTCTACTTCATATCATTTTACACGTATTGACATTGCTATAGATATGTATAAGAAATATTTCACTGTCAATCAGTTACGTAAAAAGATAAAAAAAGGGGAGTTGGCAACAAGATTTAAACAGTCTACTTATATAGAACAGTTAAATTTAAAAGATGGTTTAAGTGAATCTAGTTCTCTTAAATTTGGAAGTATGAGCAGTGATATTTATATAGTTATATATGATAAGCTGCGTGAACGTATTAATGGTGGTTATCTTGTTAGTGATGCAATTAAGTTTTGGACAAGGTTGGAAATACGTTTTAAAAAGACTCATAGTAATCAGTTGGTTACACTGCTTATGGATCATGATTTTAAAATGGACAGTTTCCTTTTTAAGATAATATATAATTATCTTGATTTTAAGGAAAGCGGTTATAGTGATACAATCAAAAGTAGAATACCTACATGGGAAGTATGGGAAAGATTTTTGCATGATACTGAAAAATTAAGACTCCTTCCTAACTCATATCAAACAAGTATTCAAAAGAAAAAAAATTACGCTGACCGTAATCTTAGTAAACTTATGGCTATGCTATGTGTGGTTGATAATGATTTTTTCTTGAAATTAATGAAAAAAGGTCTTAATAAAATAAATCCAAATGATTTAAGTATTATAAATAGTCATTTGATTGCTACTAATCAAAAAGTTTTAACAATGAGTGATATAAATAAATTATATGAAAAGGTTGGATTTACGCATGAATTTGATTGATTTTATAGCAAAAAGAAATAATCGGCACTTTCGCACCGATATAGTTATAACTTCGCATAATG
>JAETPN010000005.1 GCA_021771185.1 Bacillota bacterium | reverse complement strand
ATACCACCTCTCCTCTTTCTACATACTTCTTTGAGATTTCATTTAACTCTTTTATTTTATTCATATTCTTCCCTCCTGTCCACCATCCTACTTTCTTTCTTTTTTCTTGTCAAAGCACACTTTTTCTATTTTTGACCAAAGAAAAGAACCAATTTCTTACATTGGTTCTAGACAAATTCCTTTTTTTGTTCCTTTTTTCTTTCACATTTATAAAATCTGCCTTTTTTACTATTTTTGATATTTTTTTTCAGTGATTTCTTCTTTTAATAATCGAACAAAATCATCTTGTGATACTGTTGTTGTTTTTTGTTCTCCATGTAAACGATAACTAATCATGTGATCATCTTTTTCTTTATCACCTAAAACTAAAGTATAAGGGATTTTTTTCGTTTGACTTTCACGCATACGATATCCTAATTTTTCATCTCTAGCATCTAAGGAAACACGAATTTTCTTTTGTTTTAATAAAGACTCTACCTCTTTCGCATATTCCAAGTGATATTCATTTTTTACTGGAATGATATTTACCTGTACTGGAGATAACCAAAGTGGTAAATTACCCTTTGTTTCTTCTAACAAGAAAGCAATAAAACGATCTAGGGAACCTAAAATGGCACGATGAATAACAACTGGTCTTTTTCTCATTCCATCTTCATCTACATATTCAAGTTCAAAACGTTCTGGTAATTGATAATCTAGTTGAACCGTTGATAACGTAACATCATGTCCGATCGCACTTCTTACTTGAACATCTAATTTAGGACCATAAAAGGCTGCTTCTCCTTCGGCTTCATAATAATTCACACCTAACTCCTCTAATACTTCACGAAGTTCGGTTTCAGATTTTTCCCATAATTCATCATTACCAAAATATTTTTCTGTATTATTTTTATCACGTAATGATAATCTAAACTGATAATTTTCAAATCCAAAGTCCTTATAAACACCAAGGATTAATTCAATAACACCTTTAAATTCTTCTTTAATTTGACTTGGACGACAGAAAATATGAGAATCGTTTTGAGTAAATGCACGTGTTCTTTCAATCCCACATACAGCACCACTAGCTTCATAACGGAAATCATTGGCTATTTCTGCGATACGAAGAGGAAGATCACGATAAGAATGCATCGAATTTTTAAACATCATCATATGATGAGGACAATTCATTGGACGAAGTACATAAGATTCTTCGTCAAGATCCATGGCAGGAAACATATCTTCCTTATAATGATCCCAATGTCCACTTGTTTTATATAAATCAACATTACCTAGCGATGGCGTCATCACGTGTTGATATCCTAAATCAATTTCTTTATCCGTAATATAATCTACTAAAGCACGTCTTACAATAAAACCATTTGGTAGCCACATAGGAAGTCCTTTACCAACAAGATCTGCGAACATAAAAATTCCAAGATCTTTTCCCAATTTACGATGATCTCTTTGTTTTGCATCTTCTAAAGCTTCTAAATGAGCTTCTAACTCTTCTTCACTTTCAAAGCACACACCATAAATACGTTGTAATACTTTATTTTTAGAATCTCCTTTAAAATAAGCTCCACTTACCTTTAATAATTTGAAATATTTTAGCATCTTTGTACTTTCAACATGAGGTCCACGACAAAGGTCAACAAAATCATCTTGACGATACGCTGTAATTACCTCATCCGCTGCCATATTCTCAATTAAATCTACCTTATAAGGATCATCACCAAATAGTTCTAAAGCTTCTTCCTTACTTAATTCAATACGTTTAATTAGTTTATTTGATTTAACAATCTTTTTCATTTCCTTTGTAATTTTAGCTAAATCTTCTTCTGTAACAACCTTATCTCCTAAATCAATATCATAATAAAACCCTTCTTCAATGACAGGTCCTACCCAAAATTTTGCCTCTGGATATAAATGTTTTACAGCATGGGCAAGTAAATGAGCACAACTGTGATTTAACTTATTTAATTTTTCATTTTCTTTAATATTAATCATTATTTATCTTCCTCTCTTTTCAATACTTTCACTTTAGGTTCTTCCACCCATAATACTTCTCTAATATCTTCACCTAACATATTATGATAATACCATTCTACTTGTTCTAAACAATAAGGATTGGCATATGGAAGTATTACTCCATCTTTATCTTGAACTAACAAAGCTAGACCTGAAAAAACCATATTTCGATCAATTTCTTCAACCTCTAAAGGATAGATATTATTAATAATGTTTTTAATAATATCTTTATGCTCTAGAGCATATAAACGACTTTCGAAAGCCTTTTTATTTTTTCTTATAATTTCTATTTGTAATGCATTTGCATCTTGTTGATGTGATAGATAAGACAATTGCACCTTAAGCGGCTTTTGCTGTTCCTTTAACCTCTCTAAAGAAATAGTTATACTCGCTAGTAATTGTTTATCTTGTTCGAGAAATGTGTCTAATTCTTTATCAATTTCCCTTTTCTTTGATCTTAAACTATTTAAATGATTTTGGGTATCTTTTGCTAATTTTTTATAAAAAGAACATTGGTTATTTATAGAATCCATTTTTTTATTTAAAGAAACCAGCTCTTCATGATACCTTTGATTCTTTTCTAAAACAATTTCCAAATCTTCCCGATATTTTTCAGTCAATATTTTAATCTGACGATCATATTCAGGATCTTCACTTTGGTTTAATAGTCTTTCCATTTTGGTACGATAAATCAGCAAAGAATGGTGTGATTTATCAGTAAATTCTGTATTATCCATAAATGTTTGGAATGCTGATATTTCATGCATAGAATCTTCTAAAGTTATCCCTGTTTTTAAATGATGAATATCATATTGGTAGTATTTTTGAAAAAATTCTCGCATTTTAAATACATGTTGTCGTTCTATCATTTTTTTAAATTTTCTTTCATTCATAATACTCTACCTTTCAAAAAAACTCCTTATACAATTGTATAAGGAGCGTTTACATCGTAACCGCGGTACCATCCTTGGATTCGCTTAATTTTGATAACGGAAACATCCGGATACTCTTTCAAGTTCAGTTCATAGGTAGTAACAAATCATATATTTTACAAAGTTCCCACTATCCTTTGCTCACTTAAAAATAGAGATCATTTGTCTTGTCCTAATCAAAACCTTTTACATCTTATATTTTACCACATCAATTATACTTGTCAATTCTTTTTACCAATGTTTTTCCCTTTTGTTCTGATTTTTGTTTCAAAATACCTTGTTCCAGATCTAATGTTTCAACCAGTTGTTTGCGTTCACTAATAAAATGGCGATAACATTGATGACGATGATCTAATTGTTTTGCGACTGTATCTAACTCATTGTTATAAAGTTTAATGGGTCTATCATGGTCAATAAAATATTGCAAAATTAAATATTGACTCACGATTGAAGCATATTCATGAATCGGATTTGTTATGCTTGCAATAATACGATTTTCACTCGCATCGGTTGTATAAGTTCTTTTTGAATAAGTTCTAGTACAAGCAATATAAATCACTGAATTTACAAACGAATTTTTTTCTAATCCCATTTGTTGTTGTAGTTCAACTAATTTTTTAAAAATATAACGGGAATCATATTTTCGATATACAAAAGGAATTTGCTTTCTTTTCATTAAATCAGCAATTTCAACATTCACAAAATGGGATAACTTAAAGATATGTTCTCTCGTATCATTTAGTCCCCAACGATTGTCTTGCGCTGTTGGTAAATTTTTTATAATAGATGTCAAAGATGTAAGCCATTCTTTGACATCAGAATCTAGATTCTGATGTAACAATTCATCTACCTCTTCAAAGGTGAAATTTTTGTGAATCTTAATTTTAGCTCGATCAAAAGAGATATCATGACAATGATTATTTGAATCAAACTTAAAATGAATTGCAAGAGCATATCTTTCTTTTCCTTCATCTAAGGAAAAATACGTACTACTCACACGTTTCGTAAATAAAAACTTAACAAAATTTGATGCACGAAGAGTTTCACCTTGTGATCTTAAAAATTGGTCAAGAACACCTTTTCTAGGAATATAATCAGCAACTAAAGGATAATACATTGTTAACTCGTAGGATCCATCTTCAAATTTTTTAAATGCATAACCGTCATCTTTTAACACTGTTCCAGCTTTATCAATTGTATAAACTAATACATCACGATCATCTTGTACCTCAAGGTCAGATGGAAAACTTAAGTGTTGAAATTCTTCCATAATTTCTTTAGGATATCCTCTTTTAACAACGTATTTTTGGTTTAATTCTTCTAACTGAAATTTTACTTCTCGTGGTCCACGTTTAATCTTTAATACAGAAATTAATTCTTCTAAATAATAAATACGCCACTTCTTCTCTTGGGTATTTAAATCACTATCTTTTATTTTAAAAATCAAGTGATCTAATTCATCACTAAGTTCTAATAAGATTTCACGATTAATACGAAAATTCTTAGAATAAATCATTAACTTTAAAATAGCCTGATAATATCTTATTTTTTCCTCATTGCGACTAGATTTCATGCATTTAAGATAAAGATCAATGACCGCATCAAACAGACAATACCCTTCGCTATTTACTAAATTAACAAGCTCCTTATAATCATCAAATAAATTTTCAAGAAATGAATAATCATTTATTTCTTCAATAACTCGTGTTAAAAAATAAAATTCTTCATCTTGTTCATTTTGATAATCACTTTTTCTAAACTTTTGATTAATAAATTTCATTTTACTTTGTTTTAAACCAAATAAAATACGATTTAAGCATTGAACACTATGGTAATATTTTTTATGATCTATTTGAACTCCGGCAATTAAACAATGTGTTTTATGGATTAATTGATTGATTCGCCTAATATAAAACTTTGGATCTTCAATCATATCATTAATACCACGATAATTTAAATAATGAACTGCTTTTTCGATATAATGATGGCTTTTTGGTTTCGCTAAATGATTATAATTTTCAATTCCATCATCTACAATATCAAATAATGCACAAATTAAATCTTCATCAGAATACATATTTAATTTATCTTGTAATTCTTTCCAATGATAATTACGTTGTTGTTCTAGTAACTTTATTAATGTCTGATCCATATGATTTCTTCCTTACTAATTATTGTCTTCGATTCTTACTAATTAAAGAAACGTCTTCTGTCAACTGATTAATACGTTCAATAATACGACGAGCTTTCACTTTTTCTACACCATCTTTACTTGTACTAAAGTGGCTTTCTAATTCTTTTTTATTTAAATTTGATGTAAAAAAGGTAGGTAAATGTTCTTCCATGCGATATTGAACAATGGGACAAAAAATTTCGTCACGACTCCATGCGGTTGTACTTTCAGCACCAATATCATCAATTAAAAGTAACGGAACCTTCTTCAACATATCAATCTTTTCGTGAAACGTTCCTGTATTAAAAGAATCTTTTAATTCACCTAAAAATTCTGGCCAAAAAACAATCGCACTACGAACATTTTTCTTTGCAAGTTCATGAAAAGCCGCACTAATTAAATAGGTTTTTCCACTACCAAAGGAGCCATGAAGATATAAGCCCTTTTGTTTAGGATCATCCTGATAGGTTTTAATAAAATGAGTTAAATACTTTATGGCCTCAAAACGGTGGTCATCATCCATATAAACTTCTTTCATACTAGCCATTCTGATTTCCTCAGGTTCATGCGATGTATAAATATTTTCTAAATATTTGTATTTATCATCCATTTCTTTTTTATAACGGCACGCTTGATAATGAAAACTAAGATAATTCGGATGAACTTTAGGTAAATAAGCATACCCTGTCATTTTATTTTTACAACAAAGTAAATTTTTACAGTGTTTACAGTGATCATATTCTATAGCTGATTCTTCTAAATTTGAAGTATATTGCATTAAAATTTCATCAGGTAAATGAATTTCCTTAACCATCTGTTTAAATTTCGTATTTTCTAGTGCTTTCACATACTCTTTTTGTAAATCACTTTTCACTTTATCTGTTACATGAAAAGTAATTGCTTCCTTAACTGTTTTCATAATTCACCTACTTAAATTCATTTAATAATTCTTTCATTTCTTTTAGACGTTCCTCCGATGGTTTTTTCGATTCTAAGTCTTGATCAAACCATTCAGGAGCCTCTTCTTTTATTTTTGTTTTTACTTTTCCTTTAGCTCTTTTACGATATTCCTTATTCGCCAAATCCATCGCGGCTTCTACAGTCTCAATTTTACTACGTTTCCACTGTGACGCAATCGATTCAATATACGAACGATTTAATTTATTATTATTTACACGCAAAACAAAATCTAATAAAACATTAACAACGCCTGGTTTTAATTCAAACTCTACCATTAAATATTCAACAATTTTTAAATCATTTTTTGAAGGTTTTACACCTTGATTTTTTGCCTTCAAAAAATCATAAGGTGAAATTGTTTCAAACGTATAAATCATTTTAGCTTTCTTTGAACCATCCCCTGCTGGTTTACGTAAATATTCTGGTTGATTTCTGTAAACAATACTTGGTAATTTACCGCCATGTTCAAATCCATAATAATTACGTGCATTCTTTTTTAATAACGATTTATCAAGTGTTCGTTTTAGTGTTACAGAATTACGTAATAAATCAACACAGGCATCGTGATCTAATTGGTAAATAAATACGAGCTTATCAATTAATTCACGCATCTCTTTTGTAATACTTCGTGGATTTAGAATTTCTTCTGGAATCATCGCTAGTACACCTTGAAGATCAAGATTGGTAGATAACGTATGTGTACGTTTCTTTTTCGCACGTATATCCTCTAATACATGTTCTAATGAACTGACACTAACAGATTCAAAAACATCATTAAAAGATTTAGTAATATCCTCATATTCTTTGGTATTTAATTTAGGTAATTTAAAATAATCTACAATTTTTTCATATTCTAGGGCCCCTACATTGTTATATAGACTCGTCGATAAAATAGGATTATTTAAAAATTCACTCGCAGATAATGGAGAATATAGTTCATAAATATAATGATTAATGTGATCTGATTTTACTAAGGTACGAAGTAAACCAATGGCTTCTAGTTTCTCACGAGCAACCAAAATTTCTTCTAATTTTGCACGCATATTTGTCATTAAATGATGATGTGTCCACTCTCTTGATAAAACTTCTGATTTATCTAAATAAGACCATAAAGTAAAATACAAACTAATTGCACTATTCCCTAATAAAGGTTGATATAACATAATTAATAAAACACGATCTTGTTCTGAAAATACGGTACGATTTCGAACAAGATAAGTATCTGCAGGTAATATGGTATACTTTGTCATAAACAACCTCCTCTAACTACTATTAGTTTATCACAAAATTGGTCTCCAAGGAAGCTAAGAATCCTGGAAAATATTGTTTTTCAAAAAAAATTAGATGAATCTCATCTAATTTTAATTACCCCTAGTTAATTCATACAAATCCGGAAATAAAAAATATTTTGCAAGTTCCAAAGCTTCTGGATCTTTTTTATCGAAAATATAGGTTTTATTTTGATAATTTTCTTCATTACTTAATAAATATTTTGCATATTCATACATTACAAGATAACGGCCACAATTTAAGGTTTCTAAATAATCTAAACGTTCAATCAATTGGCTATTTAAAACGATAATTTTTTGACGCATTTCAGGATTTACTAAACAAGCACTTTCCGTTCGCTTATCTATTTTTAATGTACGAACAATAAATCCCTCTTTTTTTAAAAAAGGAATTACATCGTAATAAGGACTCTTTATACCATGTTTCTTCAATGTTTTAAGGGCAAGAACATTTAAATCATCTTTCGTAAATTCTTTCATCTAACCAACTCCTATTATAAATATATTATATCATCATTTTTTAAAATAGAAACAACAAAAATTTTTATATTACTTTTTTTTCTGTTGGGGACTAGAAAGGTTTAACTGATATTCCCCATTTTCATTACTTAGGTGAAGTGTCATATGACATTCATTAATCATATTTAAAAGATATTGAATACAATATAATTCATTTTGATCCATATGATTTCGCGCAACATAAAAACTTTGTAACATCTTTTTTACAGAATCCTTTAAATCTTGATTAAGCGTTACAGATTCTTTATGCTCAACTTGATATGATTTTTCTTTCTTTACCAGAGTATAACCAATTTTTGCTTCTCCAAATTTTTGTTTTAATGTATAATCTAAAAAGATTAATTGAAATAAACTTTCTAGCACAGTTAATTCTTCTAAAGATAATTTTGAACCTATTTGTTGTAAAAAGTTCCAAACCTGTTCATAGGTAATATTTTGATTCATTTTACTTCATCCTTCCTAGGTTACTTTCAGATACATTCAAGGAATTTCGTTGTCTTTCCTTTAATATTTCTTGATCTTGTTTTGAAAAATAATCCATTAAATATGGGTTTTTCTTGATCGCATTCGTAAATTTTTCTACTAATACAGGATCTAATTGCTGACTTACTTGCCCATGTACATTTGTTTCAACTTTGGCTGCTTTATATAATTCATTGAAAGCTTCTTGTAAAGTTTTTTTTCGATTATAACTACGTTGTGTTGTCATTGCGTCAAAAGTATCTGCAACGGCTAAAATACGGGCTGCCAGAGGAATTTCTTCCCCTTTTAACTTATCTGGATATCCCCGACCATCCATTCGCTCATGATGAAATCGAATCATTTCTTTAATTTGATCAAACCCTTCATTAGGTAGTAAAGAATCTCCTAACACCGTATGGCTCTTCATGATTTCAAATTCCTCATCTGTTAGTTTATCACGTTTTTGCAAAATTGCATTTGGGATACCGACTTTACCAATATCATGGAGTTCTCCCCCAATTTGAATAAATCGAATTTCCTCTTCAGATAATCCTATTTCTTGTGCTAGAAGTGTTGCATAATCAGATACATGATCACAATGCATTTTTGTATAATCATCTTTTAAAGAAATAAAATGATTTAATCTTAAAAGTGTATTAATTAATTGATCTTTATCACTCATATTTACTACTTGAGAAGATTCTAGATTCATTACTTTTTGACTAATATATCTTAACTTTTCGAAATTTGCCATTTGAGCACTCAATTTAATAAAATGCACACTTTGATCAATTTCTGTAACAAACTCCGAATAGGAAGATGTCAATTTTTTCGTTTCAATAATATCTGTGCTTAAAGAAAGACTAAAATCCTGAGGATAATTATTTGTAAACATCGATCCATGAACACGAATAATTTGTATTAAATTTTTACGAGAATATTCTTGAAGCTCTGGTGTAATTTCAGATACTTCATCAATTAATAAAACATCTGGTTGTGAGATTAAATCCGAAGATTGGACATCACTTAATTTATTTAATACTTTCAAATCATAAGTATGCTTAGAATATTGTTGTTGGTCATCAAAAGTTTTTTTCAATAAGTTTTGATATTCATCTGGTAATTGATACAATGCGATACGATAACTTGAATTATAACTATTATGTCCCATATAATCACCCTTCTATGATTCATCTTAAGTATACCATTTTTATTTCGATAGAAAAAGAAACATGTTATAAATTGACATTTATTTTACAAAAAAATAGAAGTTTAAAACCTCTATTTTAAAGATGCAATTTCTAACTTTTTATCATGATGAATTAGTGTCATCTCACCTTCATCTTGATATCCTAAATCTTTCTCATAAGTAATCGTATAATTTAAAGTATAAGCTTCTTTATCTGTTGTATCACCATAATCAAAAGAAGTTTGTTCTATATTAGATACTTCTACACTTGAAACAACAGGTAACTCTTGTTCTCTTTTTTTATAGATATTACTTTTAACATAGTGATACATTCCTTCAACTGCGTATTTTGAAAAATCTGCTTGATAATCTTGATAAACAAATTGAACACCGCCAATATCATTTTTCGTAATTTTATTATCTAAATTAAAGAAATCTGCTAAAAATAACTTAGCAACTAACGTCGCATAGGCCTCTTCATCCACTTCTTCTTTATTTAATTCAGCTTTTAATTCTTTAAATAGTTCTTTATAATATGCAGTTTCATTTTCATTTAGCACATAACCATAATCTTCTAGTGAATCTTCAACTTTTACTTTCTTCTCTACTTTATCTGTATGAAATGGTTTTACGATCCAAAGAATACCTCCAACAACAAGAAGGACAAGAAGAACAATAATCATTTTTACACTCTTTTTTAATTTTCTTTTTTTACTTTTTTTTGCCATAAACAACCTCCTAATTACTCTGTGATTTTTGATACTGATCTAATAAAGTTTGCGTTTCCTTTGTCTTTTTAATCATATCATACACAATAATTGAATTTGAAATATCAATCATTTTTTCTGCATAAGCATTGTTATTTTTTATTTCTTCTACACTAACTGTAGCATCTTCTTTTAATAATTTACTCTCACCCTTTTGGGCATTATAGTACATATTATTTGTTAACCAATTCCCACTAGGAAACACTACCAAGTTTTTATCAACACTAAAAATATCATGTCCTAATTGGTATGGACTTCTAAATCCAAACATATTTCCTAACGTTGGTAAAACATCAACCATTCCCATTACTTCCGTAATTTCTTCTTGATAAGCTTGATCTTTCGTCCAAATAATAAATGGTACTTTTCTATTTAACTCATAAAAGTAAGTATCTACATCTACATACGTTGGATCTTCACTTGATTTCAAACCATTCGTTTCTGGATCATAATTATAAAAGCGACGATACTCTGATTTTTTAATTTTTGCATCATGATCTCCATAAATCACAACCACTGTATTTTCTAATAAACCAGCCTCATCTAGATCTTCAATAAACTGTCCAATGGCACTATCTGCATAATGAACTGAAGTAAAATAATTTCCTAGCGTTGTTCCTGTCATATAAGGTGCTTCTAGCTCTTCAGTTTCACCAGTTTCTTCATTTACTTTTTTATAATGCATTGAAAGATCAAGTTGTTCATCTAATTTATCAGCATCCGTCCATGGTGTATGATTGGTAAGCATAATCATCGTTCCATAGAAATTTCCCTTTGTTTCTGAAATCTTTTTAATTTTTGGTACTGCTTGTTTAAAGAATGATTTGTCACTAAGTCCTAAACCAAACGTTTCATCAATTTTAAAATCATTTTTATAATTATAAAACTTATCGTATCCAAAACTTTTATGAACATTCAAACGATTCCACATAGAGCCATTATTGCCATGCATACTAAAGGCATAATATCCTTGTTCTTTTAATAACTTTGGAATTGTAACATATTCACGGTCCCAATAACTAACATTTACTGTTCCACTACTTGCAGGCATTAAAGAGGTATTTAATGTAAACTCTGTATCACTACTGGTTCCTACACTCTCCTGTGAATAAAAGTTAGAAAAGTATAATCCTTCACTCGCTAAACGTTTTAAATTAGGTGCAACGGGAACACCATTAAAACTAGTATCTAGTGTAAAATTTTGAATACTTTCTGCATGAATAACTAGTAAATTTTTTCCTTTAAATACATTAGTATATTTATTTTCTTTCGAAGTATTCTCTCTTGTTTCATAATATTCACGAAAAGCTTTTGCTTTTTCATCATAACCAAATAATGGACTAATTTGTGGTTTTAAACTAGCAATAACATCATTAAATTGATAAGTATAAATACCAAAACGCATCACGATAAATTCGCGGTTCCATTGTTTTCCTAATCTTGAAATATCTACAGTTGTAAGCATTGAAATAAAGACACCAATGGAAATTAATCCAGCTACTAAAGTATTGAGTGCTCTTAATTTTCCATTTTCAATTTTTGCCACCTTTGTAAAATAAGATTTTTTCTTTAATGAATGATTGACCATTAGTAGTACAAACAATTGCCAAATATAAGATAAGTCTTCTAACTCCATAATATTTTCAAAAACAGCATCTGCCACACTACCAAGTTGTGTTGAGGTTCCAAGTAAAGAAAGAGACACAAAAGAAATATAATTCTTATAATAAATAGAATTAATAATACAGATCATAATAAAGACAATAGACCAGAAGGTAAAATATTTAGCTTGATGTTTTGGTTTAAAGAAATAACCAAAAGCACCAACAATTAATACAACTGCCATATCTGCAATCACAGGCCTAATATCAAAATAGTTTCTTACTGTAAGAAAACGAAGTAAACAACCATTTAATACAGAACAAATGACAAATGTAAAAAATAAAATATTGGTTTTTACATAACTCTTCGAATGAACTTTAAACGTATTTATAAATTCTTTCATTACCTCACCTCATTAACTATATAAGTATACCATTTTTTAGAAACTTTGGCAATTTTTAATCATCAAAAAAATGTGACAATGTTGTCACGAAAAAAGATAGCATAGCTATCTAAAATCCCATAATCAAACAAATAATAAAGAATGCAGCTCCTAAAAGAAACGTAAGTCTTGTCATAAACAATTCTCCACCACGTTCTTTACGATTTGTAAATAAGTGTTCACTAGCTCCAGTTAAGGAAGCACTTTCTGCTTTTCCACTTTGAAGTAGTACAACTGCAATTAATAAAACACAAATAATAATTAACAAAAGGTCCATAATTACCTCCTAACACATCTAATAATTTATCATATTTAAAGCACTTAGTCAATATGAAATGCTTCTACAGCATCAACATTTTTATAAGTAATTTCAATAGACATTTTTGTACTATCCATATCCACTGTTTTTTGATAGTTCAAAAGATCAAGAACCACTTGTTCCATTTTCTTATTTTTTTCTGTCGTTACCAGTGTAATAACCTCATTACTACTAACTGTAGTTCCATACATGAACTTCATAAAAGCTGGAAGAGATAAAATATAACTTTTCTTTACCACTCCACTAGAATAATTTGTTGTATAATCTAAGGTTGATTGATCTAATAATTTCGCAATAAAATCTGGTTGAAACTTCGTAATATCAATGGAAAACAAAGGATCTACTAGTGGTTTTTTCACACCATCTATTACTTGATAAATGGTTTTCTCTTCCACATAATATGCCTGATTTGTTTCTTTATTTACAAAATATTGTGAAGTTCCATTTCGTTTTCCTTGAAATGCGATCATTTCGTTATTTTTGCTTACTTTCATCTCAAACTCATAATTGGTCATGGTATCAAAGGAAGTTGTTTCTTCTTGTTTTATGGATGGTTCATCATTCATATTTTTTTGTTCATTCGATAATGAAGTCCTAACACCACCCACGACAAAAAGTAAGAAACACCCATAAAAACCTAACAGAATAGCTGCTCGTCCTCTAGGATTTGCCCAAAGTTCTTTCACACGTTTAAAAAATAAAATAACATTGGATTGTTTTTTTTTCTCTTTACTCATTTTATCACCTAACTTAATACTTTTCCAATCATCGAAGCTTTATTTGAATATCCACGTGCAAAATCCGCCGCATTCATTCGTTTTTTTCCAGCAAATTGAACCGTCTTTAAAACAATTTCACCATTACTGACCTTAACTCCTATGCCATCTTTATAAATGGCTGTAATTTGACCATCCATTAGCGTTGAAAAAACACGATCGGTTGTATAACTTTCCCAAACCTTTAATACATTTCCATCTAACATACAATATGCGCCTGGCCAGGAATTTAAACCACGAATTTGATTATAAAGTTGACGCTTGTTTTTACTAAAATTTAAGTGTTCATCTTCTCTTTCAATCACATACCCATAGGTTGCTTTCTCATGATCTTGAGGAATTCTCCCGTTGGTACCATCTAAAATAGAGGGAAGTGTTTTTAATAGTAAGTCTCTTCCTAATACACTTAACTTATCATGAAGTGTTTCAGCGGTATCTGTATCTGTAATTTCTACCTTTTCTTGCGCAATCATATCGCCTTCATCCATTTGTTCATTCATATACATAATAGTAATTCCGGTTTCTTTCTCTCCATTTAAAATCGCACGATGAATAGGTGCCCCTCCCCTTAATTTAGGTAAAAGAGACGCATGGACATTAATACAACCTAAACGAGGTAATTCTAATAGTCCCTTAGGAATAATCTGTCCGTATGCACAAGTAATAATAAGGTCAGGTCTTAACTCCATCACTTGTTCAATATCCGTGCGAATTCGTTCTGGTTGTAAAACTAATATGGTATGATCAAGCGCTACTTGTTTTACAGGAGAATAAACAATCTTCCCACTACGTCCAACCTTACGATCTGGTTGTGTTACTACCGCACGAACTTTGTAATGTTCTAATACTCCCTTTAACACTGTCGCACTAAATTCTGGGGTTCCCATATATACAATCTTTAATTCTTTTTCAACATGAAGATCTTCTAAATTAAAATTATCTTCCATCTAATCACCTATTTTCTTTCTTTATTATACTATATTTTTTTTAATTATTCCAATTTAAATTCGAAGAGGCTCTACATCTACTTCCAAGGTCACCTGTTTATGCTTTTGATAATGCTTATTTAAATAAAGGATTGGCTTTAAAACATCTTGACGGCGTTTATATTTTAAAATAATCTGCATATGATAAATATTATTTACTTTGGGCATCTGAGCCATTCCAGGTCCTAAAATAGAAACATCTTTTAACTGTTTATGTAAGAAGGTTGTAATTTTATGCGCTTCTTCTACAATATGATCTAAATTTTTACCTTGTAAGCGCAAAACTAATAAATTAGTATAAGGTGGATAATTTAGTTTTTTTCGAATCTTCATTTCCTCCGCATAAAATGATTCATAGTCATGACGGGCCGCAAGTACAATACTATAGTGATCAATATTAAAACTTTGAATATAAACTTGTCCTGGTTTATCCCCTCTTCCAGCACGTCCAGAAACTTGATTTAATAATTGAAACGTTCGTTCACTACTTCGAAAATCTGGAATATTTAAAGAAGCGTCTCCGTTTAATACGCCAACTAAAGTAACATTTGGAAAATCAAGCCCTTTAGAAATCATTTGTGTTCCAATTAAAATATCCGCTTCATGGTGTCGAAATTTTGTGATTAAACGTTCATGACTCCCCTTAGTTCTTGTAGTATCTACATCCATACGTAAAATTCTTGCATCTTTAAAAAGTGCTTGTACGGTTTGTTCCAACTTTTCTGTTCCCATCCCATACTCGTTTAAATTGGTACCATTACATTCTGGACAAGTTTGATATCGATAATGTGTATATCCACAATAATGACAACGCATCGAATTCGTACCCTTATGATAAGTAAGTGGAATATCACAATTTGGACATTTATGGACATATCCACAATCTTTGCATGTAATAATCGTTGAAAAACCACGACGATTCAATAATAAAATCACTTGTTCCTTATGCACTAGTGTTTCCTTGATTTTTTCTAATAAAACAGTACTTAAAACTTTATTTTTCGTTCGTACAACATCTTTCATATCTACTAAAGTCACCTGGGGTAGCGTATGATTAATTCGATGTTTTAACTGGAGTAATTGATAAACTCCAACCTTCGCCCTAGTAAAACTCTCAATACTAGGTGTTGCACTTCCTAAAACCACAGGACACTGATGTTTTTTTGCCCTCCATAAAGCAATATCAATCGCATGATACCTTGGATTATTTTCTTGACGATAGGTATCTGTTTGTTCCTCATCAATAATAATACATCCTAAATTAGTGAAGGGCGCAAAAATCGCACTTCTAGCACCAATCACAATTGAAACTTCTTTTCGCTCAATTTTACGCCATTCATCATACTTTTCGCCACGAGATAAACGACTATGTAAAATAGCGACTTGATTTCCAAATCGTTTTTTAAATACATGAACCATTTGTGGTGTTAAACTAATTTCTGGAACTAAAACAATCACTTCTTTTTGATCACTTAAAATTTCTTCAATAATGTGCATATAAACTTCGGTTTTACCACTTCCTGTTACTCCATAAAGTAAGAAAGGTTGAAACATATTTTTTTTATCTAATACCGCTTTTAAAGCACCTTCTTGTTCTTCATTTAAAACAATTCTTTTTTCTTCTTTTTCTTCTTCCTGATCTAGGCGATACACTTCTTTTTTAATCTCTACTAAAATTCCTTTATCAAGAAGTGTTTTTACCGCACTAGCACTACAGTCAATCGCTCTACGTTTTGGTATTTCAACTTCTTTTGTAAATAAGTTTAAAATTTCTTGTTGTTTCTTAGAAGTGCCTGGTTCCCTTTTTTCTAAACGAAGCCACGATTCATAGCGTTTTTTTACTTCCACTTTTTGATGCGCTTTTAAAGCAACTGGTAACATGGTTTGGTAACAACTAATTAAATTGGCAAAAGTCTTACGATGCATATATTTTCCTAATTCTAATAACTCTTCATTTAAGACAGGATGATCATCGATTACCTCGGAAATTTCTTTTACCTTGTAATCTGGCTTTTCACGATGTAAGCCTATGACAAAACCCTCTAACTTGCGATTAGAGAATGGAACCAAAACACGCTTCCCAACCATTACTTCTGTCTCTAAATTTTTAGGAACGAAATAAGTAAAAGTTTTATCCATGGTACGTGCCATAATTTCAACAAGAATTTCAGCGTACATATTATCACCATTCTTATTGTAACATATTTTAATCCTTCTTGTTTTAATTTTACAACAAGTAAAAAAGAACTAATCCATTAGTTCTTCTTCAATACGCATTAATTGATTATACTTACAAATACGATCGGTACGAGACATCGATCCTGTTTTAATTTGTCCTAAATCTAATCCTACGGCCAAATCCGCAATCGTTGTATCTTCTGTTTCTCCACTACGATGTGAAATAATAGTTTTATATCCATGTTCTTTCGCTAAACGAATTGTTTCTAATGTTTCTGTGATCGTTCCAATTTGATTTACCTTTAAAAGAATAGCATTTCCAGCACCTAAATCAATTCCTTGTTGTAAACATTTTTTATTTGTAACAAAAAGGTCATCCCCAACAAGTTGAATTTTATCACCTAATTTTTGGGTAATTAAAGTAAATCCTTCCCAATCATTTTCATCTACTGGATCTTCAATTGATATAATTGGATATTTAGAAACAAGTTCTTCATAAAACGCAATGAGTTCTTCCGTTGTTAAACTTCTATTTTCACCTACAAGTTCATATTTTCCATCTTTATAAAATTCACTGGCAGCAACATCAATCGCTAAATAAACATCGACACCAGGGGTATATCCAGCATTACGGATAGCTTCCATAATAAGTTCAAAACCTTCGGTATTACTTTCTAAATTAGGGGCAAATCCTCCCTCATCACCTACACCTGTTGAAAGTCCTCTCTTATTTAATACTGTCTTCAAATGATGGAAGACTTCTGCACCAATACGAATACGTTCACGAACAGTTGTCGCTTCTGGAATAATCATAAATTCTTGAAAATCTAGGCGATTATCCGCATGAGCTCCACCATTTAAAATATTCATCATTGGTTTTGGAAGTGTTTTTCCATCTCCAACATAGGCATATAATGGTTTACCTGCTTCTTTTGCTGCAGCCTTTAAGGTAGCCATGGAAATACCTAAAATCGCATTCGCACCATACGTTGATTTTGTTTCTGTGTGATCGGCATCAATCATCGCATGATCAAGTGTTTCTTGATTCATTCCATCCATACCAAGGACAAGATCTCGTAACGGTCCATTCACATGAGATACAGCTTTTAAGACCCCTTTTCCCATGTAACGGGTTCCTCCGTCTCGTAATTCTAAAGCTTCTCTTTCCCCAGTAGAAGCCCCTGATGGAACGATCGCTCTACCACGTGCCCCACTTTCTAAAGTAACCTCTACTTCAACGGTTGGATTTCCTCTCGAATCCAATACTTCTCTTCCTCTAACTTCTATAATTTTTGACATTGATTTCACCCTTTCTTATTTTAATGATTCGACAACGTTTTTAAATTCATTTCCACGTTCTTCAAATGTTTTATATTGATCCCAAGATGCACACGCAGGACTAAATAAAATGGTATCTCCTTCATTACTTAAACGATAAGCTGCATGAACTGCTTCTTCTAAGCAATCTAAAACAATACAGTCTTTCTTTATAGAATCACAATAAGCTTTAATTTTTTCTTTCGTTTCACCGTAACAAACCACATGAGAAACATGATCCATATCAGGGGTTAATTCATCGAAGGTTTGACCACGATCTAATCCACCTAGAATTAATACAACCGGTGTATCAAAAGAACGTAAAGCGATGATAGTAGATTGATTATTGGTTGCTTTTGAATCGTTATAAAATTCACGCTGATTTAATTTTGTAACAAATTCAATACGGTGTTCTACCCCACCAAAATTCTCTAACACTTCATGAATCGCTTCTTTAGATATTCCGAAAACATGTCCCACCATTAATGCACACATAATATTTTCATAATTATGAACACCCTTAACGCGAATATCATGTAAAGAAATAAGTTCTTCTTCGTTTAAATAAATGGAACGATCTTTAAGATAAATATCCGCCTTTCTTTGACTAGAAAAATATTTTTTTGTTGCTTTAATATCCTTTGTAAGTTCAACAACATCTTGATTTTCTAAATTAAGAATCGCAAGATCCTTTTCCGTCATTGGTAAAAATAATTTCTTTTTTACATTTTTATAGTTTTCATAACTGCCACCATGGAAATCCAAGTGAACTTCACTTAAATTGGTAAAAACAGCCACATTAGGATGAAATTCCTTCATATCAACCAATTGATGATCAGATATTTCCATTACTAATAAATCACCAGATTCAATTTGTTCCACTAACTTAGATAATGGAGTTCCAATATTTCCACCCAAATGAACATGTTTTTCTCCATGTTTTAATAATTCATAAATAATCGTTGTCGTAGTTGTTTTCCCATTACTTCCAGTAATCGCGATAATAGTAATATCTTTAGGTAAATAATGATAAGCCATCTCTACTTCATTCATCACTGGAATTTTTAAACTATGAGCCTTTTCTACACAAGGATGGGTTTTAATAATCCCTGGATTTTTGATCATTACATCATAACTATCATCTAATAACTCTTCTGGGTTATTGGTAATAATTACTTCAATTCCTAAAGAGCGAAGCTCTTCTACCTGCGCCTTATCCTGATCTGTACGATCGGTTACTAAAATTTGATTATGATATTTACTTAATAATTTCGCAGCTTCATAGCCACTACGAGCCATTCCTAAAATAAAAATTTTTTTATGTTCATACATATTTATCACCCTTCTTTATCATTATATCACGACTTCTAAAAAATATCTCTTTTTAATTTTTCATCTTTAAGTTCTTTTGCCTTTTATTTACTGGTATGATATAATATTAACGTTTGGAGGTGAGTTTATGCATATTAGAGAATTAACTGTTCAAGAATTTGATATTTTTACCCAAAATTATCCAGATCATTCTATCTATCAAACAAGTATGTACGGATATACAATGAATAATCATGCGTTTGAACCTTTTATCTTAGGAATGGTTGACGAAAATAATACTATCTATGCGGCTACCTTACTATTAGTTGAAAAAAATATGATGTTTAAATATGCATATGCCCCTCGTGGATTCTTAATTGATTATACCAACGCTTCCCTCGTTGAAACGTTTACAAAACTCATGAAAAAATTTTGTAGTAAAAAAGATATCATCGCTATTAAATTAAGTCCTAATATTGTTCGAAGTACGTATCAAAATGGCAATCAAATACCTAATCCAAACTATGATATGATTTTTCAAACACTTCATAAATTAGGCTATTTCCATTTTGGATATAATCACTTTTTTGAAAGTTTAAGACCTCGTTTTATTGCCAAAGTAGATTTAAATAAACCCTATTATATGGTATTCAGTCAAATGAAAAAAAATTATCGTACAAAAGTAAGAAGCGCCACAATGAAAGGTGTTAAAATCTATCGTGGTGATGAATCTCATCTAAATTATTTATTCTTAAATGATGAATTAAAGCAAGAAAGTTTAACATTTTATCAAGATTTATATCAATTTTTTGGAAAACAAAATATGGCAGAAATTTATTACGCTAAATTAGATACCAATATTTATTTAACACATATTAAGAAAAAATATGAACATTATGAACGATTAAGTTCTATTGTCAATCAAGAAATGATTGAACAAACTGGAAAAAAACGTGATCATATCTTAAATAAAAAATTAATTGTTGATAAAAAGTTCGATAAATATAAAAAAGATTTAGTACGTGCGACTAAATTATTACGCGAATATCCTGAAGGGATTATCGCCGCCTGTGTATTAGTTCTTAAGTTTCGTGATGAAATTTATGTTATTCGTGATTCATTTAATAAAGATATTAAAGATACCAATCCTAAAGTTTTATTAATGTGGAAACTCATAGAAAAGTATTGTAATCAAAAATACAACTTCTTTAATTTAGGTGGTCTTACTGAATTAAATTTACCACAGAATAAATATGAAAGTTTAAATAAAGCAAAATTAAATTTCAATCCAATCGTTTATGAATACTTAGGTGATTTAGAATTAGTTACAAATCAAGCCTTATACTTCATGTATCGTAGAACTGCCCCACTTCGTGGAATCTTAAAAAAATAGTGTAAATTACACTATTTTTTTTAATATCTTTTTTTGTTGACATTGACCTAGCTAAAACAAGCGTATTATTTATTTGCGATAATATCCTCCCGTATTTAATATATTTATTATAATTAAATGCTGTAGGTATTACTTCAAAATATATGGCTTAGTTTCTATTCCAATTCCTGAAGTTATTTCTGTATTGGATGTCAAATACAAGACAGGGCGGACGCCCATCTGATTATTCACACTGCTGTGACTTACATAACCACCGTTGTTCACAATAAACACGCCTATGTTACTACTCGCATAGGAGGTCAAAGTCCACTGACTAGATATACTATCATAGAGCCAGCTATTGTTTTTACAATCACTTACCCCATCCCAGCCATATAATTCCTTTGCCAAACATTTGGTCCTATTAGTGGTTGTTCCCCCACTTGTTGCAAATCCATAGTCACTAGGATACATTAATGTTATTTTACCCGTCCATTCTCTAGGTCTAATCTCGTCATATGCGTCTGATCCTCTCTCATAATTATAAAAATGTTGGGCAAGACCATTCGCTGCTGAGGTATAACTTTTAGCTGCACCTAGTTTCCACAAATAATCTGATATTTTCATTTGATTATCACTACTTATCCCAGCATAATATTCACCATTCAAGTATGTTTGAAGAGTTGCACCTGTCCAGTCATTAACGTTAGTACTATTCCAACCCATACTCCCGATTGAATCTTTTTTGATGATTTTTAACTGCCCATCAAAGATTCCTATAATACGCCATAGTTCATTATTAAACTGTATATAATTATCTGGGTTTGGTCCAATATAGCGATATTCACGTGGAGTTATTGATGTTGTAATTTCACCATTGTTACCAATTGCAACGAGTCCACTTCCTCCAGATGGCACATCACTTTCTAGTTTTTCATCAATTAATATCTCACTAGCAATTCCACTAATACTTCCATCAAATATTTTTTGTTCATAATTTAGTTTTAATGTTAAACTCTTACTAGTTGTAGGTACACTTGTGGAACTTGCATTCCATACGACTTTTACTTGAAACTTTTCTTGTTCTCCAGCATTTAGAGAAGCCCTCTCTTGTATTCCGGTAACTGTATAAGTAATATCTACGGGTTCTTTATTGTTGCTTTCATCTACACCTTCAATACTTGTTAAAATAGCATCTATGGTTCCTTTATTCTCTACAGTTAAATCGTAGATAGCACTACTTCCTGGTTTTTCAAGATCTACAGTAAAGTTCGCTGTTGTTGAGCCAATGCCATCTTTCGTTATTGTTTTAGCATTTACCATGGTGTTTTCATCAATTTTGGTAAATTCAATGTTAAAATCTCCTGAAATTCCGGATGTTCCTGTGATCGTTAAAATTTGACTTAAAGCAGCATATCCCACACACATTCCTAAAATGATTGCGACTAGTGTTCCTATGATCACTTTTTGTTTCTTTCTTGTCTTCATATTCCTACTCCTATTCTAAAACAATTATACCTTCTCCCTATTTTATTTGTCAATATTTTTTAAAAAATACACAGTAGTTATACAAAAAAAATACGAAATAATTCGTACTTTTTTTTATTAATTATTTAATAACTTCTGAAACGTTACCAGCACCAACTGTTCTACCACCTTCACGAATAGAGAACTTCGTTCCATTTTCGATAGCGATAGGAGCAATTAATTCTACAGTCATTTCAATATTGTCACCTGGCATTACCATTTCAGTACCTTCTGGTAATTCAATAACACCTGTAACATCTGTTGTACGGAAGTAGAATTGTGGACGGTAGTTTGAGAAGAATGGAGTGTGACGTCCACCTTCTTCTTTAGTTAAAACATAAACTTGTGCTTTAAACTTAGTATGAGGTGTAACGGTACCTGGTTTAGCAAGTACTTGACCACGTTCAACATCTTCACGAGCAATACCACGTAATAATACTCCGGCATTATCTCCACTTTCTGCATAGTCTAATTGTTTACGGAACATTTCAATTCCAGTAACTACTGATTTTTGAGTTTCTTTAAGACCAACGATTTCAACTTCTTCATTTAATCTTAATTGACCACGTTCAACACGTCCTGTAACTACAGTACCACGTCCTGTAATTGTAAATACGTCTTCGATTGGCATTAAGAATGGTTTATCTGTATCTCTTTCTGGAGTTTCGATCCATGTATCAACAGCATCCATTAACTCTTCAACTTTAGCAACATAAGCTGCATCTCCTTCAAGAGCTTTAAGAGCTGAACCACGAATAATTGGAGTATCTTCTTCATATCCATATTCAACTAATAATTCACGAACTTCCATTTCTACTAAGTCTAATAACTCTTCATCATCAACCATATCACATTTGTTTAAGAATACAACCATACGAGGTACTCCAACTTGACGTGATAATAAGATATGTTCACGAGTTTGAGCCATAGGTCCATCTGTAGCAGCAATAACTAAGATTGCTCCATCCATTTGAGCAGCACCTGTAATCATGTTTTTAACATAATCGGCGTGTCCTGGACAGTCTACGTGAGCATAATGTCTCTTTTCAGTGTTATATTCGATATGTGCAGTATTAATTGTAATACCACGTTCTCTTTCTTCTGGTGCGCTATCGATATTAGCGAACTCAACTTGTTCGTTACCATTTTTACCAGCTAAAACACTACTAATTGCAGCTGTTAAAGTTGTTTTACCATGGTCAACGTGTCCAATGGTACCAATGTTAACGTGTTCCTTAGAACGGTCAAATTTTTCTTTTGCCATAATAATTTTCTTTCCTCCTTATTTCATTCATACACTATTATTTTATATGATTAAATTAAAAATAGCAATACTTTTTAAATAAATTTCAATGTTTTTTATGAGGTTCGCTACAAAACGAACCCCATAAATATTTTAGTTTCCACCATTCTTTTTAATGATGTCTTCAGAAATTCCCTTTGGAACTTCTTCATAATGATCAAATTCCATAGTGAATTGTCCACGTCCTTGTGTATTTGAACGTAAGCTTGTTGCATATCCAAACATTTCAGAAAGTGGAACCATCGCATTAATTGCTTGTGCATTTCCTCTGGTTTCTTGTCCCATTGGACGTCCACGACGAGATGTAATATCTCCCATAACATTTCCGAAATATTCATCTGGTGTAATTACTTGCACCTTCATAATTGGTTCAAGAAGCACAGGTTTACATTTATTCTTAGCTTCTTTAAGTGCTAAACTAGCGGCAACTTTAAATGCTGCTTCACTAGAGTCTACATCATGGTATGATCCATCAAATAATGTAGCCTTAACATCTACCATTGGGTATCCAGCAAGAACACCTGTTTTCATTGCATCTTGTAATCCCTTATCTGTTACTGGAATATATTCACGAGGAACAACTCCACCAACAATGGCATCAACAAATTCATAACCTTTTTCTGGATTTGGTTCAAATTTGATCCAAACATGTCCGTATTGTCCACGTCCACCTGATTGTTTAATGAATTTACCTTCACAATCACCAGCTTGAGTAATAGTTTCACGATAAGATACTTGTGGTTGACCAATGTTTGCTTCTACACCGAATTCACGTTTCATTCTGTCAACGATAATATCAAGGTGTAACTCACCCATACCAGCAATAATTGTTTGTCCAGTTTCATGATTTGTACTTGCTCTAAATGTTGGATCCTCTTCCGCTAATTTTTGAAGAGCTGTAGCCATTTTATCTTGATCCCCTTTAGATTTAGGTTCAACAGCAAGTTCAATTACTGGTTCTGGGAATTCCATAGATTCTAGAATACAAGCTTTCTTCTCATCACATAAAGTATCCCCAGTTGTTGTATTTTTAAGTCCTACAGCAGCAGCAATATCTCCTGTCCATACTTCTGTAATTTCAGTACGAGAATTTGCATGCATTTGCAAAATACGTCCAATACGTTCTTTACTATCTTTAGTTGAGTTTAAGATATAAGAACCACTTGATAAATGTCCAGAATATACACGGAAGAATGTTAATTTTCCAACATATGGGTCTGTCATTACTTTAAATGCTAATGCACTAAATGGTTCACTATCACTTGGATGACGAACAGTTTCATTACCATCCATATCAAATCCCTTAATAGATTCAATATCTGTTGGTGCAGGCATGTAGTCAAGTACTGCATCAAGTAATAACTTAACACCAGTATTTCCTAAAGCCGTACCACACATTACTGGGAAGAATTCAACAGCAAGCGTTCCCTTACGGATTGCTCCTTTAAGTTCTTCTACACTGATTTCTTCATCAGATAAATATTTTTCCATTAAGTTGTCATCAAATTCTGCAACAGCTTCAATAAGTTCATTACGTTTTTCTGTTGCAACATCAAGTAAGTCTGCTGGAATTTCAATTTCAGTTGGATTTTCTTCAGGTTTTCTATCATAATGATAAGCCTTCATCGTAACTAAGTCGATAATTCCATCAAATTCACTTTCAGCTCCAATTGGCCATTGGATTGGTTTAGCGTTAACTCCTAAACGCTCATCAATTGTCTTTAAACTATATTCAAAGTTTGCACCCATTTTATCCATCTTATTACAGAAGATCATACGAGGAACTTTGAATTCAGTAGCTTGACGCCAAACAGTTTCTGTTTGTGGTTCTACACCAGCTTGCGCATCTAACAGTGCAACAGCACCATCAAGTACACGAAGTGAACGAGAAACTTCTACTGTAAAGTCTACGTGCCCTGGAGTATCGATAATGTTTAAGCGATACCCTTTCCAGAAAGCAGTAGTTGCAGCAGATGTAATCGTGATTCCACGTTCTTGTTCTTGTTCCATCCAGTCCATTTGTGAAGCACCATCATGAGTTTCACCAATTTTATGGATTTTATGAGTGTGAAATAAAACACGTTCTGTACAAGTTGTTTTACCTGCATCAATATGGGCCATAATACCTAAATTACGTGTTTTATCTAAACTATATTCACGAGCCATATACTATTATTTCCTTTCTTAAATATTTATTACCAACGGTAGTGAGCAAATGCTTTATTTGCTTCCGCCATTCTGTGAGTATCTTCACGTTTCTTAACAGCTCCACCAACACCTTCACTAGCATCGATAAGTTCGTTTGCTAAGTTTTCAGCCATTGTGTGTCCACCTCTTAAACGTGAATAATTCACTAACCAACGAAGACCTAAAGCTTGACTTCTGTCCGCTCTAACTTCTACTGGTACTTGATAGTTTGCTCCACCAACACGACGAGATTTAACCTCTAATGCTGGTTTGATATTTGCCATAGCAGCTTCAAAAACTTCCATAGGATCTTTTCCTGTTTTTTCTTTTACCATGTCAAATGCTTTATATACGATTGTTTGAGCTTTTCCTTTTTTACCATCTAACATGATTGTATTTACTAACTTTGTAACTAATTTAGAATCATACATAGGATCTGCTAAAACATCACGTTTTACAGCACGTCTTTTACGCATCTTATATCCTCCTCTCGTTTATTTATTTTTACAATTATTTTTTATCTTTTGGTTTTTTTGTTCCATATTTAGAACGTCCTTGACGACGAGCATCTACTCCAGCAGTATCCATCGTACCACGAACAATGTGATAACGAACACCGATTAAGTCTTTAACACGTCCTCCACGAATAAGTACAACACTATGTTCTTGTAAATTGTGTCCTTCTCCAGGAATATAAGCAGTTACTTCCATTCCGTTTGAAAGACGAACACGCGCATACTTACGAAGTGCTGAGTTTGGTTTCTTTGGTGTCATGGTTCCAACACGTGTACAAACTCCACGTTTTTGTGGTGCATTTAACTTTGTTTGTTTTTTCTCACGACTGTTGTATCCAATATTTAATACTGGTGATTTACTCTTCTTCGTTTTACTTCCTCTACGCTTACGAACTAATTGATTAATTGTTGGCATTTGGTTTCCTCCTCTCTCTTTACACATATCCAGGCGTTTCATACTTTTTCTTAAGAAAAGATTTACTTTTCTATAAATCTTTCCAAACGCAACAATAATATACCACTTTCATTATATGAAAGTCAATACCTTTCATGCATAAAATGTTTTATTTACAAGAAAAAAAAAAGAAGATGAAATTTCCAATAACATATGATATGTTTTACATCATCTCTTTAAATATTAAAAAGTAAACAAAAGTTTACTTTAAAGTTTTTCAATTTCTTCTAAAGAAACTTTTTCGTTTCTTTATTTTGCTAAATTATCATTAAAACCAGCGGTAACATAATTATTTCCACAACGTACATAGGGGTCATAAGTATTTCCTTCTTTTTTATAACGAACATATCCCTCACAAGAAGACGTAGGATCATTATAATCATAAATTCCAGAAATCAACGATTCTCTTTCTAAGTCACTGACCTTAATAATCACTTCACTAACACTCTCATCATTATAAAATTGTTTTACATAATCGATCGCTGCACTTTTTAATAATTCTTCGATTTCTGTATAGGATAAATTAGAATTTTTACTTGTTTCTTCATGTTCTTCTTTCTCTTTTTCTTCTTCTTTAGCCATTGTTGGTGATGTCACTTGAATATTGGGAGATGTTTCTGGCATCTTTGTAGGACTAGAAAAATTTTTAAAGTTTTGAACATAAAGAATAGTCACTACAATAAGTGCAATACCAAAAGCAGCCAATATCCATAACATATCCGTCATTCCCCAACCTTTATTATTCATAAAAACCTCCTTAAAATAATTCTTCTTTTTCAATATCATCTTTAAAACGATAAAGTTTTGCAGGTCTTCCAGTTGAACCTTTCACAATATCTCCAGTTTCTTCAATTAAACCAAAACGTATAAATTTTTTTCGAAAATTTCTTCGATCTATTTGTTTATTAAAAATAATCTCATAAATATGTTGTAATTCTGGTAAAGTAAAATCTGAAGGATATAATTCTGTTAACGTAGATGTTTCTTTAAATTTTTTTCTTAAATAATGAACCCCATCTCCGATAACTCTGGCATGATCATAAGCTAATTTCGGTAACATCGTAATATCAAACCATTCCATTTCCATACGACCATCTTGACTACTTAATTCAATTGTTTTAGCATCTACAAGTCCAACGTATGATACACCAATCACACGATTATCAGGATTTCTATCTAAATCACTATACACTTCATTTTGGGTTAATGTAATTGTATGATGAGGAAAAGAGCGTTCTAAACAATTCATCATATTTTCTTCGATCGTCTCATTATTTCTGACAATTGAAGTTGGTAACATCCAATATCCTTTATAAGGATCATCTTTTTTATGAAACAATAAAATACTAATTTTGCCTTCATGCACTGTAAATAAATTAATTAATGTTTCTACTGTGTTCTTCATCGTTCATCATCCCTTTGTGTCCAAATTACACAGTATATTATAGAGAAATCCACGCCTTTTGTCAATCACAAAGAACTTAAAACAACGATTTTAAAACCTTTTAACTTCACAAAAAAAAGAAGCTTATTTAATCGCTTCTTTTCTAGATAAATTAAGTCTTCCACGTTTATCATAACCTAATGATTTAACCAGGATTTCATCTCCTACCTTTACAATATCACTAGGTTTTTCTACACGTTCTTTCGCAAGTTGTGATACATGGACAAGTCCTTCAGTTCCTGGCCAAAGTTCTACAAAGCATCCAAAGTCTTCTACTTTTACAACCTTACCAGAATAAATTTTACCTTCTTCCACTTCACGAACAACATCTTTAATCATTTCTGCTGTTTTATTGATAATATCTTGATCTGTATGATAAATAATTACTCGTCCATCATCTTCTAAGTCTACTTTAACCGCATTTACATCTGTAACAGCAGTAACATTACTAGCTTCTAAGATAATTTTTGTAATCATTTCCCCACCTTTACCAATAACTTCTTTAATCTTATTTGGATCAATCATGAAAGTCATTGTTTTTGGTGCATATTTACTAACTTCTTTACGTGGTTCTGAAATTGTATTTGTAATTACATCTAAAATTTGCATACGTGCTTTTTTTGCTTGCGCTAAAGCTTCTTTTAGAATTGCTTTTGTAATCCCTTTAATTTTAATATCCATTTGTAATGCACAAATACCTGTAGTTGTTCCAGCTACTTTGAAGTCCATATCCCCTAAATGATCTTCCATTCCTTGAATATCGGTTAAAATGGTATAATCATCACCATCGGTAATTAACCCCATCGCAATACCAGCAACTGGTGCTTTAATTGGAACCCCGGCAGTCATTAATGCCATACATCCTGCACAAATACTTGCTTGACTAGATGAACCGTTACTTTCTAAAATTTCAGATACAACACGAATCGTATATGGAAATTCGTCTTCACTAGGAATTACTTGAAGAAGTGCACGTTCTCCTAAAGCTCCATGTCCTACTTCTCTTCTTCCAGGAGCTCCATATCTACCTGTTTCTCCTACACTAAATTGTGGGAAGTTATAATGTAACATAAAGCGTTTTTCAGTTTCAAGGTCTAGTCCATCTAAAATTTGATGTTCTCCTAACGCACCTAGGGTTACCACACTAAGAGATTGTGTTTGCCCTCGTGTAAATAATGCCGAACCATGTGTTCTTGGAAGTAAGTCAATATCCGTAGATAATGGTCTAATTTCATCCATAGCTCGTCCATCTGCACGGGTGTGTTCACGAACAACAATACTTCTAAATAACTCATATTCTACTTCTTCTAAAACAAGTTTTACACCAGTAATTAATTTTTTTAATTCCTCTGGTTTCATATCTTCATTTTCGGTTTCATATTTTGATACAATTTCTTCTTTGATTTGATCAATCGCCGCATATTTTTCTAATTTATCTTTAATGCGAAGTGCCTGGTCTAAACGATCTTTAGATAAAGTACGTACGTTTTCTTTTACTTCATCAGAAATTTCTAGAACTTCATATTCCATCTTTTCTTCACCGATTTCAGCAATAATACTCTCTTGGAATAAAACGAGTTCTTTAATTGCTTCATGACCAAACATTAAAGCTTCTAACATATCTTCTTCAGATACTTCCTTAGCCCCTGCCTCTACCATGTTGATTGCATCTTTGGTTCCAGCAACCGTAAGGTCAATATCACTTTGTTCTAACTCTTCCACACTTGGATTAATTATAAATTCCCCGTTTACACGTCCCACTTTAACCGCAGCCACAGGTCCATCAAATGGAATCTTACTAATGCAGGTTGCTAGTGAAGAACCAAATAAAGCAGCCATTTCTGGTGAATGATCTGGATCTACGGAAAGCACAGTATTTACAATTTGTACTTCATGTTTAAAGTCTTCTGGGAATAATGGTCTCATTGGACGATCAATCATACGAGCTGCAAGTGTTGCATTTTCTGTAGGTCGACCTTCTCTTTTAATAAAACCACCTGGTATTTTACCTACAGAATATAACTTTTCTTGATATAACACCATTAATGGAAAAAAACTTGCAAGCACATTTACATTCTTTGATACCACAGAAGTAGATAATACTACAGTATCTTCATAGCGAACAAGAACTGCTCCACTTGCTTGTTTGGCAAGCTCTCCATGCTCTACCACAAGTTTCTTTCCTCTAAAATCTAATTCAAATACTTTTTTCATTTTTTATCTCCTATTTTATCTCTAATATGAAAAAATAAAGACACTAAAAAATTAGTGCCTACTTTTTCAATTATTTTCTTAAACCTAAATCCGCAACAATCTTACGATATCTTGTAACATCTGTTTTGAATAAATAGTTTAACATGCTTCTTCTTTGTCCTACTTTCTTAAGTAGTCCACGTCTTGTATGGAAGTCTTGTTTATGTTCTTTTAAATGTTCTGTTAAATTCTTAATTTCTTCTGTAAGAATTGCAATTTGAACTTCTGCAGAACCAGTATCATTTGTTCCTCTTCCATATTTCTTAATGATTTCAGCTTTCGCTTCTTTTGTTAAAGCCATGTTTTTTTTCCTCCTTACTTTCAATACGCTTTTACTGGGTAGAATACGGAGGCGCATTCAACTAAGTAAAAGTACAAATATAATATACACTATTTTATGAAATTGTGCAAGTGATATTACATATTTATTTTTTATTTTTAGTTATGTCACTAACTAATGATGATACTTTAATTCGAACAATTAATGGTGTGTGATCTGGATACATTTTTAAATAATTATAAATATCATGATAAGTTTCCACAACATAGTAGTTCTTACTTGAAAGACGAAGTGAAGATAATTCACTTGTCGTAGTACATAACATCATTCTTAAAATATCAATAAGATCTTTCTCCATATCTTCTAAACGACTAAGGTCAACCACCTTCTCTTGATCATACACCTCAATAGAACTTCCCACAACATCAATTTGATCTTCTTCTTTTAAACGTTCATACATTTCCTCTAATTCACGAAATCGATCTTCTCCAATACTCTTTTTTAAAGAGAAAACTTCATCATAATTTTGACATCTTAAAAGTTCCACAAAATCCATCATTTTTTCTGCTTTATTATCATACATATTTCTCACCTCGTAAAGTACTATAACAAACGAAATAAGATCATACAAATGACAAATTTTATATTTTTAAACTTAGAAAAAGAACAGATTTTTAAAATCTGTTTTAACATTTCTTTAAATTGAATCACTGGAAACAAACATTTTCCATGATTTTAACATTTTTCCGTTTTTTTCATCTTTTTTGTAAAGAGCTAAAGGAGTCCCTTGTTGATTTACAAAAAGGATGATATCAGACTCATAAGAATGGGATACTTTCGCACCATTTTTTATCTTTTTTAAAAGATCATCTTTTACTTCTACTTGTTGATACTGGGTCAAAGCTGTTTTTAATGGAAGTAATCTCGTTTCATGATCTACTTGATCCAAAAAACAGGTATCTTCTAAAGTATATTCTCCTACCCTCGTTCTTTCTAATGAAGTCATCACTCCGATAGTATTTAGCCTAGAAGCAATATCACGAATTAGGCTTCTAATATAGGTTCCTTTACTAACTGTAGTTTTAAAAGTAAAAGATATTTTACCATCATGACACGTAGGTTCATCTAGTAATTCAATCGAAGAAATCGTTACTTTCTTTTTAGGAAGTTCAACTTCTTTTTTTTCACGAGCATATTCATATAGTTTTTTTCCTTTTACTTTCACTGCAGAATAAATGGGAACTTCTTGATCATAACTTCCTAAAAAAGAAGTTAATGCTTGTTCGATGTTTTCTTTAGTACGTGCGACCTCTTCTTCTTTTAAAACAGTTCCAGTAACATCTAGGGTATCCGTTAAAATTCCTAAAGTAACTCCTGCGATATATTCTTTCTCATGATCCATTAAAAGTTCCACTAATTTTGTAGCCTGTCCAATACATAAAACTAAAACACCAGTAGCCATAGGATCTAGTGTTCCTGTATGACCTATTTTTTTGGTACCTAATTTTTTCGATACAACATTTACAACATCTCTACTGGTATAATTTTGTTCTTTATTTATTACTAATATTCCATTCATAAGATCACCAACACTTTTATTATACTAAAAAAATATAAGTATTTCTACTTATATTAGCGTTCACGATCATTTAAGATTAAAATTAATCGTAATAAATTTAAAATAGTTGAGATTAAACTAGCTACATAAGTAAACGCTGCGGCAGTTAACATATCTTTAGCGTTTTCTTTTTCACTAGGTTCTACTAATTGAAGATGCTCAAGTTCATGAAGTGCTCGTTTGGATGCATCAAATTCAACAGGTAAAGTAACGAGTTGAAATAAAACCGTCGCACATAGTATTAAGATACTAAGTGTAATATAGCCTGTAACTCCTCCTAAAATAGAAACAATTAAACCAAAATATCCTAGGTAACTAATAAAGTTAACAAATGGTACTAAGGCACTACGAATTTGCATCATAGAGTATCCTACTTTATCTTGAATCGCATGACCACATTCATGCGCTGCAACACTAACAGAAGCAATACTTGTTCCATGAAACACATCATGGGATAGACGTACCACTTTTCTGTTTGGATCATAATGATCCGTTAATTCACCTTTGACTTCAACAATATGAATATCTTTTAATCCATGTTCATCTAAAATCTTTCGAGCTACTTCTTGCCCAGATAAATTTCCTTTAGTATCTACTGAACGGTATTTCTTATAAGCACTACTAATTCTTGTTTGAGCCCATAACACAAGGATAAACGAGAAAATCATTAATCCATAAGTTACTAGCGTATCTAATCCGTAATATATCATAAATCCTCCTATACTATTTCGTATATAGTTCCTTCCCTTGTATCTTTAATGAGCACATTTTTTTCTTTTAATTCTTCACGAATTTCATCGGCACGTGCAAAATCTTTGTTTACCTTTGCTTGTTTACGTTCTTCTATTTTTTCTAAAATCCAAGCTTCAAATTGGGCATCAATTTCTTTTTTTTCTGTTAAAAGCAAATCTAGAGATAATACTTGATCAAAAGATTCAATTAAAGCATATTTTGTTTCATGATTGATATCATCTTTTAAAACATCATAAAGAACAGTAAGTGCACTTGATGTATTTAAATCATTTTCTAACGCTTCTTTAAATCGATCTTGATATTTCTTAAAAGCATCGATATCTTTTTCTCCAAAGCGCGTTTCTTTTACTTTCGCTACTCTTTGTAAAAGTTTTTTATATTCATTTTCTGCCTGTTTTAAAGATTCATAACTAAATACTAATTGATTACGATAATGACTCTTTAAACAGAAATAGCGGTAACTAAGTGGGTGAAATCCCTTTTCTTCTAATAGAGAAACCGTTAAAAATTCACCTTTTGATTTACTCATTTTTCCGGTAGAATCATTTAAGTGTTCCCCATGACACCAATATTTACACCACTGATGATTTAATAAAGCCTCACTTTGGGCAATTTCATTGGTGTGATGTGGGAAAATATTATCAACACCACCACAATGAATATCTAAGTGTTCTCCTAAATATGCCATGGAAATACAAGAACATTCAATATGCCACCCAGGATATCCAACACCCCATGGTGAATCCCATTTCATAGCCTGATCATCAAATTTTGAACTTGTAAACCATAAACCAAAATCCGCAGGATTTCGTTTGTGAATATCTTCTTCCACATCATCACGAACACCAACCATTAAATCTTCTGCATTCTTTCCAGACAGTTCATAATAATCACTTACTTTAGATACATCAAAGTAAATATTCCCACCGGCTGGATAAGCAATATCACGGTCTAATAAAACTTGAATCATTTGAATATAATCATCAATATGATCCGTCGCTTTTGATACAATCTCTGGCCATTTAATATTTAATTTTTCTGTATCACGTTTGAAGGCCTCTGTATAAAAATCAGCAATCTCCCATACTGTTTTATGTTCACGAATGGCACCCTTGACCATTTTATCTTCTCCAGTATCCGCATCACTAGTTAGATGCCCTACATCCGTAATATTCATCGCTCTTTTAACAGAATAACCAATATAATGAAGTGTTTTTTCTAAAATATCTTCAAATATATAAGTACGTAAATTTCCTATATGTGCATAATGGTATACCGTTGGGCCACACGTATACATGGTTACTTCTTTTTTATTATAAGGAATAAATTCCTCTACTTTTCTTCCTAAGGTATTATAAAGTTTCATCGTTCCACCTCGTTATCATTATAACATATTTTACCTATTTCGTTACAACTTTAAAATGCGTAAAATAAAGTTCTTGAAAGCGATCTGGTACTAAAATGTCCTTCATTAAGTCGCCACTTAAATATTTTTTGTTGTCATCTGCAAATACAGTCACAATTTTTTCTCCTTGATCACGTAATAAAATAGCAGCAGCTGCATTAGCTCCACTAGAAATTCCAACACCTAAACCTAGATCATGAGCTAATTTTTGACTAAGATAAATAGCTTCATCATCAGAAATTGTAATCACCTCATCAATGATCGATTGATCAACAATTTCTGGAATAAAGTCATCCCCTATTCCTTCGATTTTATGTGAACCATACGTATGATTTTTTAATAAAGACATATTTTCTGGTTCCATCGCAATAATTTTAGTTCCATACTCTTCTTTTAACTTTCTTCCTGTACCAATTAAAGTTCCACCTGTTCCAATTCCTGATACAAAAATATCAATATTTGTAATAGTATTTAAAAGTTCTTTTGCCGTTGTCTTTTCATGAGCTTCTAGATTATATCTATTACTAAATTGGTTTAATAAAAAACCATGGTGCTTTAAAGAATAATCTCTAGCCATTTCAATACAAGTCTTAAATCCACCCTCTTCTCTTGAGATTAAGGTAACATCTGCTCCATAACTACGCATAAGTAAAGCTCGTTCCTTACTAACCCAGTCTGGCATAAAAATTTTTACAGGATGCTTCAATAAAGCTCCAAAAGATGCTAAAGAAATTCCAGTATTCCCACTGGTTGCTTCAACTAAAGGCATTCCATCTTTTAATATACCTTCCTCTTCCATCTTTTTTAAAATATAGGATACCACACGATCCTTAATACTTCCTGTATAATTATAATACTCTAACTTTGTGAAAAAAGAGTGTTCTTCACCATTTAATTTATAAAATATTTGTAAAAGTGGTGTATTTCCAATTAGTTCTTTCATAAATTCCTCCTATTATCATATAATGTATTGATCTTATTTTTGACACGTTTTTCCGTTTTTTTATTGCATAATAATTCAGTTTATGTTATTATTAAATAGCAAGTGGACCTTTAGCTCAGTTGGTTAGAGCATCCGGCTCATAACCGGACGGTCGATGGTTCGAGTCCATCAAGGTCCACCATATAAGAAATAAAAAGATTTGGAAATACAAATCTTTTTTTCTTTATTTCTTTCATCTTTTTATGATTTTCACATAAAATAATAAAAAGTTATTGATAAAAAAATATTTTTGTTGTATAATTAAACATGTCAAACACATGCGGGTGTGGCGAAATTGGTAGACGCACTAGACTTAGGATCTAGCGCTTTACGGCATGGGGGTTCGAGTCCCTTCACCCGCACCAGATTGAATGATAACTCGAAGTTTTCGAGTATAAGTAAAACGGCTTGTCAAAAAGTCGTTTTTATGTTATGATGAATATGGCAAGGAACCTTGCATAAAAGAAAAAAGGGAACATTCAGTTTTGCTAGTTGAATGTCTACCCAAATTTCATTAAGTGGACATTTAATTCATAGAATTAAGTGTCATTTTTTTATTGCTATTACCAATAAGGTAAGGAGTAATAAAATGATAGCAATGTATCGAAGGAATTTTACAATAAAAGTTCTTTTCTTCATTTTTATCCCTCCTTTCTTTCTTAAGATCGAAGGACGACACTCACATCAAATGTTCCTAAATCAATTATACAAAACAAATGTTTGTGACACAATAACTTATACTAATTTTCATTAATTTAATAAATACACTTATTTATTACTACAATAAAGAATCAAAAAGAAAAAATGAATTTGAAAGATAAAATTCATTTTTTTAGTCAAACATTCCAAACCATGTGGCTATTTGATTAATGATCATAGTAATTGTTAGTATATTTGTTAGAATTGAAAAAACACTGAAAGAAACTTTTAATGCAACTTCTTTTTTTGACTTGATACCCATAATTATATATACAATTGCACAGATATATAATAATATGGTATTACTCCAAAGAACGATTCCATTCACATATTTTAATAAAAAATTATTAATTTTTTCAATATTTAAATGTTGATAAATCAAATATGAAAAATTTAACATTAAGATAATTAAACTAATCGCTGTTAAAACAATTAAAACATTTCGAACTACTTTTTCAAAATCTATTTTTTTATTTTTTGACATCGCCTATTCCTACCCTTTCTATAATCATTATATATTTTTTTCATTTATTTACAATAGATATATCATATAAATCTATGTTATAATAATAGAGAAAGAAAATGGATGATATATTGAACACGATTTATTTATTTAATTAGACATTCTAATCCTTTTGTAAATATTAAAAATTATGAAGATTATGAAAATGTTAAATGGGAAGAATATAACAAAAATATGATTTTATCTGTTGAAGGTGAAAGAAAAGCAGAAAAATTATGTGAAATTGAAGAATTAAAAAATATTGATATCATATATTCAAGTAATTCATTTAGAGCGATTGCAACCGCAAAGTATTTAGCAGAAAATAATCATACTAAAATTAGATTAGATGATAGAATAAATGAAAGAAATTTTGGATGTGAATATTTAAATCAACTTCCAAAAGATTTTACAAAGAGATCTTTTGATGATAAAAACTATAAAATTTTTGATGGTGAATCTTTAAACGAAATGGATTTAAGATTTAATAACTTTATTCATGAATTGTTAAATCAAACTAATGAAAAAATGATAGTAGTTATTCATGGTATTATGTTATTATCCTTTTTAGCTAATATATGTGATTATGAATTTGATGAAAAAAATACTTTCGCAAAATATAATGGAAAATTGATTATAGATTCTAAACCAAAAAGCCCTGGTGTCTATAAAATTGTTTATGATGATACTAACAAGATAATAGATGTTGATGTTATAAATTAAGTAGATTAGAAATAATTATTTAATGGTCTTTAGTAAAAAAAAGGTTGTAGATATCGACAACAACCACATCAAAGAAAAATTAGTCAACTAATCATTTAACATAATAAATTTTAGCAAAGAACTATTTTACAAGCCACCATAAAATTTAAACTTGACAAAAACAGTCTAAAAGAAGACTGCTTTTTTTAAACATACAATTTTGATCCTTGTCTCAAAAGATCTAAGATCAAATATTTTTACTACTTTCTTGTGATAAAATATTATTTATATATTCAAACCCTTTGTTTATTTTATCCTCAACAGAAATATTTTCACTATAGAGATTTCTTAATTTATCCATAACTAAATGATCTCCGTCATATAGTTCATAAAAACTATCATATCCACGTTCAACAAATATATCCCCAAACATTTCAGAAAACGGTTTATTGTTTAATATTGGATCTGTTACCATTTCGCTATATTGCCATGATATATACGGAGAATCATATTCTCGCCTTGAAATTTCCGGATGAATTTGTTTCCATTTTTCAAACCACATAAAATGTAAAGTTTCATGGGCAGATACTCTAATTAAAAACCAGTCATCCAAGCCAGTACTAACTGAAAACGAAAATTTATCTAAATTTCTTGGAAAAACAGGTATTAAACCAACCGAACCATCAACAATTTCAACATCGGAAAAATCTATTCCTAGATAATTAGACAATAATGAAAAATATTTGTCATTATATTGATTCCATATCTCGTTATATCTTTTTGTTTCACTTTTAATTCTATTTCTATATTGTTTATATTTTTTTGTAACAACTTCTTCTATTTTTTTCATAACTTCTTCTTTTGAAGCATTATTATCAAAATTAGCTAATTCAGGAAAATATTGAATGGTATAATTATGAACACTTAATACACCATTTCCTTCATAATAAGCCCATTTAATAATGTCTATGTTTTCTCTCAATGTCATTTCTCTAAATTTAATTTTAGTAATCATATGATGCAACTCCTTTCATACAAGATTATATCATCTTTTTAAATAAAAAATAATTGTTGTTTATTATATTGTTACAATTTATAACAATAAAAAAGTACAAATAACTACTATAGTTGAAAAAACTGGAAGTGGTAAAACAACTATATTTAATCTATTATTGAGACTGTATCAAGTAGATAAGGGAAAAATTATTGGACAAAGCACTCATAATGATCTTATTAAAAATAATGAAACATATAAAAAGTTATAAAAATCAACAATTTAGTCAGAATTATTTTTCTTTCTTTTCAAAAAATGGATATATTAACATCATAATACATAAAATAGATATTCCTAGTAAAATGGAGCCAAATAAAATATTTTTATCATTAATTAAAATAATACTTAAATAAATTAAACCACAAATAATTGAGCTTAAGGTTCCTACATATAATATTATATAAAACAATCTATGAACTAATTTTTTGTTTCTATTGAAAGCTTTATCATATAGAAATTCATATATGATTGTTAAAATTATCTCTAATCCATCAAATATTTCCATGATTCTCTCCCTTCAATCATTATTATATTATACGAATATAAATAAATCAATTAGCTTATAAAAGTTCATTAAATCTTAATCTATTAATAAAATTAAACGCTTACTATAAACATTAGTGTTTTATTATACAAAAGTTTATGATAAAATATTTATAGACAAATTAAAGTTATATTTATGAAAGGAGAAGTTATGGTATATTTAAAATCTTTTCAATTATTAAGTGATGAGGTAGAATATGAAATGATATGTGAAAAGAAACGTATATTTAACACCCTCTACCCTCTTAAAATATTTCCTACTAAAGAATTTAGACATATAAAATTTGAACCTATAACTATTTTTTACGGTGGGAATGGTTCAGGAAAAACAACTTTACTTAACATAGTAGGCGCAAAATTAAAAGCAACAAAAAAGAACATTGATAAAAAGGGTGAATTGTTTGATATATATGTTGATAAAATCGATTCTTATGATATAGACGAAATAAATCTCCGAGAAATAAAGATGATCTCTAGCGATGATGTCTTTGATTATCTCCTAGATTTACGCGCAATCAATAATCAAGTAAATAGAAGAAAGGCTGCTTTAGAAAAGGAATATTATAATAATAAATATAATGAGGGAACCACTAATTTATTCGCTTACGAGGAATTAAAAAATGAAGTGGACGCTAAACAAATGACAGTATCAAAATATATCAGAACTAGATTAGGTAACAATAATATCATTGAACAGTCTAATGGGGAATCCGCTTTAGAATTTTGGGAAAACGAAATTAAAGATAATTCTATATATTTATTAGATGAACCAGAAAATAGTTTGTCCGCAGAAAATCAAGTTAAACTAGCACAATTTATAGAAGAATCCGCAAGATTTTATAATTGCCAGTTTATTATATCTACCCACTCCCCTTTTCTATTAGGCTTAAGAGACGCTAAAATTTATGATTTAGATGAGGTTCCTGTAAAATCTAAAAAATGGACGGAACTTAAAAACGTCAGAATTTATTATGACTTCTTTAATAATCACAAAGATGAATTTTAATTAAAATCACATTTAGTGATTTTTTTAGTATCTGATAAACGATTAGAATACTATATTGTTTTAAACCACTAAGGTTTCTTTTACTCTTATCTCTCTACACTTAAAAGATTAAAAATTTAGAGAAAATATGATATATTGTATATAAGAGTATTATAAAGATTTACATAAAAAAAAGAAATTTTTAAAAATTTCTAACCAAAATGATTTTTTTTATACTATATGGGTGAAAGGTGATTATTTATGGATAGAATCTATGATGAATATTATTATAAAATATATCATTGGGCTATTAAGAAAACAAATAATAAAGAAGATGCAGAAGATCTTACAAATAATGTTTTCTTATCCATCTTTGAATATTTAAATAAAAATATTAAACCCGAAAAGTTGGAAAATTTAATATGGAAAATTGCTTATAATTTATGGTGCACCAAAGCAAAAAAATATATTAAAGAGAAAACCAACATTACGTTTGATGAAGAATATCAAATGGGATATGAACCAAATATGATAGATAAAATAATATATAGAGAAATTATAGATAATCTTGATAATATAGGTTTAACAAAAAATGAAAAAGTTTCATTTCAAATGTACTATCTTAAAGACCTTTCAATCAAAGATATCAGCAAGAATTTAAATACAAAAGAAGCAAATATAAAATTTTATTTATATCGTGCTAGAAATAAGATAAAGGAGAGATATTATGAATAACTTAAATTTAGACAAATATTTAAATATTGTCAATGATGAAAAAGTAAAAAGAGGTTTAGAAACTTATATTCCACTATACCCTATGCTAAGAATAGAAAATGGAAAATTGTATATTGGAGTAATGATAACAGAAGAAAATGATAATGTTTGGAGCAAAGAAGAACAAATAAAATCTGAATATTGGGCTTTAATAGATATAAATAATGATACGATTGTAGAATTCAACAAAACAAGTGATAAAGACTTTGTTATTGGTGATGTAATCCCTAAAAATGTAGAAAATAAACAACAAGAACTATCAAAATATACCGTTGAAAAAACATTACAATACAAAAATTATTTAATTAATGATATTAAAAATGAAAAATTGCCATTGCAAAAAAAATTATCAGAAATTCTTGGTAATGAAATGGAAATAGATGGAGAAAAAGTAAATATAAATGATTATCTATTATCTAACCTAGAAGATGAGATAAAAAATAAAATTAATGATTTAATAGATATTTTAATTCAATCCAAATATGGTTCCATAACATTCTATTATGATAATTTATTTAATCAAATTGTAACTGATTATAAAGACAATGGAATAATTAACAACGATAAGATGAAATTATGTATTGAAATTATGAATAATTATTATGATGGTGTGATTGGTATTGATAATTTTTTTCATATTTAATTTTAAATGAAATAGTCTTTCTAACACTTAAAAACTACTTTTATAAAAAAGTAGTTTTATTTTATGTCCTTGGAATTAGTAACTGTTGACCAATACTCAAATTATCACTCGTTAAATTATTTAATCGTTTAATCGCATCTACGGTTGTATTAAATCTTCTAGCTAAAGCCCATAAAGTATCTCCTGCTACAACAATATAAGTAATATTCGGTTGGTTCCCTGTAGGAATTTTTAATTGTTGGCCAATACTTAAATTATTACTTGTTAAATTATTTAAACTTTTAATCGCATCTACCGTTGTATTAAATCTTCTAGCTAAAGCCCATAAAGAGTCTCCAGCAACCACTGTATAAATGATGTAATCTGGTGTTGGCTCATTTCCATTTGTTCTTGGAATTAAAAGTTTTTGACCAACAAAGATCGTATCACTCGTTAAATTATTTAATCGTTTAATCGCATCTACCGTTGTATTAAACCTTCTTGCTAAAGCCCATAAAGAATCCCCTGCAACCACTGTATAAACGATATGATCATCTGGCGTTTCTCCATTACAGTCAGCAAGTGGTTCATATAAAGTAGAAAGTGCACTCCATGTATCTCTTCCAACGATTCCATCAGGTGTTAATCGATTATTCGTTTGAAATCTTTTTACCGCATTTTGTGTGCTAGTACCAAAATTACCATCAATCTGTCCCGTATAATAAAGCAAAGATGTTAAAACTGTTTGGACCTCTGTTACATAGGGCCCAGTACTACCTAATCTAAGCACGGGTCTCGTATTTATTTCTGCGATGATTTCTGGTGAAGCAGTTAAGCTATTTAATACATTCCACGTTTCTTGATCCACCACACCACTTGGTGTTAACTGATGATCTTGTTGAAATTGAATAACAGCATTTTTTGTATAATTATCAAAACTTCCTGTGATGCTAGCAAAATAATATCCCAAATCTTTTAATTTACTTTGTAAAATAATAACCGCACTTCCCGTATCGCCCATTTGAATTGTAGGATTTAATTCAGTTTCATTTAATAACTCATTTGTATTCATAAACCCCTCCACTACTGTCATTATATTAATTCTTGGGTAAATGGTTCATCTAAATTGATAAATAAGAGATCACAAGCATATAGTAGTGGTGATAGAAAGGATTTGGTTTTATGGCAGTTGGACGTTTAGTCATTAGTGTATTTGTTGATAATGTTGCACTTCCCTTAGAAGGAGCACTCGTTAATATCAGCGGTGAAAATACAAATATTAACTTAATCACAGACGAATCTGGAAAAACAAATGTCATTGAGTTGAATGCCCCAGATATAGAGTATACCCTAGAACCACAAAATACTGTACTACCATTTAGTAATTATAATATTTATGTGTCAAAAGAAGGTTTAGGAAGTGCCTCTATTTTGGGAGTTCAAATTTATGATGGGATTACTTCTTTTCAAGATGTTTTCCTAAGTACCATTCCTGGAGACTCTGGAAAAAATGTAACTGTTGTTACACCACCCGCAATTTGGCAAAGTAATCCTCCAAAGATTCAAGAAAATCCACTCGCATTAACTACGGATGAAAAAGTTTTGCCACGAGTTATTATTCCAGAATACATCATTGTTCATGATGGAATTCCAACCGATACGAATGCACCTAATTATTATGTATCATTTTCTGATTACGTTAAAAATGTCGCCTCTTCTGAGATTTACCCAACATGGCCACGCGAAACATTAAAAGCCAATGTTCATGCGATTGTATCTTTTACTTTAAATCGTGTTTTTACAGAATGGTATTTCTCCAAAGGATATAATTTTACGATTACATCATCGACGGCTTATGATCAAAAATATACACACAATCGAACCATCTTTGATACAATTTCCAATGTTGTAGATGAAATATTTACAGAATATTTAAAATTTCCTAATCGTAATTTTCCCTTCTTTGCTCAATATAGTGATGGTATTAATGTTGTAAGAAAAGGATGGTTAAGTCAGTGGGGATCAAAAACATTAGGAGATCAAGGTTATAATTCATTACAGATTGTCAGATACTATTACGGGAATACTATTGGACTTGCAGAAGCTGAACTTGTTCCTGGTTTACCAACTTCATTTCCGGGCTATAATTTAAGTGTTGGCGCTTGTGGTGAAGAAGTACAATTACTGCAAAATGCTTTGAATAAAATTAGAGAAAGCTACCCTGCCCTTCCCTTGATCAAAAACACGAATGGTATTTTTGATGCAGATACCGAAGCCTCTGTTAGAAAATTTCAAAGTGTTTTTAACCTACCTGTTACCGGAATTGTCAACTTTGCGACTTGGTACCGAATATCGGCAATCTTTGTTGCTGTTTCTAACATGTTAAAAGGTATTTTTGAATAAAAACTCAATATCTCTCATTGAGTTTTTTTGTTTACTTAGATGAACTAAATGATTAAAAAGTTTGTTTTTTAGCCCCTTTTTGTTATCCCCTAGATAAGTTTAGATAACTTTAGTTAATTTCCTTTACAAAGTCTCTTTGTCCCTTATATAATGACGATGTCAGGAGGGATATATGAAAAAGACAAATATGTTACTTGTTGTTTCAACCATATGCCTACTAAGTACTGGGTTTATGAGTACAAAAAATGAAACAACACAAAAAGTTAAGGCAGCACAAAAAAGAAAGGAGGCAAAGGAAGAGACAAATATCAAGCAACATTTCGCTACACAACCTAGCGTAAATAAAAAAGGATCTATCACATCTATTTCAATGAAACCAGGATTTTATTCCATTAATCAATCTATTTATTTCTTCGATGAATTAGGTGTTCCACATACAGGGTTTATTACATTCGAAGGAAATACTTATTACTTATTTGATAAGAAAGGATTAGCGCACGGATGGACAACAATTGGTGAAGATACCTATTATTTTAATGATCAGGGATATATGGCACGTGGACTTATAACTCTTGATAAAAAAGAATATTACTTTAATGATCAAGGAAAATTAACGTTAGGTTTTATTCCGATCGATAATAAAATTTTTTATTTTTCTGAAAATGGCAAACAAACAGGATTCTTAAAAATAAATGAGGTAATGTATTATGTAGATCCAGAAAAAGGACGACTTACCTCTTTTCAAAAAATTGATGACCATGAATATTACTTTGATCAAGATGGTACAATGATTACTGGTTTTAAAGAAATAGAAAATCAGGTTTATTATTTTAATGAGCACGGATGGCGTGAAACAGGATGGATTCAAGATCAAAATAATATTTACTATTTAAGTGATACGACACTTTTTAAAGGCATTCAAACCATTGAAAATGATACTTATTATTTTAATAGTGATGGAATCCGTGAAACAGGTTTAAAAGAAATAGACAACGCTCTTTATTATTTTGATTCAGAAGGAAAAATGGTTCATGGTTTTATTACCCTAGAAGATAAAACCTATTACTTTAATGAACAAGGACAAAGTGAGACGGGGTTCATTAAGGAAAATCATCATACCTATTATTTAGATACCAATCAAACCTTAAAAACTGGTCTAGTAAAGATTGAACAAGATACTTACTATTTTAATGAACAAGGGATGATGCAAGTGGGATGGCAAACAATTAATAATCAAAAAAAATATTTTAACCCAGATGGGAAAATGAACACCACTGAATTAATCACTGAACAGAAAAAATATCAATTTAATCAGGAAGGTCATGTCATAAAAGAAGAACAAATTGGTAAAACTTTTTATAAAGAAGACGGAAGTATTCTAGCAACTAATGCGAAAAAAGTGATTGATGTATCTAAATTTCAAGGAATCATTGATTGGGATCAAGTAAAACAAAGTGACGTAGATGGTGTTATTTTGCGCTTAGGATTTGGAAGTTATAGTGTAGATACAATGTTTGAGCGAAATCTACAAGAATTAAAACGTTTAGGTATCCCCTATGGTATTTATTTATATAGTTATGCTGTAAACAAACAAGAAGCAGAAAGTGAAGCAAACTTTGTATTATCGATGTTAGAAAAATATCAAATAACCCCTACTTTAGGAATTTATTATGATATTGAACGAAATGATATTACCAATCATTTAAGTATCTTAGATTATGAAATGATTATTCCTATTTTTTTACAAAGAGTAAGAACTTCAAATTACAAAACAAATGTCTATACTTATAAAAGTCTTGCGAATGAAAAATTATATTCAGAAAATCTAACCAAAGAAATTACTTGGATTGCTCAATACAATTCTATCTGTACATGGACAGGATTTTATGAAGGGTGGCAATATACATCAACGGGGCAAGTACATGGTATTCAAGGTAATGTGGATATTAGTATTTTTGGGAATTTTAAAAGGTAAATTATTTACAATTTACCTTTTTATTTTTGAATCATATTTAATAAATTAATTTTAAAAATATCTTTATCAGAATGTTGTTTAGAAACCATAACACCCTTATATGTTTCTAACTCCGATTGATGCCCTTCAGATAGAATTTCTTCTGGTGTAAGCTTATCTAACATTACCACATGATCCTTTTCATACACATGATAATGTAATTTAATATCACCATGAACTTTAGAAAACATAACATCTGTAGGTAATTTCAACTCATAAGTTACAGTACCCTTATCCTTATTTTTTGAAACAATTTCACCTAGAAATTGGCCATTCTTTAATTGTGGATAATAAGTAAAATTTAATCTCTTAAAAGCTAACATATTATACTTTTTTAATGAACGTTCTAACTTATGAAATTCATTCTCATTAATATAATCAAAGACATATGTTTCCTTCATAAAATCCCCTTCTTCTATAGTGAGTATATACAACATTATATTATCATAAAACACCTATGGAAGTCAATCCTTTCATCTATCCTATTCCTCTTTATCAACAAAAAAAAGGAATACTAAGTATTCCCTTTTTCCTATTTTGTTTTTCCTACTTCATTTTGATTTTCAATTACATTTTTAACTTGTTCTGTATTGCTTCTTAACTCTTTATAAGCCGCTAATCTTTGACTTCTTGTACTAGTTGCCTTAGATTCAGTTTTTGTTTCTTGCGTAGATGTTTTTGAAACATGTTTTTCTGGATTATAATCAATAATTGTTTCTTCACTATCTTCTACTTTTTCACCAACTAATTCTTTATTATCATCAGCATCTTCATAAGTACTATCACCAATTGGAATATATGTATCTGGAAGTTTTTCTTCTTTATCAGTTTTATCTGTATTATTATTTGTTGTATCCGTTGGTTTAGAAGGTGTAGAAGGTTTTACTTGTTCTTCTTTCTTATCATTGGTGTTATTATTATCTTTTTTAGGATCATCCTTTTTATGTTCTATATTTGTTTCAGGACTATCTTCCTCTTTTTTATTTACCAATTCTTTTTCCTCATCACCATTTGGCTTTTCATCAGGAAGACGATTTTCCCATTTCTCATTCATTTTGTTATATTCATTAACATATTGTTTCATCTGTTGATCGAATCCATTACGGTATGCTTTATTTTTTTTGTATATATCACTTTTTTTATGATTTTCTAATTCCTTAATGCATTTTGCATCAACTACTTTATACTTAGCTCGAATAGCTTGTGCTGCCATAATACCTTGTTGGAAAGTTAAATCAGCAGCTTCGTCCCCATCTTTATCCTTTTCAATTTCAATAACAACATTGTTGTTATCTATGACATTACCAGTATCACCATTATCAACAACATTTTTTTCTTGATCCTTAATATCTTGAATTCTTTGTTTTCTTTCTGAACTAGTTTCTCTAATAACAGAAGGTTTATCTAAATTTTTACCACCACTCTTCAAAACTTGATGATATTCATTATTATTTCTTTCCTTTTCAAGTTTATTTAAATTAGAGATTGCTATATTTAAATCATATCCTTTTGCAATATTATTACGTACTTCTTGTTGGATTTGAACCTCTGTCACTACTTTATGACCATAAGCATTTAATTTGCCAGGAGCGACAGGAGATACCATTTTAATATCATAATTGCTTTCTAAAGATGCCATTGTATCAGAATACCAAACACTAAGTAAATTTTTAGCATCTAATAATTCTTTTTGTTTCATATTATATTTGCCATCTTTTTGTTCAATACATTGTGCAATATTTTCAAAATATAAATCTTGGAAATATTCAGTGAATACTTCTGGAGTAGCTAAATTCCCAATAATTACACAAAAATATTTAGCACTCTCATCAACGTCATTGTATTTTGGATCCACTTGAATAGACTCAATAAATTTTTTATAATCTTGTTTATTTTTCGCATTAGATTTATCTGTTATATAAGCATTTATTTTTGTTGTAAATTCTTGAACAAAACTTCTAGTTAGTTTATGACCAACTGAATTATGTAGTTCAGGGATAGTAGCACCATATTGACCTTGTAGTCCCATACGTATTGCTAAATCTTGAAAATCATCCATAACAGAATTTGCATTACGTTTAAAATTTCTTTCGCTAACAGTTAACTTATCAAAATCTGCATTATTAATAACCTCATAAAAAGCAGTAGTATTCAATGTTGCTTGATCAATTGAACGATCATTAAGCGTTGTATCTTGCTCAGAAAGAGAATAAAATCCATTATTTAATAATTCAATTCCTAATTGCGAAGTTCTGGTTATTTCTTCCTTTGAATCAATTACAGCAAATTCATAACCAACAGAAACATCATACGTTTTTTCTTCTTTGGTTTCTTCTGTAATCGCTAAAACATTAGTATCATCAGGGGTAGAAATATTATGAGCAACAACCCCAAGGCCTATATTACTAAAAAGAAGTCCGCCAGCAAGTAAAGCTTTTTTCAACGCTTTCTTATTAATTTTAACTTCTCCACCAGATGTTTTTAACGCTTCCAACGCTTTTCTTTTTTCTTCTAAATTCATCTTTTTATCCTCCTAAAATTTTATTTTTTTTGACGTTTATTTCCAGTTAAAACATAACCATTATTTAATAAGCTAGAATCATTTTTATTTGTTGACCATTTAATTGTTGTTGTTCCATCTTTTGGTGTACAAGTTCTTGATGCATATAATGGTGTTTTAACAACTTCATCCACATAACCATAAACAGGTTCCCTTTTTGTTACAATTTCAAAACCAACAAATTCATCAATATAACCATAAGTTGGAATGGTCTTTGTTGTCCATTTTGCACACACAGTCTGTTCCTTCTTTATTTCTGTACGTACTAATTCAGCCATACGATAAACTTTCATTAAACGTGATGAACAAGTATTATTACAATCATCCATATAAGAGTTAAATAGCTCATATTTTTTAGTTGCTGTATTAACTAAAGTATCACTTGTAGGTTGTAATAATCCACGATCAACCCATTCTTCTTTATATTGACCAGTTCCTACAGTTTCTGTTTTATATGAAGAACATTTTTTTTCATCATAAGAACCAGTTTGAACTTTCTTTTTCTCATAAATTGGCTTCGAAGTATCATAGTATTGTGTAACTTTATACTTAATTACTTTTTTATAAGTAAGTGTTGTGGTTCTTGTTTTTGTTTTTACTTGTGTTACTTCATTTGGATATAATACTTTTTCTGTCCAATCAGACCAATTATTACTCCATTCACAAGTTCCACCTGTTTTCTTTAAATATTCATATTCATAAGTAATTACTGGATCTGGATTATTTTGGCAATCTTTTTCATAAGCAGTTTTATCTACTTTATTTCCGGCTTTATCATAATAATTTCCATTGACGATAGAACAATAGTACTTTTGTTCCGTAGTACATTCTGCTTTATATACTGCTTCATCAACTTCATTTCCATTTTTACCATAATATTTACCATTCACGACAGAACAATAATATTTTTGTGGTTCTGGATCTGGCTTAACCACATTAACAACATTATTAATAATATTATTAATATAATTATTTGTAACATTTCCACAAGTTGAACATGGTTTTGCTGGTTGAATAAGTGGTGTTTTCACATCTTCCTTATTTTTTTCACAAATTGTTGTTTTACAGTAATCATAGCATCCCATATAAACTAATAAATAGTTTTCTTGTTCCCCACATTTTAGGTTAACTTTCATGACATATTCATCATCTTTTTTCTCTACTTCTACATAAGACGCTGTATTATCACAGGTTTTACCACTACTATCTGTAAATGGTAGAACGATTTTTTTATCTAACATTTCTCCTAACGTTAGTTTTACTTTATCCCCTTTATTTTGAGGTAACCGTGGCGTTGTAAAATAAGCTTTTGCCCCATCTTTCATCATTAAAATATTTTCATTAAAGATACGATCATACAATGGTTGTACAGAATCTTTAATGAATTGTTTTGATGGAAATAAATACATCAAAATAAAGACTAATAGAACGACAAATAGTAATTGAACTACTAGATCCTTCATTGAAAAACGATTATTTTTTTCTTCGTACATAATAACACCCTTCCATATTTATCCATATGACTATGGCCATACGGCTTTCTTTGTGGCTTATACTAACACAAAATGCCACTTTTGTCAATTTGCAAGAAGCACAACCGTGCATCCTTGATTAAAATAGTATGTCTTAAACTCTTTTACATTTCGATTCCTTCTTAAAGTCGTATGAACGGTATCTTTTAAAACACCACTACCACGTCCATGAATAATCACAAAAATTTGATTTTTCAAACGTATATTTTCTCTGATAAAGTCTAAAACCGCGACTCTAGCACTTTCACGGTCGTATCCATGGAGATCCAGTGAGGGATAACGTTCAATAAACATGATATTATTTAGATTGTCCATAATAAAGTACTTCCTCTAATTTAGGTACCGAATATCTTCCACCAATTTTAGTTACAGATAAAGCACCTGCAATGGTCGCAATACGAATGGTTTGTTCTAAGGTATAACCTTTTGCTAATCCAAAAACAAAAGCACCATGGAAAATATCTCCCGCAGCTGTCGTATCGACTGCATTCATTTTTAAAGATGGAATTCGCTTCAAGACACCATCACTTTCATAAAGACAACCATCTTCTTCTAAAGTAATGATAATTCTTCCCCTAAATTGTTCTTTCATTTTGGCATATAATTGTTGATAATGTTGTAAACTCTTACTCTTCGTTAACTTTGTTACATCTAAAGCAAATTGATAAGAACAAACAACAAAATGACATTGTTTAGCCAGTGCGATAATATCTTTCGTTGGTCTACTAGCGTCAATCACACGAATCGCTTCTGGATATTCCTGAAATAGATGATTTGTTTCCTCCACTTCTTGCCCATCTGTTAAAATGATATCTGGATGAATTTCTAAAGTTACTGGTTTCATCTTAATTGTTTCAGGTCGATACGTTAATATGGTTCTAGAACCTGTATTTGTATTCGCAATAATCACACTATTTGTTGTAGTCATTCGATTATTTACTTCTAAATACGTTGTATCAACACCAACTTCTTCAAATTCCTGTTTAATAACTTCCCCATATTCATCATTACCAACAACACCTAAAAAGGATGTAGGTAATCCCCATTTTCCAAGTAAATAGGCCGCATTGGATGCAGGTCCTCCTCCACATTCAACTCTTTTTTGAATACGATTTTTCGTATTTTCTTTCGGATATTCGTCTACTGGAAATGTGATATCATATGAGGCATGACCAATGCACACAATTTTCATATTATCACCTATAATAATCATACCATAAATTTGAAAAAAAAGCGGTAACTTTTCGCTCTTTTTTACATTATATTGCACTTTATTTTAAAATATTTCATAAAGAAAGAAAAAAAGAGTTTTAAACTCTTTATTTTGTTCTAAAAGCAACCATCGTAGCTTCATGATTTATATGAAGTTGATTTGCTACTTTTAATAATAATGCATAAATTTTTGTAGCAAACCCTATATTCATAGAACTTTCACGCTTAATATATGTATTCATTAACTCTTCTTTTGCATGAATTAATTCGTTATTAGACATTATTTTTAATGTTTCATCTACTTTGTTTTCTGGTAAATTTATTAAATACATGGTAATCTCCCCTTTCACTAAGTTATGTATTCTAACATATTTTCCTGATTTGTCAAATTAAAAAGATGTGACAGGCACATCTTTTTAATTATTTTTGATTTTTTATTTGTGCTTGTGCTGCAGCTAAGCGAGCAATTGGCACTCTAAATGGACTACAAGATACATAAGTAAGTCCTAAATCATGGCAGAACTCTACACTCGATGGTTCTCCCCCATGTTCACCACAAATACCAAGTTTAATGTCAGGACGAACACTACGACCTTTTTCTACAGCTATTTTCATAAGTTCTCCAACACCTTCTTGATCGACTTTCGCAAATGGATCTGATTCAAAGATATTCTTTTTATAGTAATCATCTAAGAATTTACCAGCATCATCACGGCTAAATCCATAAGTCATTTGCGTTAAGTCATTCGTTCCAAAGGAGAAGAACTCTGCTTCTTTGGCAATTTTATCTGCAGTTAAAGCAGCTCTTGGAATTTCAATCATAGTTCCAACTTTATATTTTAAATCTACACCAGAATCTTTAATAATTTCATCTGCTGTTTGAACAACTTGTTCTTTTACATATTGTAATTCTTTGATATCACCAACAAGTGGAATCATAATTTCTGGTTCTACAGTTAGTCCTTCTTTATTTACATTAATCGCAGCTTCAATAACTGCACGTGTTTGCATTCTAGCGATTTCTGGATAAGTTACAGCTAGACGACATCCACGATGTCCCATCATTGGGTTAAATTCTTTTAAAGATTCTACACGAACTTTTAATGCTTCAAAAGTCATTCCTAAACTTTCTGCAAGTGGTTTAATTTCTTCATCTGTGTGAGGTAGGAATTCGTGTAGTGGTGGATCTAAGAAACGAATTGTTACACCATATCCAGCCATTGCTTTAAATAAACCTTCAAAGTCATTACGTTGATATGGAAGAATTTTTTCAAGAGCTTCTACTCTAGCCTCTTCTGTTTCTGCAGTAATCATACGACGGAAATTGAAAATTCTCTCTTCCTCAAAGAACATGTGTTCCGTACGACAAAGTCCAATACCTTCAGCCCCAAACTCACGTGCTGACTTCGCATCTTTTGGAGTATCTGCATTTGCACGCACTTGTAATTTACGTGTTGCATCTGCCCATCCCATAAAGGTTTCAAAGTTTCCACTAATTTCTGGATCTACCGTTGCGATTTCTTCACCATACACATTACCAGTAGAACCATCAAGACTCATATAATCCCCTTCATGATATGTTTTACCATCTTTTGTTGTAATGGTTTTTGAAGCTTCATCAATACGAAGTTCTCCGCAACCACAAACACAACAAGTTCCCATTCCACGAGCAACAACAGCAGCATGACTAGTCATTCCTCCACGTGTTGTTAAAATACCATGGGCAAGATTCATTCCTTCAATATCTTCTGGACTTGTTTCCATACGGACAAGTAACATATCTTTTACACCTGCTTTAGAAGCTTCAATAACATCTTCTGCAGTAAAGTAAATCTTACCTGTTGCAGCACCTGGAGATGCAGCAAGTCCTTTGGCAATTGGTGTTGCTTCTTTTAATGCTTTTTGATCAAAGTTTTTATGTAATAATTGATCTAATTGTTTTGGTTCAACTTTAAGTAAGGCTTCTTCTTTTGAACACATACCTTCTTCAACAAGTTCAACCGCAATACGAAGAGCTGCCTGTGCAGTACGTTTTCCATTACGTGTTTGAAGCATATAAAGTTTACCATCTTCAATCGTAAATTCCATATCTTGCATATCACGATAATGATCTTCTAAAATACCACAAATATGAACAAATTCATCGTAGCAATCTGGCATAACTTCTTTTAAAGTGTCAATGGACTTAGGTGTACGAATACCCGCAACAACATCTTCTCCTTGCGCATTCATCAAGTATTCCCCATAAAGTTTCTTTTCCCCAGTTGCTGGATTACGTGTAAACGCTACTCCTGTTCCTGAAGTTTCACCACGATTTCCATAAACCATTTCTTGCACATTTACCGCAGTACCCCAACTTCCTGGAATATCATTAAGTCTTCGATATGTAATCGCACGATCATTGTTCCAACTTCTAAATACTGCTTTTACAGCTTCCAAAAGTTGTACTTTAGGATCTTGCGGAAATGCACTACCTGCATGTTTTTCATATTCTTTTTTATAAATTTCTACAACTTCCATCAAATCTTCGGCAGTTAAATCTGTATCAAATTCTACACCTTTTTCTTCTTTAATACGATCAAATTGATGTTCAAAATCACTTTTTGGAAATCCCATAACAACATCCGCAAACATTTGAATAAATCTACGATAACTGTCGTATACAAAACGAGGATTATTGGTAGCTTCTACAAATCCTTTTGCTACCTCATCATTTAGCCCTAAGTTTAATACCGTATCCATCATTCCTGGCATACTTGTTCTTGCACCACTACGTACAGATACTAAAAGCGGATTGGTTTGATCACCCATTTTTTTACCAGTGATTTCTTCTAAAGCACTAAGGCGTTCAAAAATTTCCTCTTCTACTTCTTTACTAATCATTTTACCGTCTTCATAATACTTTGTACAAGCTTCTGTTGTAACAGTAAAACCTTGTGGAACTGGTAACCCAATATTTGTCATTTCAGCAAGGTTTGCTCCCTTACCTCCAAGTAGGTTACGCATGTCTTTATTACCTTCTTTAAATAGGTAAACATATTTTGTCATATATATCCTCCTCACATTGTCCCATCCTCATTATAACAAAACAAATCCACTGGCACAAGGGTCTATGCTTGAAAAACGAGGAAAAAATTGTCAAATAAAAAGATTTAAACAATGTTAAATCTTTAAAATAATTCTTACTTTTTTGCCCGTGGATGAGCATGTAAATAAACATTTCTAATACGTTCATTAGATACGTGAGTATATACTTGTGTCGTTGATAAGTTTTCATGTCCTAAAAGCTCTTGTACACTTTTTAAATCTGCACCCTCATTTAACATATGTGTCGCAAACGTATGCCTAAATGTATGAGGACTCACATGAATTTTAAGGCCACTCTTCTTCACAATATTTTCAAATATAAGTTCTACTCCACGAACACTTAATTTTTTACCATTTTTATTTAAGAATAAATATTGAACACTAGGGTCTTTCAGTAATTTATTTCGCCCATCTTTCGCATATGTAATTAATTTTTTTTCACATACTTTTCCATATAAAACAATACGTTCTTTTTTTCCTTTTCCAAAAACACGAATTTCCCCATGTTGAATATCAACTAGCTTTAAATTTACTAGTTCACTTACACGCATTCCTGTAGAATATAGCATTTCTAAAATAAGCGCATCCCTCTGTCCTAAAGGTGTTTTCGTATCAGGTATACTCATTAAGTTCTCTAATTCTTGATAATTCACATAATTTGGAAGTTTTTTATCTAATTTAGGACTAGTAATTAACGTACATGGATTATTTTTTACATGCCCTTCACTACATAAGTATTTATAAAAACTACGAAGAGAACTAATATTTCTAGAAATCGTTTTCTTGCTATATTTTTGATCATACAAAAACATCAAATAACTACGTAAATGTTGGTGGTTTACTTTAGTTAAGTCAGAAATATGTTCCCGTTCAAGAAAGGAACAAAATAACTCTAAATCACGTTCATAATTTTTTGTGGTTTCGCTAGAATATGCTTTTTCAATATTCAAATAAGAAATAAATGCTTCAACTAAGAAATTCATAAATGTTTTCGTTCTCCACTACCATCGGCATAACCACGAACATCCGAAGGAAGATCTTCTAAATCATATATACTATAAAATTCATCTAAATCTTTGTGTTCCATAGATGAGGATAACTGTTCATAATATTGCCCAATCTTAAAATTTAAACGATGAATTTCCTCATTTTTTAAAATAACTTCATGATTTAAAATACTTCTTAATACAGGATACCTTGATAATTCCTCTAAAAAGAATTGTTTATAATCTTCTTTTCCCTGTTCCGTAGACATATGATAGTCCTCTTTTTGATAAGACTTATATACACTTAAACAATCAAATAAGCGATATAAATAATCTCCTTCTTTATCTTTCAACGTTTGATATATCTCATGGTTATAAAGAAGTGCGGTAAAAAGTTCTGAAGATAGGTTATGCCATGCAGAATTCTCTTCTCTAATATGTTTTCGAAATGCTTCCTTTTGATAATTAAACTTTTTTTCTACATGATAATAAAGTTCATTAAAATAAAATAAAAGCATTGTTGGATCATAAAGAACTTCGTAGGATTTTTTAGTATTCTTTTTTCCAGGAACTGGTCCTTCAATGAAAAAATCATAGTTATGTCTTAAAATATGAAGTTCTTGTGCGACTTCATTACAATGATTTAGTAAACTTTTATCTTGAGCTAAAAGCTTATCTTTTTTAGAGAGTTGATTAGAAATACCAAGAACATAAGATAATAATTTTTCACGTAATTCCTTTTTATCCTGTGCGCGCATCCATGATGAAAACAACAAATGATCAATCGTAATTAAATCAACACTATATCGATATTGTCCTCGCTCAAACACAGGAATACAAAGTTCTTTCTTCGAATGTCCTATTTTTAAAATCAAACGATAAACCCCTCTAGTTTTTTTGTGTTCCATACTTCCTCATTTCTAAAAAAAGAGTCTTATTTAGACTCTTTTTCTTTTACCTCTAATTTTTCCACTACTTTATTAGCTGTATCGATACAAGCCTCTTTTACTTTATTTGCAGCTTCTTCTAACATTGGTGTTCCCTTTTCTATCGCATAATCAACAAGTTCTGAAGCCATATCTTGTAATTTTTTTGCCTGTTTTTTAGCTGCTTTTAAAACTTTTTCTTTATCTAATTCATCTAAAGCATCCTTAATATCATATAATTTTGCTTCTAATTCTTCTTTTACTTCAGCTTTATCTAAACCTTTTACTTTAGCAACGAAATCATCCATATAAGATTTTAAATCATTTCTAGTTTCACTACCTTTTTTAGGAGCAAATAAAACCCCTAATCCTGCACCAATAGCAGCACCTGCTAAAAATTTTCCAAATCCACGACTCTTCTTATTACTCATTAATATCATCCTCTTTTCTAGTTCTTTTACTAAATAAATTGGTAAGTCCATTTGTAATAAAACCAACCGCAACATCACTAACACTCGCTATCATATCAGTGGTATGATCCACAATATCAAATAAACCATTTAATTTGTTAGACTTATTATTAATATCATCAATCACACGGTCTACTTTATTTAATGTCCCCATCATTTTAATAATAAATACAATTAATACTATTAATAATATGAACAATAAAACATACAATATGACAGGAAAAACAACATTAAAACAATTCATTACTCATTATCCTCTCTTTTTTCATACATTGAATCAATCAAATTAAATAAGTCATCCTCTTTTAATTCTTCATGTTCATCACGATCCACAGTTTCTGTATTCATGTCCATTTCATCAAGATCTACCACTTCTTTGGTATTTACTTCTTCATTTTCATTATCATCATCTAAACCAAATCCTAAATCGTCAAAGAAATCCTCTGTTTCTTTCTTTTCTTCTTTTTCATTAAACAAAATAGAATTTTTACCAAATAATGTTGTCTCTAAATCATCTTCCAACGTACCATACGCTTTATTACGTACATCATCAATTGTAATTTTACTATTCGTATGAGAAATAATTGGCGTTACTTTTACTTCATTCTTATCTACAATTTCTTCTTTATGATAATTTTTATCTAACACCCCATACACTGGAGAAATAATTGGAGATGGAGCAAAACCTTTTTTCTTTTTACTTATTGACGTTGTACTTTGACGAACATTTCCTTGATAAGGTTTCTTCATCGCACGATCTTCCACCACACGTGTTTCACGTTTAGATTCTACCTTAGGTGCTGGTTTTAACTCATCAAAGTCTTTGTCGTCAAAATAAACTGGAAATTTAAATTTTTCCTCTTCCTTTTCTTCTACAGGAGGTTGTACAGGTTCCTCTTTTGTTTTTACAGGCGCTGGAATATCAACATGAATCACTTCCTTTTTAATAGGCGCTTCTTCAAATTCTTCCTCTTCTTCTGTAAATAAATTTTTTAGCTTGTCCACAAATTTCATTTTCTACACCTCAATCTTTTTTCTTGTCCTTTTCTTTGTTTTCATTATCTTTATCCGAATATTGTAAGAAATCATCTGTATCATTTTCTTTTTTCTTTGATGTAAATACATCATAGGTTTCTTCTTTATTCGTAAAATAATTTTCATTTAACATAAGTCGAATAACTTTAGAATTGAATTTCACCGTAGATAAAATATAGGAAGCATTCATAATGGCATGATTAATTTCCCCTTTATCTACTAATGTTTCAATTTTGGCATAATTATACATAAATTCAATAAAATATTTATTATTTTTTTCAGACTTATTAATTTCTAAATAGGCTGTTTTATCACGAATATTAAATTTTTTAGCATAATAAGCATCTTTATTTACTTGATAATCAATATCTTTTTTATAAAAATAACTTACCGCATCAACATATAAATAATAATAATTTCCATTCGAATAAAGCTTTTCATTAAATTCGTTGGTATCGATATAAGTTACACCTCTTGGAACATAATACTTATAACCTTTTCCAACATGATTATATAAAGTATTCTTTTTGGAAAGAATAACATTTACTGTATTATCAATATCTTTGGTATCTATTCGAACAGCAGTACATCCAGAAAGTACCAGGCATGTAAGCAACAGGATTCCTAGTTTTTTCATATCTCACCTACTTATTTAGATTATATCAAACTTTATTCTTTTCACCAAAAAAAGAACTATTTTACATGTAAATAAAATGTTAATTTCTATTTATAAACACTTATTTTATATATTGGAAATCCCAAACCATGAAACTTCTTTTCATATTCCGTCTGTACATTCTCTTCGACATTATCTTGATACAAATCTAAAGAAACTTCATCAAAGTGATATCCATATTCATTCATAGAAATTAAAGAATATTCAAATAATTTACGATTATCTGTTTTCATTACAATTCGTTTTGTATCTTGAAATAATTCATCATAACGTTTAAGAAATACTGGACTTGATAAACGACGATGCGCATGTTTCTTTTTTGGCCATGGATCAGAAAAATTTAAATAGATCACATCTACCTCATGATCAAATACTTCATCAATCATTGTCGCATCCATACGAATAAATTTTAAATTAGGAAGTGGTTCTACTAATTTATCTAAAGCACGAACCAATACACTATCATATTTTTCAATACCAATAAAATTAATTTCTGGATACTTACGGGCCATTCCAAGAATGAAATCACCCTTCCCCATTCCTATTTCGATATGGAGTGGTTGTTTTTTTTCAAATACTTCATAAAATTGACCACGATATTTTATATAATCCTTAATAACCATATCGGACTGTTCTATTTTTTCACTTGCACCTTTTACATGTTTTAGTCTCATTTAAATCACCCAAAAATATTATACACTAAATTTACCTAAAAACATATAATGTTAATGAAAAGGAGTGTGTTTATGAAAAAAGATCGAAATTGTAATGCTGGAATGATGCCTGCACAAGGTATGATGGTCCCTTACCCTATGATGGGTCCAGCACCAGTTGGCGTAGGACCTGTGATGATGAGTCCATCAATGAATCCATCTTCTGGATGTGGTTGTGGTGGAAACGCCAACACTGGATGTAACTGTTCCAGTGAAATAAATCGTTTAAAACAACAAATAAATAATTTAGAACGTCGTGTTTGTATGTTAGAGAACAATCAACCAGTTGCAACACCATACAATAACTATAATAATTACAATGATTCTAATGTTCAAATGATATAAAAATAAAAGAGTGATAACATCACTCTTTTTATTTCAATTTTTTAGTCTAACGGAAGCCTCCTCCTCCTCCGCCACCGAAGGAACCTCCTCCTCCGCCACCAGAAGAAAATCCTCCGCCACCAGAAGAATAACTTTCAGCACGAGATCTTGCACTTTCTGCATGATAGATAGAATGATAAGACATCGTATGAATAAAGATAATACTATCATAAGAAGTATCTGTAATAACATCTGGATATAAACGTTTAAATTGCTTAGCTACTTTTTCAGCAATACCAAAAATTTGAGCGTAAATTAAATATTCTTGCCATAACTTAACCTCAATCGCTTCACGATCTTTAATATTTGAAAAATCATTAAGAAATTTTTTTAATCCTTTCATCTGTTTGGCATCTTCATAAATCGCATCATCAATGGTTTGATTATGAAGTGTCATTCCCATTTTTTTATAAGTAATTTCTGGAAAATGACCTTCCTGTTCCAAAGTACTAGAAACATCATCTAATAAACGATCAAACCAGTTTAATACTTTACTATAATTTTTTTCACACCATTGTTCAAATTCCTTTGGCTCTAACACCAAATCTTTACTAGCACTTACTAACATTTGATAAAGTTCTAAAGGTTTTCCTGTTAGTGAAACTTCGGTTTCTGGTTTTAAAATCAAGTGATGATCCTCTTTTTCTTTAAAAATACCATTCTTAACTACTTTCTTTACTGTGATATAATCTTTGTTAATCCAATCTAAAAGATACGCACCTAAAACATCTGTTTTTTGTTTCGTTAAAGAATAAGCTGTTGAGATCCAATATGCTTTTTCAATATTTTTATTACATGGAAGATCTCTAAAATAAGGAATACTGGAAGATAAATTAGCCTTCGCACCTAAATATAGTTTTTTACTTCCGATTCTTTTACAACCACTTTCACGTATACTATAAATAATAACGACTAAAAGTAGAACAAAGAAAATCAAAAACGGAAGAATCATTAGAAAAAGTTGTGCAAATCTTTCCATGAATCCTGGTTGATACTTTTTAGCACCTTCTTCTGCCATCGATAAGTAATAAGAAAAATCATGATCTAATTGATTTTGTGATTGAAACATATCTTTTGGAAATTTTACTAGAATTGTCATGTATTCTTTAGAATCTAAAGTTCCTTCACTGGACATATAAATAGCCCCATCAGCCACATAAGCAAGTCCACCATAATTTCCAAATCCCCAGACATCTAGTGTATCTTCAAAAGGAATATCGGCATGAATTTTAATATCTACCTGACCTGGTTTGGAAGAAAGTTCATAAGGAATTAGGGTCCAATACGCCATATCTGCATCTGTAAGTGCAGAAACAAAATTGGTAATCGTATAAGTTAATACATAACGATGAGTTCCATAATCACTAATTCCCCAACATAATTCTACCCCATCATTTATTTCGTGAATACCATTTTTAAATGCTTTTTCATGGAAAGATGCATCTACATCCCATGTAGATAATGTAGTATAAGCTTTTCCATCCATGGTTACTCGGTAATCTAAAATCTTACTATTTCCTAAATTATAATACGGTTTATATCCTTCTGTTCCATCACTTAAATTAGCATCCCAACGTTCTGTTACATGCGCATTTCCTTGTTGGTCAAGATAAATATCCATATCAATCTTAGAAATATGATTAGATGCAGATACTTGAAAAGAACAGAAGAAGAAACTACCTAGTAATAAAAATAAATATAGAAACAAATTTTTTTTCTTCATAAAAACACTCCTCTTCTTAATAAAAAAGCTTACAAATTGTAAGCTTAAAATTTCACTTGTGGTGTTTCTTTATCCGCTTCATTGGCTTGAAAAAATGCTTCTGGTTTAAATCCGAACATTCCCGCAATGATATTCGTTGGGAACATTTCCCTTTTATTTTGATACTTCATTACAGCATCATTATAAAATTGACGAGCATAAGCAATTTTTTCTTCCACATCTTTTAAACTATTTTGTAAATCAATAAAATTTGTGTTTGCTTTTAAATCTGGATAGCTTTCACTAATTGCAAGTAAACGTCCTAAAGCATGACTAAGTTCACCATTCGCCTGCATTTCATCTTCTTTGGTTGTCGCATTTACTGCCTTATTACGGGCATTGATGACAGCTTCTAATGTTTCTTTTTCATGAGAAGCATACCCCTTTACTGTTTCAACTAAATTTGGGATTAAATCTGCACGTTTTTTTAAATGTACATCAATTTGAGACCATTGATCTCGAACCATATTGCGTAGTCTTACTAATCCATTATATGCAGAAACTACATATAGTAATAATAAAACAACAATCACCACAATTACAATTAACATTGTATTCATATTATTCCTCCATCCTAAAATCATCATATCATAAACAACTAAAATATACAATTTATTTTTTATCATTGTATATTTCTTTACATCTTACTACATAATATCAATAAAGGAGGAAAAGTATGAATCTTGATATACGAGAAAATATTATAACAAATTTTAAAGGGGCAGGAATTGATGAAATTAAGTCTTCCATTGTCTCATCGATTCATGATGGAAAAGAAGTAACCCTTCCTGGATTAGGTGTATTTTTTGAACTTCTATGGAATGGTAGTGACGATAATAGTAAAGATTATATTCTATCAACCATCAAAAAATCATTATAAAAAAAATCCCAAATGGGATTTTATTTTTGGATTAAATTTAAAACTTCTTGTTCTAATTTTTGATTTGCTTCTTCTAAAGACATACCAGCAACTTTAAAAGGTGTTCCAAATCGAATCGTTAAATTTTTACTACGAAATTTATAATCCCCAGTAATTCCAAAGGGAACAATGGTCGCACTTGTTTTCTTAGCCATCGATACTGCACCAAATTTAAAAGGTAATAAAACTTTTTTTGTTTTATTTCTAGTACCCTCTGGGAATAGTCCAATCGCTCCTTTTTGTTCTAAAACAGAAAGTGCGGCACTTTTCGCTGATTCATCATGAATTTTACGATTTACTGGAATACAACCTACAAAACGAAAGAAAAAACGATATGGTCCATCAAAATATTCTTTCTTTGCCATATAATGCAAGACCCTTTTAGTAGAAAGAATTGCTAAACATTGGTCCATAATGTGTTTATGATTTCCAACCACTACAATGGGACCAGAAGTTGGAATCACCTCTTTATTGATAATGGTAGGACAATAATAAAATTTAAAAAGCGGAGACAAGATAGGACGAAGTAAGCGATAACCAAAATTATTTAACTTTTTCAAGTTCCTCACGCTCCAACTTCTTATAATCTACTTTATTATAAAGTGTTTTTGGGAAAGACTCTCTAAATTCGTATTCTCTAGGTTGAGAATAGGCTGCTAAATTTTCACGACATAATTTCTTAATTTCTAATTTAATTTTAGATTTTGGTGTTTTATCATCTTCTAAAATAATGAGTGCTTTGGCAACATGCATTTTATAAGGATGTGGAATACCAATCACACAACATTTTTTCACCTTTGGATGACGTTCAATTACCTCTTCAATTTGACTAGGATAAATATTAAATCCACTGGAAACAATCATTCGTTTTAATCTTCCTGTAAAATAAATAATTCCATTCAAGGAAATATAACCAATATCTCCTGTGTGTAACCAAATTTTCCCATCTTCATGACGCCTTAATACTTTTTTCGTTTCTTTTTTGTTATTTAAATAACCTACCATAACGGTTGGTCCATGAACACAGATTTCCCCTTCTTCACCAAAAGGTAACTTTTCACCTGTTTCTGGATCACAAATCATAAATTCATTTCCAACCATCGGAATACCAATCGATCCTGGTTCATTAGTTCCATCAAAGGTATAAGCGGTAGCCGCAACACTTTCAGTCATTCCATATCCCTTTGAAATCGAAATGCTTGCGCCATGACTACGTAAAAATTTATTCATTCGGTGTTCCATGGGAATGGTTAAATAATCGCCACCACTAATCACATATTTTAAACAAGATAAATCTACATCATCAAAACGTTTATTCTCCATCATAGCTTCCCAAAGGGTTGGGACACCCGCAAGTACATTTGGTTTATCGTTTTTCATCATACGATGAAAACGTTTACCATCAAACTCTGGAACTAAAATCGTTTCTACTTTTAGACATAAAGGACAGTGAATACAAACACCTAAACCAAAGCCATGAAAGATAGGTAAAATGGTCATAATTTTATCTTTTGGACGCACATTATAAACATTAACTGCACCTTGTTGCGCAAGTGCATTAAAGTTATAATTACTGACCATAATCCCCTTAGGTTTCCCGGTAGTTCCTCCACTATGTAAAATAATCGCAACATCCTTAGAACGCATCATATGTATATTCTTCTTACTTGATGTTAATCCACATAACATAAATTCTTTCCATGTTAAAAACTTTCCATTTCCAATATGTAGGGATTTAATCTTATATCCCCTAGTTACCTGATAACCAATTGTTGTAAGAAAAGGCATCGACTCTTTTGGAGAAACAACTACCGTTTTCAACACATTCGTTTCCGATAAAATAGGTTTTACTTTTTCATAATTCATATCAACTAAAATTAAAAACTTTGATTTTGATTCTTGTAAATAATACTTAATTTCCTCTACCGCAGATAACGGATGAATCATATCTGCAATTGCACCAATTTTATTAATCGCGTAAAAACTAATAACAGCTTCTGGGGTATTAGGCATACAAATCGTAACTACATCTTTTGGTTTTACACCTAAATTTCTAAAAGCTTTACTTGCCTGTTCAATTTTATCAAAAAATTCATTATAGCTAATTCTACGCCCAAAATAATTTAGTGCAATATAATCTAAATCTCCACCAACACAAGATTTTAAATAATCATAAATCGTTTTACTCGTAAATTCGATCTTACGTTCCTCTTTAGAATAATACGATAACCAAGGTTCATTTTCATATTTCTTCTTTGTAACTTTTGTAATAAAATTTTTAATGATTCGCATATTATTTCTCCTTATACTTTATGATATGTTTTGATACTTCATCCATTAACCTTTTATTCTCTTTTTCTAAATCATCACCAATATCCATAGGCCTTCCAAAAGAAATAAGCAGTCCCTTTTTAAATGGTTGATACTTACCTACAATCGCAAAAGGAACAATGGGACACCCTATTTCACTGGAAATTTTAACCGCACCTATTTTAAATGGCATAACAATATCATCTGTTTGGTTAAATGTTCCCTCAGGAAAAATTCCCACTACACCTTGAGTACTTAAAACCTCTTTAGCTTTAGGAATTACACTTTTATCATGAATCTTACGATTCACAGGAATAATCCCCATATGTTTAAAAATAGGCTTTTTCCATCCTTTATATAAAGAATCTTTTGCAAGAAAATGAATACATCTTTTGGTAGAAGCAATCAAAAGTAGACAATCAAAATTATTCGTATGATTTCCTGCGAGCACCACGGGTCCTTTGGTTGGAATATGTTCTCTTCCAAGGATCGTTGGACGATATACAACCTTCATGAATAAAAAAAGTAATGGTCGAACTAATTTATAAAATAATGGATCCATCTTATCACCCGATTTTCTATACACTATTATATCAAAATTTATTAAAATTTAAAACTAGAGTGTACTCTAGTTTCTAATCATCCTATATACCAATCATCGATTGCATAACAAATAAAATACAACCACCAATGATTCCCGTTAAGAAAGAAATCAAAAGCATATTCACATATCCAGCCGATGTATGCATTTGTTTTACGTAAACTTTAGATTTTTCATAGTATGATTCATTATATTCTTATCCATTGTTATTTTTCCCCTATTTTTCATTCATTATTTATGTTCACTTTGAATATCAATTTTATAAAATAACAACAATAAATCTAAAAATTTACACACCATATTAATTAATGATATACTATAAGTATGAAACATGAACAAAGGAGACTATAATGCACTTAGAAAATTACCAAAAATTATCTTCTTTTAGTAATCAATTTTGTTATTTAAAAGAATATTTTAAAAATTATCATTTACCTGGTAGATCACAATTATTAGATGAACTTCAAGATCATTTAATTAACTTTATCAAAGTCACTAAAATAACAAATTCAGAGGAAGCTTATCAATTTTATCACTTTTTATTAGAACATTATTTTTTAAGAAATTCATTAAAGAATTCTCTATCAACCATTTTATCCACCTCTATCATCGATTCAAACTCACTTTTTAAAATATTAGAATTATTTCATCCATCAGAGATTCTAGAAGATGATCATTATCAATATCGCTTACTTCATTTTGTTATTAAAAGTTACAATGTCGCCAACTTAAAAATTATCAAAAATTTTATGAGAACAGAATATCACAATATGTTATTCTTACTTCAAATGGAATACCACATTCAACGTATTTTAGATGATGATGTGAAAAATTATTTTGATTTTATTCGCCTACTTTTAAATGATTTAACAAAACAAAATTCCTTCACAATCCAATATTATGGTAGTGGTGGATATAAAAATGTTTTTATCATTGATAATTATGTTTTACAAATTGGTGAAGGACCACATATTAATAACTTCCCAAAAACATCAAGTATTTGTGCTCCTATTTTATTCAAACTTTTTGGACCCTTACAGATTTCTATATCACCACTACTTAGTCACGAAACTAATTTTGACGAATGCGCTGAAGCTTTTATTAAAGCTCGTCTAGATCATGTTTTATTACTAGACGCAAAAAAAGAAAACTTCGGTAAATATAAAGAAGATTTTATTCATCCTTATAAAAATATATCATTATTGGGAAAACAATTTTTAGGCATTGACTATTTTGATTTAAGTGATACCAAACGTGGTGAAGTAAAATACTTAGATATAGACTACTACATCGATACAACGATAAACAATAAAGAAAATAAAAAATTAGAAAATGTTTTCTATTTTCAATATCAAAGATATGAAAAAGAATATCAAAAAATATATAAAAAGTTAAAAAAGAAGTTCAGAAAGATTAAAAGTGCCGTTTGACTCCGAAAGTTCGTTCCTGTAAGGTAGTCCCTTGAAAGGAGATATTTATGAACGAAAAAATAAATATTTTAACAAAAGATCAAAATTTTAAAATACTTTTTGGCAGTAATAGTAACATTCATATTGTTACATCTTTCTTAAGTTCTTACTTGAAAATACCTTATAGCTATTTAAAAGATAATATTGAACTTTTAAAACAAGAAATAGATCCTGAGCCTAATTTAATTAATCAAACTGTAGATGTTTTAGTGCGTATGCCAAATGGAAACAAAATTCAAATCGAAATGAATCGTATTCCACGTCATTGGACGAATCAAAGAAATTTCTTATATGCCATTAGAAATTATTTGGAAGAATTTAAAGTACAGAAAGGAAAGAAAACGGAAGAAATTTATGACCAAAATATTAGATATCTTCAAATTAATTTTAATGCATATAAAGAAAAAAACTGTAGAATGATTTCGATTTATAAAATCCAAAGTGAAAACAGTGAAACATTTATTGATAACTTTGAAATCCACACAATAAATATCCCTGAATGCAAGAAAGCATGGTATAATGGTGTTAGAGATAACATAACTAGGTGGGCTTCCGTGTTTGAAACGACGAATGAGGAAGAGTTATGGGAAATTGTGGGTGATGATTTAATGGCAGAAGAAGCAAAGAAAGAATTTAAAAATGCAGTTCGTATTAT
>JAETPN010000018.1 GCA_021771185.1 Bacillota bacterium | reverse complement strand
ATATTATATTCAATGATTTTGAAGTTTTCTACATACTTTTCTCCTCTATGATTCATTACTTCATATTCTTCTTTTTCTTCCTTACTATTTCCTAATCCATAGGTTAAATCAATATGGATGAATGTTTCTAAATTTAGATAATCTTCTCTTGTTTTCGTTTTCTTTGAATAAATCTCTGTGAAAAAGACAAAGTTTCGATTTCTTAAATAACTATGATTCTGACTATTTAATTCGATATGAATATATTCTTCGTCTACTTTTACTAACGCATCAATCATCTTTTTCCTTTCTTTTTGATGTCTTACATTTTGTTCCGTTCCTAGTAATGTAATTTCATGAATCGTTATGTCTAAAAGTTGTTCTAGAAAACCTTTTAACAAACTTAAATCATCTTCATCACACATGACTGCTTTAAATACTTTATCATTTTTAGCTGTATAAAATTTTTGTTGTTCTGCTAAAATAATGACCACCTCCTACTAGTATATACCCTATTTCTTACACGATTTCCTTCTTTTTTTATTATTTTATAAAAAAACATCTATTTTTGATGTTTCTTTCGATATAACGTACGGACTTCTTCTAATGTTTTTAAATTTCCTACATCAAAACAATCTTCATGGAAACGATAAGCATATACTGGCATACGTTTATATAAATACTCTACTAAATATCCTGGGGCATCTGGATTATTTCCTTCTTCTAAATATAAGCGAATTCTATTTAATAGGTGTTTAGGATAAATATATGTTGCATATAAACCAATATTTGATGCGGGAGTTGATGGTTTTTCTACTAAATCAATAATTTGGTCTTGATCATCTAGTCCTGCAACACCAAGGTTTTTTAGCACCTCTACATCATCTATTTCTTTCGCACAGACAATCGGTGCTTGTTTTTCCTTATAATAAGCAAGAACATCACGAAGATCATACGTAAATAAATTGTCGCTTGCGATGACTATAATATCATCCGTAATATTCGCACGATTTAACACATAACCTATATCCCCAATAGCTCCCATACGATCTTGATAACTTGTTGTATGATCATTTAATACAGAAATTGGTTTTGAATTTTGTAATGTACTTGCCCATGTTGTAAAAGCATCTACATAATGTTCGTTCGTTACTAAATAAATGTGATCAATCTCATCAACCTCATTTACTTTATCAATAATATAATTTAGTAAAGGTCTATCTTCTTCAATTTCTAATAAGGCTTTTGGCACATGTTTTGTTAATGGAAGTAATCTTCGTGCGTATCCTGCACAAAGTAAAATACATTTCATATCTTCACCTCATAGTTTCCATATTCATTATATCATATTTTATGAAATATATTTCTTGATATTTGCAATACCATTTTTTTCTAAACGAGAAATTTGTGCTTGACTAATCCCAATTTCTTCAGCAAGTTCCATTTGCGTTTTTCCATAAAGATATCTAGATAATAAAATATACTTTTCTTTTTCTTTTAACTGATCCAACGCATTTTTTACGGTTAATTTAGTATCATGATCATATAAATCATTTTTATGATCTGCAAGTTGATCAGAAAGATAAATTGTATCCCCACCATCATTATAAATAGGTTCAAACATACTAACGGTATCTCGCATTGATTCTAAAGCATTCGTCACTTCAAACTCTGTAAATCCTAATCGATCTGCGATTTCTTTATTAGTCGCTTCTCTACCCAGATTGGCGGTTAAAGCTTCCTTTTCTCTTAGAGCCTTATATGCAATATCTTTAATACTTCTAGAAATTCGAATACTATTATTATCTCTTAAAAAACGTTTGATTTCTCCACTAATCATCGGAACAGAATACGTACTAAAACGGACTTCATAACTAAGATCAAAATTATCAATTGCTTTAATTAAGCCAATACACCCTACTTGAAATAGATCATCTAAATTATCTGTTCGATTCATAAATTTTTTTAATACACTGAGTACTAATTTTAAATTTCCCTGGACTAATCGCTCTTTCGCCATTAAGTCTCCATCTTTATATTTTTTAAATAATTCTTCTTGTTGTTCCTTTGTAAGAACTTCAATATTCGCAGTATCCACGCCACAAATTTCTACCTTGTGTCGTGACATAAAAAAATCTCCTTTCATTCCATAGTGGAACAAAAAGAGAATTTTTATTCATTATTTTTTAACAAGAGTTTTTGATATGTTTGTATTTTTAAATTGATTTTTTAATAATCCATTAACAAGATGTAAAGATTGAATATAATCTTCTTTAGTGTTTTGACGCAATTCTTTTATATTCTCGCTACAATAAAAAGCATCTTCACATTCGCTTGTTATATTTAATAAACTATGTACTTGCTTATTTCTTTTGATTGTTTGTTGATCTGCTTGTTTTAAATCTACTTGTTGATACTGATGAATATATTGTACAAGTTGGTAAGCAAATTGTCTCATCTCATGTAGAACAGAAGTCCCATTTACTTGTGCCATAAACCTCATTTCTTCATAAACTTCTGGTAAAGTTAATACTGGACATACCACTGATAAATACGCTGTTGGGGTATGATAAATCGTATCAGCTAAAGTCATTAATTTCTCATGCGTAAAATCAATTAGATTAATATTTTCATGATAATATAATGGACTTTCAACAAAAGATATGAGTGCATATCCTCCAACCATGGTTCCATATTTTTCAAGTTGCGTACAATCACGACGATTTTCCGCAAGAATAATGAGTTCTTTTAATAAATTATCATATTGTTGCTGGTTCACAGTTGCATGTTCTTTTACTGCATAATGTTTAAAATTTTCTTTCGCAGCAAATAAAACACATCTTAATTTTTCTACTTCATCTGGTTGATATAAACCATTTACTTTAAAATGAAATAAATCATCTGAAATTTGAAATACAATTTCTTCTCTCGTGTTCTTATAATTAATTAACACATTCCTCAACCTACTTTCTTAGTGAATGATCACTAATTACAGTATATCATACTTTTACAATATTTTTAAGCCTTCGTATCACTTTCTTTTCAATTCTTGAAATATAAGACTGACTAATATTTAATAGGGATGCCACATCTTTTTGTGTCATTTCTGGGCCGTTATAAAGACCGTACCTTAAAATCATAATTTGTTTATCGCGTCCTGATAATTTTTCAATCTCTTGATATAATAATTGTTTTTCTGTCTCCTTTTCAATACCTTTTGTGACAATATCATGTTCCGTACCTAAAATATCTTCTAAATGTAATTCATTTCCTTCAGCATCATAGCTTAAACTATCTTCAAAACTAACTTCACCTCTTCTTTTTTTGTTTTTACGTAAAAACATAAGAATTTCATTATCGATACAACGAGAAGCATATGTCGCTAATTTAATATTTTTATCTAGTTTATAAGTACGTACCCCCTTAATTAACCCAATCGTTCCAATACTTACTAAATCTTCTAAATCCACGCCAGTATTTTCATACTTTTTTGAGAGAAAAACAACTAATCTTAAATTATGTTCAATTAACTTTGCACGAGCTTCTTCATCCCCGTCCATGCTTTTTTCAACATAATACACCTCTTCTTCTTTTGATAAAGGTTCAGGCAGGCGATCATTACTTCCAATATAATATAAATGACAACGTTTTAATAAACTTTTTAAATATAATATGAATTTTTTTATCATAGTCCCTCCATTATTTGTAGTGATAAAATCATATCTACACCATCTAACAATAATTTTTCGTCTAATAAACCAATTAAAATTTGTTGGTTTAAAGGGTTATCATCAATCATAACTTTCGTTGGTGTAATGCACTTCATTAAACTGGTTCCAGTTGCGGTTGTAATAGGAACTAAAACCATTTTAAAACGATTCAAATCATAAATAAATTTGCGTTTATCTAGTACTAGCACTGGTCGTTTTAAATATGGATCAGTAATAGATGAACCCGTATCTAAGAATCCTACACCACAAATTTTTTGCTCCCCAAAATGCAGTTCTACGCTGTGATAATACGTCCTATTTTCCTTTAGCCATTTTAGTTGTTTGACATATAAATACAAAATTACTGGAGAAGCAATCAGTAATACCATAAAATTAATACTGAGTCCTTCATGATAAAATATAAGTCCCTCTTGTTTATATGAAAACTCGGTATTTAAAAAGTACATAAACCCACCTAAAACAATACTCGTCATATATAAATATCCCATATTTTTTAACGTATATCTTAAATCACGATAAGAAAACGTAATCAAAATCATGCCAATACTCACCATAAATTTAAATAAAAACAACGTTACATTATTCATTGGAAGAAATAAAATAAAAATAGTACTTCCACCAAAAAGAGCACCTAATAAAATTCTTTTGATCGAAGCTTGTCGATGTAAAAGATAGGAAACGGTTAAAAGTAACAAAAAATCAAATCCTGTATTAAGAAAAAAGATAACATCTAAATATAGTTTCATACCATCACCTATTTAAGTATAAAAAAAGACACATTCATAATGTGTCGCTTTTTTTGTATTTTGATAAAATTTTTAATTTTTCTTGATATTGTTCTTTATAAATAAATTGTTGAAAAAGATAACGGAAGAATGGATCTTGAAGTGAAAAATAAGTATAGCGGTATTCTATTTGTTGATCCTTTTCATAATGAAATATAATTCCTCGCTCATCAGACAAAAAATCAATATATAGTAAAGACTGATTTGTGATAGCTTTTAAATCATCTTTATAGTTATGATAGATGGTCGTATTTTCTTTGTGAAAAAATTGGTTCATATTTAATAAAGCCATTTGTTCTACTTGTTCTTCATGATATAGTGTAACAAAAAGAATTTCGTCATCTAGACTATCTCTAGAAAAGACAATACGTTTTTTTGGCACAAGAAGACCTCCTAAAATAAACCACCAATCGTTCCTTCCTCATCTAAATCAATAGAAAGCAAATTAGGTTTCTTAGGTAGTCCTGGCATCGTCATAATGTTTCCCATATAGACAACAATAAATTCAGCCCCTGTTTGCACCTTCACATGTTTTACAGTTACAGTCTCTCCTTTTGGATAACTTAACTTTTTCGCTTGATCTGTAATGGAATATGGCGTTTTAGCAATACATATTGGATAATTACAAGATAAAGTTTCAATCATCTGAATTTCCTCTAAAGCTTCTTTTGTAAAAGCAACTTCAGAATGTAAAATTTCTTTTACTACCGTACGAATTTTATCTTCTAACTTATCCTCTACTTTATATAATGTAAACAACGCTTGTTGGTGACAGTTTTCCATGATTTTTTTAGCTAGATGAATAGCCCCTTCTCCCCCTTCTTCAAAAGAGGTTGATACTTCACAAGCAAATCCTCGTTTTTCAATTTCACTTTTTACATATTGAATTTCTTCTTCTGTGTCATGAATGAAATGATTGATACAAACAATGATATTTTTCGTATATAAAGTTAAAGCATCTAAATGGGCATCAATATTTGAAAGACCACGCATTAAAGCTTCTTTATTTGGTTTTAATACATCCTCTTTTAAAACTCCACCATTATACTTTAGACTACGTAATGTAGTATTTAAAACAATCGCATCAGGTGAAAGAGAAGCTTTTCGACATTTAATATCTAAGAATTTAAAGGCTCCTAAATCAGCCCCAAACCCCGCTTCAGTTACCACAACATCTGCAAGTTTTAAGGCCAGCTTCGTTGCAACAACAGAATTACATCCATGAGCAATATTTGCAAATGGTCCACCATGCATGAGAACTGGAGTATGTTCTAACGTCTGCACTAAATTTGGATTCATGGCTTCTTTTAATAATACAGTCATCGCTCCCTCTGCATGTAAATCTTTTACATAAAGTGGTTCACCTTTCATATTATAAGCAATCATCATATGACTAATACGACGTTTTAAATCCATTAAATTTTCACTTAAACAAAGAATGGCCATTAATTCTGTTGCAACCGTAATAACAAAATGATCTTGTCTTTCAACCCCGTTTTTTTCACCACGCCCAATCACAATATCGCGTAGGGAGCGATCATTCATATCTAAACAACGAGGAATTAAAATACGTGTGGGATCAATCGCTAACTCATTTCCTTGCATGATATGATTATCAATTGCCGCACAAAGTAAATTATTAGCACTAGTTAATGCATGCATATCCCCTGTAAAATGTAAATTAATTTTTTCCATAGGTAATACTTGAGAATACCCTCCACCAGTGGCACCACCCTTCATCCCGAACACTGGTCCTAGGGAAGGTTCACGAAGTGCACCGCAAACATTGTAGCCTAACTTTTTTAATGCATCAATAATTCCAATCGTCATGGTTGTTTTTCCCTCACCAAATGGCGTTGGATTTGTACTAGTAACTAAAATTAAATGCCCATTCTTTTTTTCCTTTAATGTTTCTAAAAGACGTAAATCAACTTTTGCAACATCCTGACCATAAGGTTCTAAAAATTCTTCTGGAATGTGTAAATGGTCCGCAATTTCACGAATCTTCTTTGGTTTATGTTGTCTTGCAATTTCAATATCCGATAACATACTATCACCCTCTCAATAACTATATTATACTATGTTTTAGAAAAAGAAAAAAGTCACAAAAGACTTTTTCTAAATTTGATAAGGATGATTTGGCGTTCCATTACCTCCAGTAATAATAATATCAGGGGAAATCATGATCACAGGACGAATTCCTCTCGTGTTCAAAACATGATAATTGCTAGGAATCACGTCTTTACCGATGCTCCATGTATTATAGCCATGGTATAATGTTCCTGTCCAATAGGCATGATTATTACCTGAAGCATTCTCTACTGTATGATTTTTTGATAAGATAGTTTCGCTTTGCCCTGACAACATTTCACCAACTCTTATTAATCCTACTTTACCAGTATACGGATTTTCAGTACTTAATAAGTTTGTTTTATAGTCTCCACCTGTCCAATAAGCACCTTGATACCAGGTCGTACTTGATAATTTTAAGGCATCATTACTATTATTATTTGTGAGCCAATCTAAAAATGATTCTTCATTTATCTTTATACATAATGAACATTCACCAGATACACTTTCTTTATATTTTGAATAATCATCTGTCTCACTTATTATTCCATCATTATTAGCATCATAATATCCATCTAAGATTAATTTTGTTCCACGATCACTTGTTTCTACCACTCGGTAGTTTCTTCCTGCATACGTTACATATTCTCCCACATAACTATGATCCTTTAATGCTCCTGTGGTATCATTCGTCTTATCTTCTATCATATATGGATCTATTAAGGTTCCACTTCCTCCAGTACTCATGATATCGGATGAAATAGAAATCACTGGACGGACACCTCCATCAATCTTAGTCATGAGAGTAAGGGGGTTACCCAACTGATTCACAGAAAATACCCTCTCACCAGATGGCGTTAAAGTCAAAAATTGTTGTGCAGTATCTAAATAACTTGATTCTCCATTCGCAAGATTATATTCATCAAGTGAGATCAATCCAACTGGCTTCGTTTCTTTTGATAAATTATTAGTACAGGTTGTGCGCGATGAATCACCCATAGCAGTCGCCACCTCACTACACCATATTGTATCTACAAGAAAATCTTTATTTTTTAACTTGGGATAAAAATAATTATTTAACCAATCATTGACATAACTTGTATCATACTGAGCACCAGAAAGATCTGGTCCCCATCGAATTGCTGTTACATCTTCTTCCGTAATCATACGTACACTACCATCTTTATTTATTCCCATGATTCGCCACATAAAACCATTAAACCATGCATAATTTGAATCTTGATATCCTTTTAAATACGTTCCATCCATATAATTATATGTTGGCTTTGTCTTTAATAACTCAGTTATTTTATCTGATATAGTAGGTATAACTCCACCTTGTGTTTCTTGTTTATCATATTTAAAATAAATTTCTATCTCTTTACTACTTAAAGTCGTACAGGTACTTGTTACTTTGATTTGAAAATCTTTCGTATCCTGCGGATAAACTAGATCTTTAATCTCATGATTTAAAACGGATATCGTAATACAACTAGGTTCTACATTATTAATACGTTC
>JAETPN010000004.1 GCA_021771185.1 Bacillota bacterium | reverse complement strand
CTACACTTTTCATCTTGTAAGAGTGCCTTAAACACTTTATCGTTTAATGGCGATACCACCTCTCCTCTTTCTACATACTTCTTTGAGATTTCATTTAACTCTTTTATTTTATTCATGTTCTTCCCTCCTGTCCACCATCCTACTTTCTTTCTTTTTCCTTGTCAAAGCGCACTTTTTCTATTTTTGACCAAAGAAAAGAACCAATTTCTTACATTGGTTCTAGACATTTTTATATTTCTGTTTCTTTTTTCTTTCACATTTATAAAATTTAACATATTTCAAAAAAATAAGACAATTTACATGTCTTATTTTTCCTCTTTTAAAATTTCAATAGCCTGACGCATCATTGCATCATATTTTACCATTTCAACTCCGCCGAAAGCATTTAAGAATTCTTCTTTTGACATTCCATATTTTTCAGCTAAACTAGAAGCCTCTTTATCTGCTTCTTCATCTGTAATTTCAATTTTTTCAACCTTGGCAATCTCTTCTAATAATAAACGAGATTTTACACGGTTTAAAGCTTCTTCTTTCATTTGTTCTTTTAACGCTGCTTCATCAGAATTTGTAAATTGATAAAATTGTTCTAATGTTAATCCTTGCATTTTAAGATTATCTTCATATTGATGAATCATACGATGTGTTTCTTCATCAACCATAACTTCTGGAACATCAACTTTCATATGATCCATAGCTGCCTTTAATAAATCATCAATGTATTTATTTTCAGCATCTCTTTCTTTACGAGCAACAATATTTTCTTCTACTTGTTTACGTAAAGATTCTTCATCTTGAATTCCTTCCATTCCTAAATCTTCATAAAATTCCTTATTTAATTCTGGAACGATCGTTTCTTTTACTTCATGAACTTTTACTTTAAAAACAACGGATTGTCCTTTTAAATCTTCACTATGATAATCTTCTGGGAAAGTAAGTTCTACATCTTTTGTATCCCCTGCTTTTAAACCAATAAGTGCTTCTTCAAATCCTGGAATAAAAGTATGTGATCCTATTTTTAAAGAGTAATTTTCTCCTTTACCACCATCAAAAGCTACATCGTCTTTAAATCCTTCAAAGTCAATAACTGCGGTATCTCCTTCTTCGATAGATCCCTCTTTAGTTACACTTTCAGCATAACGTTCACGCATCGTCTTAATGGTTTCATCAATTTCTTCTTTCGTTGCCTTTGTACTTTCTTTCTTTACTTTTAAACCTTTATATTTTCCTAATTTAACTTCTGGTTTTAAAGTTAATTTAAAAACAAATTCAACACCATTTTCATCTAAAGATTTTAAATTTAACTCTGGTTGAGCAACGATTTCTAAATCTTTATTATCTTCTAGCATTTTGATATAGGCTGTATGAATTGCTTCATCGGCAGCATCCATCATTAAAGATTCTTTTCCATATTTTTTTAAGAAAATTTCTTTTGGTGCTTTTCCAGGACGAAATCCTGGAATTTTAGCATTTTTATTGGCCTTTTTGAAGGCTTTATCCATTGCCTCTTCCCATTCTTTTCCTTCTACTTTTATTGTAATTTCTTTTGCCATAATTTCCCTCCGTTACTTTTAATAGTATATACTAAATTCCTTCTTTAATCAAGCAAAAACGCTCATGAGCGTTTATTTTATAGATATAATAGTGACATTATATTCCCCGTTTGGACTAGATACCATAACTGTATCTCCCTTTTTTGCACCCATAATCGCTTTCGCAATTGGAGATTCGTTAGAAATTTTATTTTCAAAAGGATCAGCTTCTGTACTTCCTACAATGGTATACTCTTCTGTATCATCGTCATCATCATATTTTAACGTAACAACGTTTCCAATCGAAACTTTATCATTTCCAGCTGTATTAACGATGACTGCATTTTCAATCATCACTTCAAGCATCTTAATTTTTCCTTCTACTTCTGCTTGTTCTGTACGTGCAGCATCATATTCTGCATTTTCACTTAAATCCCCTAAAGCACGAGCTTCTTTTAAAGCTTCAATCACTTGTGGACGTTTTTCTAATTTTAAATATTCCAATTCCTTTTTCTTTTCTTCTAAACCCGCTTCTGTTAGATAAATCTCTTTTGTTGACATACTTTTCATCATATCCCTTCTTGTATGCAAAAATGTATGATTGAACATACATTATTTTCACGATTCCACAAAATAATACTACATTTTATTTCGTTTGTCAATTCTTTTTGATACTGTTTATGTTATCCTATTCGTTTTTTTCTTTTTTAGTACTAAAAAAGAAAAATTACATTTCTTGATGTAATTTTTCTTTCATCCAATGTTTTCCGTCTACTGCACGCGCAACTAACATCGATGAGGCGCTATCTCCAACAACATTTAAAACCGTTGCAGGTGCGTCAATAATTGTCGCTATAATAGTTAAAATAGGAAGCGCTGAAAGTGGATACCCCATCATCGTAATAATAAGCATTTCAGAAATCGTTCCTCCACCAATAGGAACAGCAGTTACTAATAAATTAGCAAGTAGTGCAACACCTAAGATCTGAATAATTAGTGTTACATCAAGATGTGATTCAAACAAGCAAACCAAAAACATAATTTTAAAGACACTTCCAATGATGGAACCATCTTTGTGAAAACTTGTTCCAAGGGGAATCATCGTATCTGCAATATCACTAGATACACCCATCTTTTTTGAAGCCTCTGTATTTACTGGAATACAAGCAGCACTAGAACAGGTTGCAAGTGCAGTACAAGTTGGTGTAAGGATGTGTTTAAAGAAACGAACAACGCCTTGTTTTCCACCCGCAAGATAAGCATAAAAGGAATAAATAACAAAGTAGAATAAAATAGAAACGATTGTATAAATAACAAAAGTTTTCACATAACCAATAGCAATTCCGACACCAAATGTTCCAACAAAAGAAGCAATATAGCACCCTAAACCAATAGGTGCATAATACATCACAAATTTTACTAATGTCAAAACAACTTCATTCATAGAAACCAATACCTGATAAAAGGCTTCCCCTTTCTTCTTTGTATGTCGAACTGCTAATCCAGTGAGGATTGAAAACACTACTAAAGCAATCATATGCTCTTTACTAAGTAAATCTTTAAAATCACTGACACTTAAAACTTCTACGGTGCGTTCAAGAAGATTTAGTTCTAATGGTTCTACCTCTTTTTCTACAACTAAACTATGCTTAATTTCTTCGCTATTTTGAGTTGAAACTAAACGAACTGGAAGCGTTGAAATTAAACCAATAAATACTGAAACAAGGGAAGTAACAATAAAAACAAGAACAATCCAAAACATAATTTTAGATAAGCGTTTTGGTTCATTCATTCGTGCAATAGAAGTGGTTATGGTTAAAAAAACTAATGGAACAATTAAAACAAATAAAAGATTTAAGAAAAGGTCTCCAAGGGGTTTTAAAATTAAGACATCTTCTTTAAAATAAAGACCTGCCAAAACGCCTAAAATAACAGCCCCTAATAAAAGTAACATCATCTTATAATTTTTCCATATTTTTTTCATAAAAGTTCTCCTTTCATAACATTATATGCAAAAAAAACATCTCAGTTTATTGAAATGTTTTTTTACGCATCATATCTAAATATTCTAAAGGATATGGGCAAGAAAATTGAACGACTTGTTTTGGATGCCTAACAACATCAATACATTGATCATCTTCATCATAAATTTCTGTAATTTGAAAAGTAAAAGTTTCATGATGAGGGCCAAAAAATTCAACCATATCTCCCGTTTTAAAATAATTTCGTTGTTCTAAAGTAACCATACCATCTTTATAATCCAAAACAACACCTAAAAAATCTTGATTAGATAATTCAATACGACCATTATAATATTGACATTCATGATCATTTTTATGATTAAAAAACTGTGGTATGGAATCTCGATTCGCAACACGTCTTAAAATAAGTTCTAACTGTGGTTGATATGTGTAATTTTTAGGATCCTTTATATAAGCATCCATGACCTTTCGGTAAGTGTCTACAACAGTGGCAATATAATAAATAGATCGCATTCTCCCCTCAATTTTGAAAGAAGTAATCCCCATATTCATCATTTCTGGTAAATGTTTTAACATTGATAAATCTTTTGTACAAAAAGTAAATGGTTTCTCTCCGGCCATTGGTTTTTCATTTTCATCATATAAATCAAAATCCCAACGACAAATTTGACTACAACCACCACGATTAGAATCTCTCGCTGTTAAATAATTGGATAAAACACATCTTCCACTAAATGAAGAACACATGGCACCATGAATAAAAGTTTCAATTTCAATATCGACATCACGTAAAATTTCTTCAATTTCTTCCTTATAAGCTTCACGTGCTAAAACAACACGAGTAACACCCTGTTTTTTAAAAAATTCTACGGCTTTTTTATTTAAGGTAGATTGTTGTGTAGATAAATGAATTTCTAAATTCGTTTCCTGCTTCGCTAATTGAATAATAGCTGGATCACTCACAATAATCGCATCTACTTTTAAGCTTTCTAATGCTTTTAAATAATCAACTAAGGCTTCAAGTTCTTGATTATGCATGACAATATTTACCGTTACATATACCTTTTTTCCATATTGATGTGCATACGCTACCCCTTCTTTTATTTCATCTAGAGTAAAATTCGTTGCATTTGCACGAAGACCAAAAGAGGGTCCACCAATATAAACCGCATCTGCACCATAATGAATAGCCACTTTTAAGCGCTCTAAATCCCCTGCTGGAGCTAACAATTCATGTTTTTTCATATCTCACCTACTTTACTTTATAAATCGTTTCTTTATATAAGAATCCAGAATCCGTATGTAATTTTAATGCTTCAAACTTCTTCATCATATCTCTCTGATTTTCTTTTGTAATATTTTTATATAATTCAAGTACTTTTTCAAATACAAGAGAATCTATACCAAAAGAATTTAGTAAAAAGTAATCCATCTTTTCTTCTTTTAAGGTAGGTAGTTCTTCTAAAGAATTTAATATAAAACTAGAATATACGGTCGTTCCGTGCTTTTCATCAACAATGGGATACGTATATCCCTCTTTTTTAATATAATGCATGCCCTCTTTACGTTCTAACTTCATTTGGGTAATATAATTATCAACAACATGACGAGCACTTGTAAACATAGGAATATAACCAAATACTGGAAGAATCACTTTTCCATGGATACGTTTACAAATATCTTTAATTTCCGAAATGGTAATTTCATTAGATAAACAAGTATAAATAGCACCAAACGTATACCAATAATTACAAGTGGCATAATTGGTAGTTAAATGTTCTTGATGCCATACAAGATCTGTTTTTAAATTTAACTCTTTCTTTAACTCAACAACGCTGATATCATAATAAAAAATACCTTTTACACCCATGGTTTCTACTTCTATTAATACTTCTTTTAAATGTTCTAAATCTTCATTACGCATATTTTTATTTACAGAAATAAAAATATCATGTGTAGGATATTTCTTTTGATAGGCTTTTATCTCTTCCAAGGTATAAGTTGTCCCAAAATTAATACATAAATCTTTCATTCCAAACAAAAAAGCGTCAGCACCTAGAAAACGATCTAGATTCTTTGATGTTGGAATTACCATAAACTTTGTCATACATTTCACCACTTTTTCATTATATCAAAAAAGAAAAGAAAATGCTACTTTTCCCTTTTTATACTAATATCTTTATTTTAGCAGAATACAATTTCTTTTCTTCAAAACTATGCTTAATATATTTTAAAGCATTTGAAGTAAGTTTTTCGATTTTTTCTGGTTCTGATTTGACAGTCATCACTTGATATGCAGTATCCTTTGGATTTTCTAATCTAGAAAATCCTTTTGGTGCTGTAAATACATCAATTTTTTTATTATTCGTATTTCTACAATAATCTTTTTCTTTCTTTGTATCTGGTGCATATTTTCCGCTCGAAGTCACAGACCAATCCATACTAGCACCACAGCTATCTAAAACAAGGGCATCGTACTGTTTTGTTCCATGTTTAGTTGTAATTTCTAACTTGAACGTATCATTATAAGAATAATAAGTAATCTTATCATTTTTCTTATAATTAGGACCAATTAAATATTCCGTTGCCGTTGCGACAATCACATAATCTTTTCCCTTTTCACCATATACAACACCATTATGTTTCGATTTAGTTCCACCTTTATACATGGCAAACCCATTTTCATCATAATAGATACTTCCATCTTTCAAATATGGTTCAATTAACCCAAGGCTTCCACCTAATTGTTTATCTGAACCATTTGGTGTATATTGATACGTCGTTAAACGAATCTTTTCCTTACGTGTTACATCAGGTAAAGGTCTACTTTCTAAGTTTCCTTCTTGAATATTTGATTCGATGATACCTTGTACTGTCTTTTCAAAGTCATTTTGTGTTAATAAATAAGGCATCGTCTGATCAAGCAATTGATAAATTGCATGCTTATTTACACGATAATGTCTTGAAAGACTTTGAACATATCGATCATAATCTTCTTTCCCTATTTGATAATCTTGATGACCTTGAATCATACGTTCTACAAGTTGATCCGTAAATGAATCCTCTTCACTATCTATAGGTTCTATAATTTGCTCCTCGATGACGTCATCTGCTTCCACACTGGTTGTATTCACAAATATCCCATTCATCATTAATGAAGTTAATAGTCCTGTATAAACCGCAAGATGTGATTTATGTAATTTCGGTCTTATCTCACATAAATAATGAGATTTCATATAAATTTTTAAGTTTTTAATCACTTTCTTTCTCATAATATAATCCCCTTCCTTACAAAATTGCTTTATAATACCAAAAAGAAAAAAGGTTGTCAACCCTTTTTCTACAATTTTTATATTTTTTTTGTACTGATAGCTATTCCATCCCCAAAATCATAAAATATCGTATCAAACTCTTCGTTTTTCTGTAGAAAATCAATGTAGGCATTAATCTTACGAACTAACTGTCTTAAATTTCTACTCTCGATACGTTCCTTTTGGTGCGTCAAGCCATGGAAATTTAAATTATCTGACAAAATAGTTCCATTTGTTTTCAAATTTTTTTTAAATTTTTCAAAGAACTTTATATATTGTGCTTTTGCAGCATCAATAAAAATAAAGTCGAATTGTTCTTCTAAATCTAGTTGGAAAGCATCCATATGATAAATTGTAATTTGTTTTTCTAATCCAAAACGCTCGATATTTAAAACTGCTTCCTTATAACGTTCTAAATCACGTTCCACCGTCACAATTCTAATTTCTGGATCTAACCTAGCCATACGGATAGCGGAATATCCAATCGCTGCCCCAATTTCCAAAATGGTTTTTACGTTATGTTCTTTGATGTAAGTAAGCATAAAAGATAACCCTTCTTCTTGCATAATTGGAATATGATTCTCTTTTGCATAATTTTCTAAATCTTTCATTACCATTCAAGCCACAATCCTTGTCTTTTTAATGATGCGATCGTTTGTTGATGTCCACGATCGTTCGTATTAAAATATACTTTACGGTTTTTATCCGCAACAAAATATAAATAAGAATGGGTTACAGGATCAATGGATACTTTGATAGATGTTAAACTAGGATTACAAATAGGCCCTACTGGAAGTTTCCCTGCCATTTTAGTACTTCTTGTATTATATGCATTTGCTTCAATTAATTCACTCTGATATAAATCACGATCTCCCATATTAATTTTAGCACCATAATAAGTAGTAACATCACTACCCAAACTCATTCCTCGATCTAGTCGATTATAAAATACACGGGCTACCTGTTCACGATCCTGTGCACTTACAGCTTCTAGTTCAACCATCGAAGCCATTGTCATCACTTGATGAATAGAATAGCTACTCTTTTTAAAAGAATCCTGATACTTTTTTAATTTCTCATTGGTATTATCTAACAATTTGTCCAAAATTTCTTTTGGAGAAGCATTTTTTTCAATATGATAAGTGTCGGGAAATAAGTATCCTTCTAAAGGGTAATAGATCATAGGATTTTTAATATCTTCTGTCAAAAACCAATACTTCTTAATCCATTCATTTAAGTTAGATGTATTACTAGCTGCTTGTATAAAATCATTTGCTTTAATATTTAATTCTTTTTCAACCACCTGAGCCATTTGACGCATATTCAATCCCTCTCTAAAGGTAACCACTTGAATCACTCGTTCCCCTTTAGAAAGTGTGGATAAAATTTCTTTCACATTCATTTGTTGACTCAACATATAAGTTCCAGGTTCTAACCCCTTTAGTGTATGTGTTTTAATATATAATTTATAAAATAACTTTGAACGTATCAATTTCTGTTCTTTTAAAAAATGACCTAAGCTAGAATAACTATCTCCAGCTTCAATGGTTATTTCAACTTGTTTCCCATTTGAATCAACTGCAGAAAGCCCATGATGATATTCAAACAATAAAATACCAACAGAACAGCAAAAAACAATCATAAAAAAGAAAGAAATTTTAACTGATTTTTTTAATCTTCTCTTTTTCTTTGCCATTAATAATCACGAACAAAAAGGACTATGCTTGTCCTTCGTTTTCTACTTCTTTCTTTGCTTCTGCCATAACTTCATCTAAAACCATACTAATAATTTTCCACTCTTTATCTGTCGTAATTGGATCTAGCTTTGTTGGATCTTCTGGATGATAAATTGAGGCATATACTTTTGTATTTCCTTCCTCATCTTTCGTATTGTCTGTATAAACAATATAATTCTTTCCAGTTTCCTCTGAATCAAAGGTAAATAATACCTCACATTCTGTTGCATTCCCATTTTCATCAAATATTTTAAAAGTCATTTTTTCATCCATATCGTTCACCCTTTCATTTTATCTAAATATGTTTGCAAAATAATATTGGCAGCAACACTATCCACTTTCTTTTTTCTTTTTTTACGAGAAATATCTGCTTGAATCATATAATTGGTCGCTTCAACCGTAGACAAACGTTCATCCTGTAAAAAAACTTCTATATTTAGATATTCTTCCAAACTTTTTTTAAATTCTAAAGCAGTCTCTCCTCTAGGTCCAATGGTATTATTCATGTTCTTTGGAAATCCTAAAACAATCGTACCAACCTGAAATTCATCGATAATTTCTTTCACTTGAGGCAAAAGTTCATGATACATAGAATCTTTAAAGCGAATGGTCTTTAACGTAGAAGCAATGGTTCCTGTTTCATCTGAAATAGAGCAACCTAGTGTTCTAGTACCTAAATCTAATCCTAAATATCGCATGATGATAAATAATTTCTTACAATAATTTCTAATAATTTTGCACGGTCAATCTCAGTAATTTTTTTTCGTGCATCTTTATAATTAGAAATATACCCAGGATCTCCACTCATGAAATATCCAACAAGTTGATCAATTGCAGAATACCCTTTTTCTTCTAAAGCAATCGCAACTTCTCTAAAAACTTTCATCGCATCTACATCTTGAACTTTATCTGAATTAAAAACCATGGTATCTTCCATTTCAACACCTACTTTTAGAATACATTCTTATTGTAACATAACTCATCAAATTAAACAAGTTAAAACTTGTGAATCACTAGAACCAAATTGCCTTTTTTCGTCGTACCTTTCACTTCGATAAAACGAAATTTACCACACCTTCGCATCGAAAAAACATCTTTTTCTTTCAGCTCAACTGCCCCATTTTTCATCATTTCATAATTTAACGTGACCTCTTCATCTAAAAGTTTGTCTTTGATCATACGACGACTCGTATGAGCTATTTTTGATAAAATAACATCTAAACGAAGACTAGGAACTAAGATTTCAAGATGTTCATAACTTCTCTCATAAGATTTTAAAACATCGATATCTACTTCAACTAACTTTATAGGAAAAGAACCAACCATCGTTAAATTCTGTTTCATATAATCTTTTAAACTTGACATAACAAAAAAGTAACAAGCATCACCAACTACAATATCTCCAATATAACCCGAATCCATATTTAAAGCATATAAACTTCCCATCAGCATTGGATGAGTCATTTCTTGTGCACACTCTACGCTAAAACAACTAATTTCTGGAAATGTTGATGTATAAATGATTTTGTAGTCACTTTCAGCAAATGGTTCCCATACTTGATACTTTCTATTTTTTAACGCTTTTTTTATCTGATGAAACATGAAAGGATCTAAAAATAGACTAGCCTCCCCACGATGAAAACGTTCTAAGTTTCTCTCTAACCAGAAACGATTTGTTTTTCTTTTCATAATAACCTCATTTCAATCTTATTTTATCAAAAGAAAAATATTTTTGACAAGACAATTTTTATACATTAATAGATATATAATGCAAGAACATACAAAAAGAAGATTAAGTATTTAATCTTCTTCCATCTTATTCAGCAGTTACTATAACTTGTCCAAATGTTCCTGTTACTGCAGATTGATAATTACCTTGTCTTGTAATTTCATACCAATTAAATGGCCTTCCTGATTTATTAATAATCTTTGTTAAATTAGGATTCGATGTCATCCCTTCATAATGAGAAATCTCAAACGCATAACTACTAATTTCTTCAACACTGGCCCCAATAGTAACACTAGTTAATTGATTCTGAGAAAATGCATTATCACGAATTGTTTTTACACTATCTGGAATCACTACACTGGTTAATTGATTATTTTGAAAAGCAAAACCATCAATTGTTGTAACACCATCTGGTATTTTTATGCTTGTTAATTGATTACTTTGTAATATACCATAATTTATAGTTGTTAAGTTCTTTGGAAGTTCAACACTAGTTAAGTTATTTGAGGCAAAAGCACTTGAATCTATTTCTGTTACACTGTCTGGGATAACAACACTTGTTAACCCTTTTCCTCGAAATGAACTATCTCCAATTTTAGTAACAGGAACTCCATGAATCGTACTTGGAATCACAACATCTGTATCGGTACCAGTATAAGTTGTAACTGTTCCAGCTTCATCCATTTCAAAAGATTCTTCTGGTGTTGTTACTATACTACTTCCGGCGTTTTGTTCATAATTTAGCTTTAACGTTAAACTCTTACTAGTTGTTGGTACACTCGTTGCACTAACATTCCATACGACCTTTACTTGAAACTTTTTTTGTTCCCCAGAATTTAGAGTATCCCCCTCTTCAATTCCAGCAACTGTATAGATAATGTCTACAGGTTCATTCTGATTACTTTCATCAAGACCTGTAATACTAGTTAGAACAGCATCAATACTTCCCTTATTCTCTACGGTTAAATCATATAAAGCACTACTTCCTGGTTTTTCTAAATCTACGGTAAAGTTTGCTGTTGTTGAACCAATACCATCTTTCGTTATCGTCTTAGCATTTACCATTGTATTTTCTTCAATTTTGGTAAATTCAATGTTAAAATCTCCTGAAATTCCTGATGTTCCTGTAATCGTTAAGATCTGACTTAAAGCCGCATATCCTACACACATTCCTAGGATGACTGCAATCAGTGTTCCTATGATCACTTTTTGTTTTTGTCTTGTTTTCATATTCTTACTCCTATTCTAAAATAATTATACCTTCTCCCTATTTTATTTGTCAATATTTTTACAAACAAATTCATAAAAGTAGACAAAAAAAGGTAAAAAATATTTTTTACCTTTTTTGATAATTTTTCTATGCTTTATCTTCTTTAATATCCTCTAATTTTACACTAACTAACTTAGATACACCAGATTCTTGCATGGTAATTCCATAAAGAAGATCTGCATATTCCATCGTTTTCTTTTTATGTGTAATTAAAATAAATTGTGTTTTATCTTTTAAATTTTTCACATAATGACCAAAACTATCAACATTGACTTCATCTAAGGCAGCCTCGACTTCATCTAAAATACAGAATGGAACTGGACGTGATTTTAAAATAGCAAATAATAAGCTAATTGCTGTAAATGTTTTTTCACCACCTGAAAGTAATGAAATACTCGTTAATTTCTTTCCAGGAGGAGAAGCTACAATTTCAATTCCCGTTTCTAGTAAATTCTTAGGATCTGTTAATTTTAAATCAGCATGACCACCACGGAATAATTCTTGAAACGTTTCATTAAAATGATTACGAATCGTTTCAAAAGTTTTTGAAAATTCTTCAGCCATCACTTCATCCATTTCCTGAATAATTTCTAATAGTGTATTTTCAGCATTGATTAAATCTTCTTTTTGAGAGGTTAAGAAGTCAAAGCGTTCACTTACTCGTTCGTATTCTTCAATGGCTCCTAAATTTACAGTTCCTAATTCTTTTAATGTTCGCTTTAAATTACTTACCTTTAGGCGAGCTGTTGAAACTTCTTCTGTAAGTTCTACTTCCATACGAGCTTTTTCATAAGTCATTCCATAGGTTTCATTTAAAGTAGTTAATAAATGATCTAATTTAACATCCGCACGATTGACTTCAATTTCCAATTCTTTTAATTCTCTATTTTTTTCCTTGACTTCGCTATTTTCTTTTCGAACTGAAAATTCATAAGCATCTAATTCTTCACTTACATGAGTTCTTTCACCACGTAATTGTTCTAATGATAAACGGACTTTTTCCTTTTCGTTCGTTGCTTCATAAAAACGATTTAAAATACGTTCTTCTTCCTTACTTAAACTATGTTCCAACATATGTCCAATACTTTCAATTTCCTTGGTTGTATGATCTAATTGCTCCATAGTTTTTGTTCGTAATTCTTCTTTCACATGAAGTTCTTCAGTTTTAATCAACTGTTCTTTTTTAGCTAAATAAAGTTCATCTTCTACACCTTTTAGTTGATAATCAATATCATTCATCATATTTTCTAATTGTTGTTGTTTCGCAAGATCATTTTTTTCCTCGTTTAGTGCATTTTCCAATTCATATTTTTCACGAATGACATTTTTTGTTTTTACAGTTCCACCCGTTAGAGAACCTCCAACATGTAAAAGTTCTCCATCTAAAGTAACAATACGATAACGATATCCAATACGACGACTAATCGTTGTAGCGTGGGCTAGTGTATCAACCACAAGGACATTTCCTAATTGATTTTCAATAATCTTTTGATATAAAGGATCATTTTTGACTAACGTAGACGCTACCCCAATGAACCCTTCTTCTTGATCTAACATACGTCGAGTAGTATCATCTACTTGTTTTCCTTTGATAATATTTAATGGAAAGAACGTAACACGACCACTATTGGTTTCTTTTAAATAGCGAATGGCTTCTTTCGCACAATCTTCATCTTCTACAATAACAAAATTCGTTGCCGCACCCAGGACTGTAGAAATAGCTACAGAATACGCTTCTTCCACTTCAATCACATTACCAATCGCATGATGAATTCCACGTAGTGTAGGATGTGTTAAGACTTTTTTTACAGAAATCGGTAACAAATTATTTTCTTCAATGCTTGTTTTAAGTCGCTCAATCTGATTTTGTAGATGACGTAGGGAATATAACAACTTTGTTAAATTGTCTCCAAGGTCTTTCTTTCGACTCAAAAGTTTTTCATATTCTTTCTCTTTTTCCTCTATTAATTGATGATTCGTAAGAAGTTCTTTTTGACTCATCGATATTACTTGTTCTAAACGAGTTACTTCATTTTGTAAAGATAATTCCTTTTCCTTTAATTCAATACTTTGATTATGTAATTTTTGATCTTCCACGACATACTTTTGACGTTCAATAATTAATTGTTTTTCTCCATTAATTTTTTCAACTTGTGAGGTTAATTCAATTAATTTATTGTGCATTACATTTATTTGTTCATCTAATGTAGAAAGTTTACCTTTATAATCTAAAATTTTTGCTTCACTTTCCGAATGATTGGTAGATAATGTGATAATTTCATTTTCTAACTGTTCAATTCGTTGTTTATTTTGTTGATATTTTTCGTTAATAACCGTAATATCTGAAGTGATTAACCCTACTTCTAAACCTTCTAATTCTTGCTTCGTTTGTTTATAAATCACAGCTTTATCTCGCTGTTCCTTTAACGGATTTACCTGTGCTTCTAATTCTGTAATAATATCATTGACACGATTCATATTTTCGTGTGTTCTTTCTAGTTTACGTAAGGCTTCATCTTTTCTTTTTTTATACTTTAATACACGGGCTGCTTCTTCAAAAATCACACGACGATCCTGTGGTTTACTACTAATAATTTCTTCGATTTTTCCTTGTGAAATAATATTAAAACTTTCTTTGGCTACTCCAGTATCTAATAAAATATTTGTAACATCCTTAAGACGGCACTTTTCTCCATTGATATGATATTCGTTGGTTCCATCTTTATATACACGTCTTCGAATCGAAACTTCATCAAAATCAACTGGTAAATAATGATCTGTGTTATCAAAAGTTAAAGTTACAGAAGCACTATTCATTGCATGACGACTTTTACTTCCAGAAAAAATAACATCCGTCATATTCCCATCTCCACGAAGAGACTTTACGGATTGTTCTCCTAACACCCAGCGAACAGCATCTACTACATTACTCTTCCCACTACCATTTGGTCCAACCACTGCAGTAACACCATTATTAAACTCCATATTTATCTTATCCGCAAAAGATTTAAATCCTTGTGCTGTTATTCTTTTTAAATACATCCTATCACCCTACTTTTGTCTTTATTTATTATACTATAAGACCAAAAAAAAAACAAACAAATTATAATAAAGAAAGGAAAAATCGATAAACCTTTAGCTAGACGAAAAAAACAATAGATATTATAAATAACTAAAAGTAAAACCATAGACTACAAAATATATAAAAAGAAGATTAAATATTTAATCTTCTTCCATTTTATCCAGAAATTACTGTAACCTTCCCATAAGTTCCAGTAATAGCTAGCTCATCTTCCCATGGATCTCCACCAAAAACACGTTCCCAATTAAATGGTCGTCCTGTTTTATTAACAATTGTTGTCAAATTGTTACCCATAATTGCATTATCTTCAATTTCTATTACACTTTCTGGGATCACTATACTTGTTATTCGATCATCAATAAATGCATTAGCCCCTATTTTGATCACAGAAACTCCATAAATCGTACTAGGGATTACAACATCTTTATCATCACAAGTATAACCTGTAATCACCCCATTTTCATTCATTGAAAAACATGATTCTGGTGTAGTTACTATACTACTTCCGGTATTTTGTTCATAATTTAGTTTTAACGTTAAACTCTTACTAGTTGTTGGTACATTTGTTGAACTTGCATTCCATACAACTTTTACTTGAAACTTTTTTTGTTCTCCAGAGTTTAAAATATCTCCATCTTTAATGCCTGTAACAGAGTAAACGATATCTACTGGTTCTTTACCATTACTTTCATCTACTCCTTCAATACTAGCCAGTATGGCATCAATCGTTCCTTTATTCTCTACAGTTAAATCATAGATAGCACTACTTCCTGGTTTTTTTAAATCCACCGTAAAATTCGCTGTTGTTGAACCAATTCCACCAGTTGTTACTGTAGTTGCATTTACCATCGTTCCTTCCTCAATTTTGGTAAATTCAACCTTAAAATCTCCCGAAATTCCTGATGTTCCGGTGATTGTTAAGATCTGACTTAGGGCAGCATATCCTACACACATTCCTAAGATGACTGCAACTAATGTTCCAATAATCACTTTTTGCTTTTTTCTTGCATCCATATTACTCACTCCTATTCTAAAGTCATTATACCTGTTTCCTATTTCAGTTGTCAATATTTTTGCAATAAGTATATAGTGTTTATACAAAAAAATACAAAGTAATTTGTACTAACTCATTTAAGATCTAAATGATAAAACCCTAGTTAGGCATCTACCTCAACTAGGGTTTTATGAATCATTTCACAAATTATATTGTTTATCTTCTTTTAAGTTGATGAACATGTTGTAATTGTTTGTATTGTTCTTGTAACTGTTCACATGAACAAGCAGAAAGTAAGGCCTGTTTTGGTGTGAAATAGTAACGTGACCACATATTTTGAAAATCTTCGCAAGATATTTCTTCAATCAATTTACGCCATATCAATAATTTTGCTTTTTTCATGTTAGAATCTTTCATTTTGCTTAAAACATCACAATAATCTTGTAATACTCTTTTTCTTAACAAATAAAAGGTATCATCTAAAGTTTCTAATTTATGAACTTCTCTTGTTCCCTCTGGAAATTGATAAAGAATATCGATAGATTTATCTTCATTTTGTCTTTTATAAACACTAGTATTTTTAATTTGTTCTTTCATTTTTTTCTTTCCCCTCCGTTTTCGGATTCATACTATATCATAAATTTTAAAAGAAAGCAAATTAATGGATTAAATAGTCTCCTAAAAAATCAATTCCTTCGTTCCATGTATCTTTGATAAGATATCCTAAATCTTTGAAACGAGAAGTTTTTGCTTGTTCACAATGAATCGTATAAATAATCCCATCAGTACAGGAAACCTTCGAAAGCTCTACATCATAACGATAATACTTTTGGATCATTTGTTCCAATTCTTCTGAGGATTTTGACGCATATATATAAATATCTTCTTTGGTAATATAAACACTTGAGGAAACAAAGCGTTTAGAAAATTCAAGTACTTCTAAAGCATCCACAATCATCACATGCGTTCTTTTTTTCTTAAACTTATGTTTAAATTTCTTAATATGTACACTTTTTTTACGACCTTTCATCATACCTTTTTCTTGAGGTCGATTCATATTATTCAATACATAACAGGTCACAATTCCATCATTTTTATCAATTTCATTTAAAATACTATCCAAACATCCAATCGCAATGACTTGTCCCCTCATAGTTGGAATTTTCTTTTTAAAATAACGATCAATGGTTTTCATACATCACCTCTAAACAATCACGAACAACATAACTTGTACATAGTAAGCCCGCCACGGATGGGACAAACGCACAACTTCCTAGCGTCACTCCCGTGAATGGTCGTGGAGTTTCTGTACTAGAAACAACCATAACTTTTCCTGAAATATGTTCCTCTTTTAACAATTTTCTTAGCTTTTTGGCAAGTGGATCATAACTTGTTTTATCAAGCGTTGTAATCGCTAGTTTTGTTGGATCTAATTTTTGTGCTGTTCCCATACTAGAAATAAACTTTATCTGATGTTTTAAACAATATTTGATGAGTTCTTTTTTTGTTTCTAACGTATCACATGCATCCACAACATAATCAATAGGTTGATAGAATAAAGAATCTATATTGTCTTTCGTAATAAATTCATCGATCACATCTACTTTACAAGAAGGATTTATTTCACAAATACGTTCTTTCCAAACTTGTGTTTTAGAGATACCAATATTTTTTTGATAAGTCATTAGTTGCCTATTTAAATTTGTCACATCTACTACATCATGATCAACTAAAATAAGGTGTCCTACCCCACTTCGTACCAAAGATTCTACCGCATAACTTCCTACACCGCCAAGGCCTAAAACAACGACAGTTAGGTTCTTCACTTTTTGTATATCTTCACCAATTAATTTTTCTAAACGATCAAACATCTTATCACCTATGTAGTATTATATCATATTTAGAAAGAAAAAAAGAAGAGAATCTCTTCTTTTCACGATACTCTTTGTTTATATACATAATATTTTTCTTGTTTCTGTAAAATAAGAAAAATATCAAGAAGAACACCGATTCCACAAAAACCACCAGTGAACAAATAAAATAAAGCCATCGTATATTTTCTTTCATATAATTTGTGTACACCAAAAATACCTAAAAAGATACAAAGAATTAACGTAATCCATTTATTTAAAGGCCCTATCTTCTCTAGACCCATGGCCTGATATAACCCATCTTCATATGTTTCCTTCGTTTCTTGTTTTTGTTTTGACGTTGTTTGTTTTTCTTTATTTGATTCTATTTTCATTCCACAGTGGGTACAAACACGATCTGCTAGTTTTATTTCACCACTACAATAAGGACACAATTTCATCGTTTCACCTCATTTTATAAAACCACCCAAAACGGGTGGTCACATCGTCTAAAAGTGGCATCTTTAACGACAAAACCTGTCTCCCAGGTGGGCATCACATCATTTATATTAGGAGCCTTATATAAATATAAGTATTCAACACAATAAATGAATTAGATTCCCTTATCGCTTAAGTGTTGGTTTTTCTTAAACGACTACCGATCTTCTAGACAATTAAATTATATCATACTTTTCTACTTTTGTATAGATCTATCCCAAAAGAAAAATATTCCTTTTTTCTACAAAAAAATAAATAAGTAGCTCTACTTATTTATTTTATGTTTTTATGCTTGTGTATATGTAAAAATAGCTTTTAATTTTTTAATATTTGTAGCTGGAATGGTTGTTGCATTTTTATCCCAATATACTTTTACATGCACTTTTGAAGTACTACCTGCAGTGATGGTTGGTTGATTTGTTTTTGCAGTAGCCCAATCTACACCATCAATCGTTACTTCATAATTAATCCCTAATGGTTCTGTTAAGGTAGCCGCTGTTGTTCCATCCGCTGCGGTTGCAACTACATCTGCCCCAGTTAATTTTCCATCAAGAGTTCCGTCATTATTTACTACAAAATCATATTCTGCATAATCTCCAGGCGTTTTAAATATCACATTAAATTCTGCGGTTGTTGATTTTCCATCAGCATTAATGGAAGGCTCCGCTGCTTCTACCGTTGAGTCCCCAGTGTGATTTGGATCCTCATTTCCAGTACCCACTAGCTTTCCAGAGCCAAAATGAATATCCCAACTACTACTAACTTGAGCTGTACCATTAATCGTAAGTTGTTGAGCTAGTGCAGCATATCCTACCGCCATAACGATCATTGCAACTAATAATCCTATAATAACAATACTCTTTTTTTCTTTGTTATCCTTTTTCATTCTATCCTCCTACTTTCTCTTCCATTGTATCATGCATAATTATAATTGACAAGAAAAATGTTTTTATACAAAAAAAGAAGATTATTCTTCTTCAAATTGTGAATTATATAGTGTTGCATAAAATCCATTCTTTTTTAATAAATCATTATGTGTTCCCTGTTCTACAATATCTCCATGATCCATTACGAGAATAAGATCTGCATTTTTAATCGTCGATAAACGGTGGGCAATAATAAAACTTGTTCTACCCTCCATCAAACGATCCATGGCTTGTTGTATTAAAATCTCTGTACGTGTATCTACACTAGAGGTTGCCTCATCTAATATTAAGATTTTAGGATCTGCTAAAATAACACGGGCAATGGTTAATAATTGTTTTTGTCCACCACTAATATTATCGGTTTCTTCATTTAACATCATATTATAACCATCTGGTAATGTTTTGACAAAATGATCAACACTAGCAGCCTTACATGCAGCTTTTACATCTTCTATGGAAGCATCTGGACTTCCATAACATATATTCTCTTTAATGGTCCCAGAAAATAACCAGGTATCTTGTAAAACCATCCCAAACATTTTACGTAAATCACTACGTTTGAAATCTTTGATATTATGGCCATCAATACTTATAGATCCACGATTAACATCATAAAAACGCATTAATAACTTAATCATTGTTGATTTACCAGCACCAGTTGGACCAACAATCGCAATTTTTTCGCCCTTTTTCACACTGGCATTAAAATCATGAATAATCGTTTTATTTTTCGTATAACCAAAATGAACATGATCAAACGTAATATTTCCATCTAAATTTACCGTTGAAACAGGATTTGATGTTTCAGCAACTTCTTCTTTTTCTTCTAAGAATTCAAACACACGCTCTGCAGCAGCGGCTGTAGATTGAAGTAAATTGGCAATTTGAGCAAATTGCGCAATGGGTTGATTAAAGTTTCTAACATATTGGGTAAAAGATAAAATATCCCCTACTTCAATACGATTTTTAATGACAAGCCATCCTCCTAACATGGAAATAATAACATATCCCAAATTTCCAATGAAACTCATAATTGGATGCATCATCCCAGATAAAAATTGACTCTTCCAAGCATTTTGATACAGTTCATCATTTAATTTATCAAAGGCTTCCATACTGGCCTCTTCATTATTAAATACAGTAACTATATCATGGCCACCATACGTTTCTTCAACCAATCCATTGACATGACCCAAATATTCTTGTTGACGAGTAAAATATTTTTGACTTCGACCTACGACTAACCCTATTAAAAGGAGTCCAATAGGTAAAATTAAAATAGTCGCAAGGGTCATGGTTCCACTAATTGAAACCATCATAACAAATACACCAATGAGTGTTGTAATTGCGCTAATTACTTGTGTTAAGCTTTGACTTAAATTTTGTGTTAATAAATCAACATCATTACTAACAATCGATAATACTTCTCCGTTTGTTTTTTTATCAAAATAACTCATTGGTAATTTATGAATTTTTTCACTTAATTCCTGCCTGAAGCGATACATCACTTTCTGTGATACACCAGCCATGACAAAGTTTTGAATAAAGGAAAAGAACATACTGATGAGATATAATCCTAGCAAAAATAGTAAAATGCTTTCAATTTTTCCAAAATTAATTCCACCAGTACCCATGACTTTTCCAATTAAACCATTGTAAATCTCTGTTGTTACTTGACCCATCACCTTAGGACCAATAATAGCGAATACTGCAGAACCAGCAGCGAATAAAACAACAAAGAAAATGGAAATTTTATAACTACTTAAATATTTGATTAACTTTTTCATGGTTCCCTTAAAGTCTTTTGCTTTTTCATTGGGAACTGCTTTTTTATTCGCCATCGCTTAATTCCTCCTCACTAAGTTGTGATAATGCAATCTCTTTATAAACATCACATGTTTTCATTAACTCTTTATGAGTACCCATTCCTGCGATATTACCTTCATTTAGAACGATAATTTGATCTGCATTTAAAATGGTACTAATACGTTGAGCAACAATCAAGACTGTACTATCTTTCGTAACCTTCTTTAGTTCACTACGTAAGCGAGCATCTGTTTTAAAATCAAGTGCTGAAAAACTATCATCAAAAATATAAATATCTGGATGCGTAGCAATCGCACGAGCAATACTCAAACGTTGTTTTTGCCCTCCACTAACGTTTGTTCCACCTTGAGAAATTTCATAATCATATTGTTCTTTCAATCCCTCAATAAACTCTGTTGCTTGGGCAATCTGTGCAGCTTCTATCATATCTTCATCGCTCATCGAAGGATTTCCATATTTAATATTTGAACGAATCGTTCCAGTAAATAAGATTCCTTTTTGTGGAACAAAACCAATTTTAGAACGTAAATTTTTCGTATTCATCTGACGGATATCAACACCATCTACTAAAATTTTTCCTTCACTAACATCATAAAATCTTGGAATTAAATTAATAATCGTTGATTTTCCGCTTCCAGTAGAACCAATAAACGCTGTTGTTTTTCCAGGCTCTGCCACAAAACTAATATTAGAAATCACATTTTCATCGGCATCAGGATAATGGAACGAAACATTCTTAAATTCAACGACACCTTTTTTCTTTTTATTTAATTTCTTTTCTTGTTCAGGATCTTTTATGACATTATCTTTATCTAAAACTTCGGTAATACGTTTGGCACTAACACTTGCACGTGGAAGCATAATAGATACCATAGAAATCATTAAGAAGGCCATAATAATTTGCATTGTATATTGGATATAAGCCATAATATCCCCTACTTGCATTTTACCAGCATCAATGCCATAAGCACCTTTCCATAAAATAACAATAACAATTGTATTCATCGTTAGAGTCATTAAAGGCATCATCAGTCCCATCACACGATCAACAAATAAAATTAATTTACTAAGTGCCTTGTTTGCTTTATCAAAACGTTCTTTTTCTGTTTTTTCTGTTGCAAATGCACGAATTACTGGAAGACCACTTAAAATTTCACGTGTTACTAAGTTTAGACGATCAACAAATTGTTGGAATACTTTAAATTTTGGCATTACTGTTGCGAATAATACTAAAACAATCGATAAGACACACATCACCGCAACCGCAATAATCCATGACATCGAAGAATTTGTACTCATACTCTTAATAACTCCACCAATACCAATAATTGGTGCATAGAAAACAACTCGAAGCAACATAACCATAACCATTTGAACTTGTTGAACATCATTCGTTGTACGTGTAATTAAAGAGGCGGTTGAAAATTCTTTCAGCTCTGTTTTAGAAAAATGCATAACTTTTCCAAATACTTGATGACGTAAGGTTTTTCCTAACCTTGCGGCCATTCTAGCTCCTAAAAATCCAACAACAATGGTAGAAGCCATACTAAGTAACGCAATTCCAAGCATTTTAAGACCAGTAATAAAAATATAACGACTTTGAATATTATCAGTGTTTAATCCTACCGCTTGATATTCTGCCTTCACATAAGAAATAGCTGCTTGTTCCATCACCGTTTCAGGTAAATTTTCAATTTTTTCTAGAGAACGATCTAAAACCTGATCTTTTGCTTCTTCAGGTAAATAGGCAAAAAGCGTAAATAAATCTGGTTTCTCTTGAAGCTCTATTGTACTATTTGCCATAATCTCATCAATAATTTGATTTGTTACCTTTTCATCATTTAAAACAGATAACATCATCATTGGTTTTACAATAATATCTTCTAACTCATCTAATTCATCATCACTGATATCTTTTAATTCATAAACATTTTCATCTTTTAAGACTTTATAATCTTTATGTTTTTTAGCATCTTCCTTTTTTAGAAGATGATATGCCTTTTTCACCTTTTCTGCATCTTTACTATTTGTAAGTAATAATAGGTGTTCAAGACTTCCCTCACGAATTACCTTAGGCGCTACCTCAGTAATTCCACCTTGTTGAATTCCTACATTTACAATCTTCGATGTATAATCTGGTAAAGATAAATCACAAATTGCTTGACCAATTAACAAAGCAATAATTGCTAAAATAGAAATCCAAGAACTTTTTAAATATTTTAATACTTTTATCATTCTATCTTCCTTTCTTTATTCCATCCATAATAAAATCAATCTGACGGAAATATCTATTTTTTATTTTATCTATGTCATTTCCATGTTTAATTGTCAGCACAAGGGCATGCACAAGTAATAAATTTAACATATCGAATAAATCAAAAATATCTTGTTTTGTACGCACATTTAAATTCGTCATATCCACTTTCGTTAAAAACACTTCAATATCCTGTTTATGATGTTTATTCATTTTTTGTAAAACTAACTGATCAGATTTAAAATTCAAATTCAATAAAAACTTTCGATGTAATTGTTCTGCAGTCTCTTTTTTTGAAGATAAAATCTTATCATATAACATTCTATAAGTAATAAATAAATCACCATCATTTTCCGTAAGTAACTTCGAAATTCGATGCAACATATCTGTAAATTCATGTTCCGTAATGGTATAATACAAATCTTCTTTATCTTCAAAATACATATAAAAGCTTCCTCTTGAAATTCCTGCATCTTTTATAATTTTATTAATTGAAGCCTCATGAAATGACATCAAACTAAATTCTTTTTTCGCGGCCTCTAAAATAGCTTGTTGTTTTTCATTAGATAAATGTTTAAATGTTTCCCTTGGCATAAAATACCTCCATAGATACCTTATTCATTATATATGACAACGTGTCACGATGTCAATCAATAAGAGTTGAAATTTTTGTGAAAAGACTATATAAATGATTCTAAAAATGATTACTCAAATTCTATTCACCCCTTTCTTTGGTTTATCGCAAACAAAATCGAATACAAAGAAAAAGAAGATTAACTATTTAATCTTCTTTCATCTTATTCAGCAATTACATTAATGGATCCATAGGTTCCTGTTACAGCTGGAGTTCCTGAACCTTGACCAGTAATTTTAGCCCAATCAAATGGGTTTCCAGTTTTATTAACAATTGTCGTTAAAGACGTATTAGCAGCAAACACATTTTCACCAATACTTGTTACATTTTTTGGTATAATGACATTCGTTAATTGATTTCCTCGAAATGCATTATCCACAATACTTGTTACAGTATCTGATATTACTACACTCGTTAAACGATTACCTGAAAATGAACCAAATCCAATGCTTGTCACTCCTTCTGGTATTACGATGTCTGTTAATTGATTATCAGAAAATGTATTATCCTCAATTGTTGTTACACTAGATGGTATAACTACACTCGTTAATTGACTACGTGTAAAGGCTCCATGACCAATGCTTGTTACACTATTTGGCATTTCAACATTTGTTAGTTGACTATTCATAAATGCATAATTATCAATTCTTGTTACACCTTGTGGTATTACAACACTTGTTACTTGTGAATTATAAAATGCATTCTCCCCAATTTGAGTCACACGAATTCCACCAATTGTTTTTGGAATTACAATATCTGTATCTGTACCAGTATATTTTTTTACTGTTCCAGATTCATCGATTTCAAAAAATTCTTCTGGTGTGGTTACTATACTACTTCCTGTATCTTGTTCATAATTTAATTTTAATACTAAATTCTTACTTTTGCTTGGTACACTTGTTGCACTACTGTCCCATACCACTTTCACTTGAAATGATTTCGTAGCTCCTGCATTTAAAGATTCTCCCTCATCAATACCAATAAGTGAATACTTAATATCCAAAGGTTCTGATAAGTTAGATTCATCAATTCCTTCAATACTTGTTAATATAGCATCTATGGTTCCCTTATTCTCTACAGTTAAATCATAGATAGCACTACTTCCTGGTTTTTTAAGATCTACAGTAAAATTCGCTGTGGTTGATCCTACACCACCCTTTAACACGGTAGTTGCTCCTGACATCGTTCCTTCATCGATTTTTGTAAACTCGATTTTAAAATCCCCTGTAATCCCTGATGTTCCTGTGATCGTTAAAATCTGACTTAAAGCTGCATAGCCTACAGCTAAACCAATAATTACTGCACAAAGAGCACCAATGATTGCTTTTTTATTATTTCTATGTTGCATATTATCACACTCCTATTCTCTTTCATTATAAAGTTCATTACTATAAAAGTCAACATATATTTCTATCGATATGTAAACAAAAAGAAACCAAAATAGGTTTCTTTTAATATGCCTTTGCAAAGTTAACAATATGTTTAGCAGGCTTTCCACAACAAATACAAGTATCATCACTGTGAACTTCTTCTTCCGTGATACAACGAGTCGTCGCTGTTGTTTCTTCTTTAATTTGAAGTTCGCAATCTGTTTCACCACACCAAGGCGCTTGAACAAATCCACCCTTATGTTCTAACACATCTATAAATTCTTCTTTGGTTTTTACTCTCGTTGTATGTTCTTGTAAATGATTTACTGCTTTTTCATACATTTCTTCATGAATTTCGTCTAATAACTGACAAACCGTTTCTGCCACATTCTCATTTAACGAAATGGTTTGTTTTGTTGAATCATTACGTTTTGCTAATACACATTGATTATTTTCTAAATCTTTTGGTCCAAGTTCTAAACGTACTGGGATTCCACGCATTTCAGCATCACTAAATTTCCATCCTGGAGACTTATCGGATAAATCAATCTCTACACGAATACCATGTGCTTTTAATGTTTCTTTTAATTCTAAAGCCTTATCAAGTACCCCAGCTTCTTTTTCACGTACTGGAATAATCATCACTTGCGTTGGTGCCACACGTGGTGGTAAAACAAGTCCATTATCATCTCCATGAACCATAATTAAAGCTCCTATCAATCTTGTAGATACTCCCCATGAGGTTTGATATACATATTCCCACTGATTTTCCTTATTTAAGAATTTCATATCAAAAGCTTTTGCGAATCCTTGACCAAAATAATGACTTGTTCCAGATTGAAGTGCTTTTCCATCATGCATTAAGGCTTCAATTGTATATGTTTCTAAAGCTCCAGCAAATTTTTCCTTTTCTGTTTTTAGCCCTGTCACCATAGGAATAGCCAAAAGGTTTTTACAAACATCTTTATAAATTCCTAACATACGAAGGGTTTCTTCTTTAGCTTCTTTTTCCGTTGCATGAACCGTATGTCCTTCTTGCCATAAAAATTCACTTCCACGTAAGAAGGGTCTCGTTGTTTTTTCCCATCGCACTACACTACACCATTGATTATATTTTTTTGGTAAGTCACGATAAGAATTGATTATTTTAGCATAATGTTCGCAAAATAAAGTCTCACTAGTAGGTCGGATCACTAAAGGTTCTTCTAACGTTTCAAGTCCACCTTTTGTAACAACTGCACATTCTGGTGCGAACCCTTCCACATGATCTGCCTCTTTTTGTAATAAAGAAGTTGGAATTAACATTGGCATATAAATATTTTCATGCCCTGTTGCTTTAAAATTTTGATTTAAATAAGATTGAATATTTTCCCATAAAGCATAACCATAAGGTCGATAGATGATAAATCCTTTTACACTACTATAATCCATCAGTTCTGCTTTTCTACATACATCTGTATACCATTGTGCAAAATCTGTATCCATACGACAAATCGCATCATTTTTCATCTTTGCCATCACGTTTCCTCTTTTCTACTAATTAATTTACTTTATTATATCACAATTCCACCGACTTCGTGATCAAGAAACAAAAAAGTTCATTAAATTTGAACCTTTTGTTTTACTTTTTCATCTTTTTTCATAAGATGATAATCTAAATCTTTTAAATAATAAGCTTTTGTAAATTGCGATAAGATTCCCTTTTCATACATATCATAAGCTTGATAAAATAATCCTAGCTTTTTCGGAAATTGTTCACTAGTTATTTGAGCTTTCACTAGATTGATGATGTCTACATCCTTTTCTATCTTCACCTTTTTATAAGATTTTTCTTCTTCTAAATGCTTACAGTAAAAATGGAATAAAAATTTATGAAGCTCATGATATCCTTGATGTTCTAAATAACGAACCATCTGATCTAGAGAATAAGAAGTGATGGAATAATAATGTGCAAGAGTAAAAAAGGTAGTGTCAGAATGCTTTACAATCTTAGTTAAAACATCAATAAAATGTTGTAGCATCTCTTCCTCTTTTAATTTTTCCATTCTTTTCGATTCTTCTAGCCAAAATTTTACTTGTTCTAATAACTGTTTGTCATGAACCCGATCGATTCGTGTTAAAATTGTTTGATAAGAAAGTCTATGCCTTGAACAAAATTCCTGGAAAGATTCCTTGGTATGATCATAGGTTTCTATGGTAAATACAACATTATGATCTTTGATCTTCTGAAGAAGATGTCGATATTCAATCACAAAATCTACTTGACCAAATAATCGTTTCATTTGTTTATACAAGCTTTCCATTTTAGAAAGAACATCTTTCTCAACGATTTCATGTTTTTTTACTTTTTCTTCAAAAGATAAAACATATGATTTCATCATATTGTAGATTTCATTGTTACAGATTTCTACACGTTCTATGTTCTTTTCTTTTAAAAAACTTTCAAATTCCTCTACTAATTGATGTTGCTCACTGAAACTATTTTGATATACAATTTCATATGATTTTGCAAATAAAATATCATTTTGTGTAACAACTTGATCTTTAAAACCATACTTCATCAAAATTTCTTGATGTCTGTTCTCTAAATAGTTCCAAATATTTTGATCCTCTTTCATCGGATTAATTGCTTGCGCAACTTCTTTTAAAACAAATGGAATCTTTTTTGAATGAAGAATTTTAAGAAATTGATGATAATATGGCATACTTTTTTTACTAACAGAAGCATTTATATACAAGGTACAATTTAGGCCATACGTAAATAAAATCATTTGATCGAAAAGTTCATTCGCTTTCCCTTGTAACAACACTTTTTGATTAGGATGCTTCTCTATCATTCTTTTAAAAGGAAGACAATTCATTGGACTACTAATTCTTCCAGCGGCAATCCCTTGAACAATCATAACAACTTCTTTTTTACTAAATTCTTTTCCAAAATATTTTTTAGATAATTGATTTATTTCTAAAAGAGAAACTTTTTTCTTTTCTCTTTTTGAAATACGCTTTGCTTTCTCATAGCCATAAAACATACTATCACCTTCCAATCATCATTTTTTTACTTTAACATTAGTTTTCTCACTTAAATTATAATCCTTTTCACGAAGAGGAATACGTTGTTTTCCTTCTAGTTCATCTTCCCATATAATCTCTGAGCCCCTTTTCGGATGTTCAAAATAAGTCGCATCATAAGAACCATCTGGTCTTTTTGAATCATAATATTTAAGAAGTTTATTTTTATAACAACACATAATCATATTTTCTAATGCACTTTTGTGATACCTGCGCTCATAAACATCTTCTACATCTATCATTAATTGTTTAAAATATGCTTCCTCATATACTTTCTGAACATTTAAATTAACCGTTTGATCCTCATTTATAAGATCAGGGTATTTTCTTTTACACTCTTGAATATAAGAAGAAGCTCTTGAAATTTTATGTGCTCCTTCCATCAAAGATAACATATTAGAAATTTCTTCTTCAGAATAATCTAAATCCAGAAGTGCTTGTTTAAAAGAGTCTAAACTTCCAGTGGCTCGCATTTGTAAAAACACATCTGGCCCTAACGTTTCGATCCACATCTTTAAGATAAGATTGTGTTCTAAATAACCTAATGTTTTATCATCATAAGGATAAGCTTCTCTTGTCATAATGTCAGTTAAACCTTCTTCTAAAAAAGGATGCTGAATTAATGGAAAAAGGGCGTGAATAAGTTCATGATAATAAATTTCATTTAAATGGTACTTTTGCTTTTCTAGATTATAAATATGAACAGTACTCCCCACTTCCATACTAGAATCCCAAGGGAGATAAGTTTTTTCCGTTGTTCCTTGAACCGTTTCATCTTTTTTATTGACCACATTACTATATTTTACCTGAGTAAGGGCAATACGATCAGCCATTTTGGCGTAATCAACATAAGGATTATTAAGGCAAAGATTTTGAATATGAAAAAACATATCTTGATCTATTTTTTCTGCTTGTTCAAGTAATGGATAATCTTCTAAGTCCTTTAAATATCCTTGAATAAAGTATTGTTGATCCATAGTATTTAACGTTTGAATATTCCCCTCAAAACGGTGATATGGATTCTCACATACAATCTTTAATGTTTGATAAATGTGAAACAATTTATAATCAAAGGTTGCGAGGTTAGAAATAATATAAATCTGCATTACAATCATCGAACCATTTTTAATTTTTTTCTTGTTCATTATGTCATCCCCATTAATTTTATGTATTCTAACAAAAACAAAGACATCTGTCAAACTATGCCTTTGTATCAAAACCACTACGTTTAAATAATTTTTCTAAATCATAGGTTGTATAATAAATTAACGTTGGTCGTCCATGAGGACAATTAAATGGATTATCACAAGCTCTTAAATCATTGATCAAGTGTTCCATTTCTTCTAACGTAATTTTTGTATTCGCTTTAATGGCCATTTTACAACTTAACATTGTTGCGGCTTTTTCATTAAATTTTTCAATACTAAAGTTCTTATCACAAGATAAAATAACTTCAATAATTTTTCGAATTGCTTGTTCTTCATACCCTTTCGGTAACCAGGTAGGATGTTCTTTCACAATAATAGAATTCACACCAAACTCTTCAATCTTAAATCCTAAGGTAGTTAAAGTGTCAAAGTGTTGCTTTAAAAGAATAAATTCACTATTTGAGCATTCCATCGTAAGTGGAAATAGCATCGATGTAACGGCTTCATTTGGATGTCCTAACTTTTTCTTATAATATTCATAGTTAATACGTTCTTTGGCCGCATGCTGATCAATCATGTACATGCCATCTTCATTTTGACAAATAATATAGGTTCCATGAACTAGACCTACAGGATAAATTTCCGGAAGACGATCTTTTTTTTCTTCCACAATGGGTGTAATATAATCTACTTCTTTTTTCTCCACTAGATCATCATTTACTAAAATTTCTTTTTCGACATGAGCATATGGATTTTCTTCTTCATGAACTTCACGTTCAACAAAAAGTTGTTGCTCAACGTATAGTGGACGTTCATACTTTTCTTCCACCTTTTCCTTTGGTTTTTCCTGTGGTGTTTCAACTTCAATATGTGGAATCAATGTTTTTTTATGAAGAACTTCTTTAATCATTTGTTCAATCATTTCTTTTAAAACATCAAATTTTGAAAACTTAATATCCATTTTGGTTGGGTGAATATTAACATCAATTAAACTTGGATCTACTAAAATATTTAAAACAACAATAGGATAACGATTATCTGGTTTAAAAGAATGATAACTATCATTGATGGTACGATTTAAATCCATATTTCTTACCACACGACCATTTACTAAAGTAATCATATGATTTCTACTAGAACGATGAACTTCAGGTAAGGAAATATAACCATGAACACTATAATCCTCACGTTCCATTTGCACGGGAATCATTCGCTTTACTACATCTAGTCCATAAATACTTTTTAATGTTTTTAATACATTGCCAGAACCATCTGTATTTAAAAGCACATTATCATTATTACTTAAAATAAATTTTATTTCTGGATAAGATAAAGCAATTTTATTAATATAATCTGTAATATTTGCAAGTTCAGCGTATAAGCTACGCATGTGTTTTAAACGTGCTGGTGTATTATAAAATAAATCACAAATGGCGATGGAGGTTCCTTTTCTTGCTTCTCCACTACGTTTTTCTACGATGTGGCCACCTTCCATTTTAAGGTGTGTACCAACATCTCCCGTCGAAGTATCTAAAATAACTTTACTAACAGAAGCAATACTAGGTAGTGCCTCTCCACGAAATCCTAAAGTATCAATACGATATAGATCATCCTCATCAATTAATTTACTTGTCGCATGACGTTGAAAAGCAAGCAAGGCATCTTCCTTATTCATTCCAAACCCATTATCAATCACTTTAATTTCTTTCGTTCCAGCTTCTTTTAATTCCACTTTAATTTCTGTAGCACCAGCATCAATACTATTTTCTACTAACTCTTTTACTACAGAAGAACATCGTTCAACAACCTCTCCCGCCGCAATTTTATTCGCAAGTATTTCATCCATTACATGAATTTTAGTCATATACATCATTCCTTACTAGTTTTATTATAACAAAGAATGAAATACAAGTACAAGAAAAAGATACAAATTTCTTTGTACCTTATTATCCTAAAATATATGGATCTATTTCTGTACCTGTACCTGATAAGAATTCAACATCAGAATTTAAATACATCGTAGGACGAATCGCATATAAAAGATTAGAAGTTCCACCAATATAGCTTACCCAACCACTACGTCCGATATGACAAAGCAAATTATTATAGGCAGCACTTGGAGTCATTGTCCACTGTATATTGGATTTATCTAACAACCAATCATTATCCTTACAGTTAATAGCATTCGTCTTTTCCCAGCTATATATTGCCGTAGATAAACATGTGTTTCGATTCATTAGTGTGCCACCACTAGTAGCAAAGCCATAATCACTAGGATACATCAACCCTATTTTACCAGTCCAAGTCACAACATTGGAAGAATAAACATCAGTACTTCGTTCCCTATCATAATACATTTGTGCAGTAACATCATTATATGTACGACTACCCCCTAAGTTCCATACATGTTCTGAAATACGTCCTTGATCTATATTTTCTAAATATAAATCATTTAGGAAATATTGTAATTCAGCACTTTCCCAATTATTATTAAGTCGATTCCAAAGAAAATTACCAATGCTGTCTTTTGCAATAATCTTTAATTTTCCATCAAAGATTCCTATAATACGAAAATTTAAAGCTTCACCAGCACTTAACACTTTCTCTTCGTAACAATCTTTCACAACATCAGAGGAATAATTTGCGTCCATTTTACATTCCTCTAAAGTACTAAATGTTACTTTCATATTACTATTGCCAAGATTTTGTTCAAAACTATATGCATATACATCATTTTCAGACGTACCAAGGGAAATATAGTTGTCAGGATTTGGTCCTATATAACGATATTCGCGTGGCGTAGTAGAAGTCGTAATAAGTCCTTTGTTATCTACTTTCACAAGTCCACTTCCACCACTTTCAACTGTATCTTCTACTTTGTTTTCTGTTAAATAAACAACCGCATTTCCTAAACTTGTATCCCCGCCAGAAGAATCTTTTAATTTATAGTGGAATTGAAAATTAATGGATTTTGATGTTGTAGCAGCTGAACAACTAGAACCACCTAATACTGTAATCGTAATTTTTTTTGATTCTCCAGCCGCCAAAACATCTCCCACTTTTTGTCCAGAAATACGTGCCGTAATACAGGTAGGATCTGTCGTATTAAAATGATCAAAACCATCAATTGAAAGAAGTGTTGCTGGTACATCAGAATAATTTTGCACAGTCACAGAAAAAACTAAAACCCCATTTGCTGTATTTGGAAAACTAACATTCGCACTAAATGTTGTTGGGTTTGTAATAAATGGACCATAATCTACAGAACCCGATAATGCAGTTGTCGTTTCCACCTTGGTAAACATCACACCACTCTGATACTCTACGGTTGAAGTCCCTTTAATTTCAAACAACCGATTTAAGGAAGCATAACCTACAGTTAAAAATAAAATACTAAAAACACCCAAAAACATTAATTTATGATTCGTTGATATACCTTTCCATCTTTTTTTGAATTTTCTTTTCATATGATCATCCTCTAAAATTTAATATACTTTAATTTTAAGAAACAGTCAAGAAATATAATTTTAAATTCGCAAACAAAATGAGTTCAATAATGAACTCATGATTCATAAGCCTGTAAAAAATCATATAAATTTTGGGCTACAGACTTCGGTAATAATGCTTCTAATTCTTCTAAAGATAGTGTTTTTAATTTTGTAATTGTTTTATATTTCTTTAGAAGTTCTTTTTTCCTTTTGGTACCAATTCCCTCCACATGATCTAAAACACTTTCTAAAGAGCCTTTGGAACGAATTTGTTTATGATAATTAATCGTAAAATTATGAACTTCATCTTGCATTCTTTCTAAATAATAAAAGAGATTACTTTTTCGATCAACCTTAATTTCACGAATAGGTTCGCCAGCAAGTAAGGCACTGGTCGCATGGTGCTGATCTTTTTTTAATCCGACAATAGGAATTTGAAGACCTAAGGAATTAATAACCTCACGAGCGACATGCATTTGTCCGATTCCACCATCGACAATAATAAGATCGGGTTGTTCTAATTGATCTTTTAGTACCCTAAAATAACGGCGATATAAAGCTTCTTTCATTGTACCATAATCATCATTCTTATCCATCGTGATTTTAAATTTACGATAATCATTTTTACTTGGAAGACCATGTTTAAAAACAACCATTCCCGATACATTAAACGTTCCAAAAAGATTGGAATTATCAAAAAGTTCAATACGATCTAATTTAGGCAACTGTAAAACTTCTTTTAGTTTCTCGTTAGCTCCTAACGTTTTTTCTTCATCTTTTTTGATTAACTCAAATTTTTCATCTAAACTTACCTTCGCATTTTGACAAGCCATCGCAACAATCTTTTTCTTCTCCCCACGAACTGGAATACGCACATGAACTTGTAAGAAGCTTTCTAACAAGGTTGAATCAATACCCCCTGGAACTAAAATTTCTTTTGGTAATAAAACATTTTTTTGATAAAATTTGGCAATATATCTTGTTACTTCTTCGTGAACATCATCTACAAATGGTACAATCTTCCCATGCCTTTCAATAATTTTACCACCACGAATAAAGAACACTTGAACCGAAAGATAGCCTTTATCTTCATAAAAGCCAAACACATCACGATCAATTTGATCTTGAATCTCTACTTTTTGTCTTACTAAAGTAATATTAATATAATCCAATAATTCTTTTAATTCTTTGGCTTTCTCAAAATGATATTTTTCACTTTCTATATACATTTCTTCTTCGATTTTTTTTGTAATTAAGGTATGATCACCCTTTAAAAATTTAATAATGTCTTGCTTCATCTGATCAATTTTTGAAGCTTCAACTATATGATTGCAATATCCTAAACACTGACCAATATGATAATATAAGCATGGTCGATCTTGATATGTATTACATTTTCTTAATGGATACATACGATTTAACAGGTTCACCACATTTCGTGCGGCCGTTACATTAGGATAAGGGCCATACATATGATTTCGATTTTTTTTACGTCGATTAATATTTCTGACAACCATCAACCTTGGCACTTCTTCATTCGTGAGTTCAATATATGGATAACTTTTATCATCTCTTAATAAAATATTATATTTAGGATCATTCTCTTTAATTAAATTTAACTCTAGAACTAAAGATTCTGTTTCACTACCAACAACAATATACTCAAAATCTTTAATTTCACTTACTAATTTTGCGGTTTTTCCCGTATGTGTTCCTCGAAAATAAGAACTTAACCGATTTTTTAACTTTTTAGCTTTCCCTACATAAATAATAATACCATCGACATTTTTCATTAAATAACAACCTGGTTTGTTTGGGACTAAGGATAACTTTTGTTTAATATATTTTTTGGTATTTTCATCCATATAACTCACCTACTAGTTAAAATTATAACATGTTTTTTATGGTTTACAAAATATTAATTCTTGAACCCTTAACAACAATTCTTTACAAGAGAACACTGACAAAATACCATTTATGAAAAATCGTAAATTTTATGAAAAAAATGCATTTTTTTGTCAAAAAATGTTGCTTTTATTTTGTGATATGATATAATGAACTTGTAAGGCTCTACTCCTTACAAATACTTATCATTCCACATGCTAAGTATCTTATTGACAGAAAACACTACCTTACAGTGTTTTCTTTTTTATTGTTTTTCGTTATAATAGAAGTGGTGAAGTTATGAAAACAATTGCACAAAAAACAAGTCATGAAATAAAAATACAAAAATCTCGTTTTATTACACTTCTCTACCCTTTATATAAACAAGAAGAGATTGATGAATATTTAAAACTAGCACAAACGATGTATCCAGATGCTACGCACTATTGTTATGCTTACATTTTTGATACAGTAGAACGTTGCTTTGATGATGGAGAACCTAGTAAAACAGCTGGAATGCCTATATTAAATGTTTTAAAAAATCAACAATTACAACGTACCTTAGCCATTGTTGTTCGTTATTTTGGTGGAATTAAACTAGGTGCTGGAGGACTGGTTAGAGCTTACACCAACAGTATTAGTGAGGCTCTTCTTAAAACACCAATCATGAACCTAGAACCAGGTTATTTAATTACCCTTACTTTTCCATATGAAAAAACCAAAGAAATCGATTATGCATGTAAAGATGTATCTATAAAAACAAAAAGTTATCATAATGATATTGAATATCAAATTGAAGTACCTTTAGATCAATTATCATTCATCACGGGTCTGGAACGATTGGGCACTAAAATAATTAAAAAAGAACAAACTTATATCAAAAAAATGTAATGAAAATTACATTTTTTATTTATATAAATACGTTTTTACTGCTCTGGATACCTTAAATTGTTTTTCCTCTAATTCATTCATTTGTAATAAAGAATAAATCTTCTTTAAATAATTTAATTGATGTAAATCAAACGTATTAGCATCTTCTTCCATCAATCTTCTAAGCATGGTTGTTGTTAATTGTTCCGCAAGTTCATTTATGGTTGGATATTTTAATAATTGTAATAAATAAGATAAGTCAACCATCTTTATGATATTCATTTTGGGGCACTGAATAATACCACGTTCTACTTTATAATCTATTTTTGGATAAAGGCTACCGTTTTCTAAATTTAAACACTGCTCCTTTGATATTTTTGTACATAAAATTATTTTCTTAAAGATCCCCTCTTCTTCTATACATCCCAAATAAATAGGATGTTTTTCTAATTCTACAATATTCATTTATTTCATCCTTTTCTAATTCATATAAAAAAGAAGTATTTCATCATACTTCTAGTTCATTTGTTTCATAACTTCTTCAGCAAAGTTTTCTTCACGTTTTTCAAGTCCTTCTCCAACTTCAAAACGTGTCATCGTTTTAATGCTTCCGCCATTATTTTTAACATAAGTTCCAACGCTTACATCACCATCTTTAACGAAAGCCTGTTCTGTTAAACAAATTTCTTTAAAGAATTTATTGATACGTCCAAGAACCATTTTTTCAGCAATTTCAGCAGGTTTTCCTTCTGCAACTGCTTGTTCTTTTAAAACAGCTTTTTCGTGTTCAACAACATCTGCTGGAACTTCTTCTTTATTTAAATAAGTAGGTCTCATCGCTGCAGCATGCATAGCTACGTCACGAGCAACTTCTTCACTTGCACCATCTACAGTAACAAGAACGGCAATTTTTCCACCCATATGAATGTAATCACCAAAAGATTCATGATCTTCTTTTGTTACTTTTTCAAAACGACGGAACGATAATTTTTCTCCAATCGTTGCTACTTTATGAACTAAATAATCATTTACTGTTTCACCATTTAATGATACAGCTAATACATCTTCTGTCGTTGTTACATCATTTTCAAGAATAACATCTAATAATGTATCAACTAATTCTTTAAATTCAGCATTTTTAGCAACGAAGTCTGTTTCAGAATTTACTTCAACAATTGCAGCCTTATTTCCAGCAATTTTAATAGATGCTAAACCTTCAGCAGCAATACGATCTGCTTTTCCGGCAGCCTTAGAAATTCCTTTTTCTCTTAGCCAATCAACAGCAGCATTCATATCTCCATTATTTGCTTCTAATGCTTTCTTACAATCAAGCATTCCAGCACCTGTTTTTTCTCTTAATTCTTTTACTAAACTAGCAGTAACCATAATATCCTCCCTCTAACAATTATTTTAAAGCATCTAATAATTCAGATTTTTTCATTGTTGAATATCCTTTGATATTCTTATCTTTTGCCATTTCACGTAATTCAGCGACTTTTAATGCTGATAAATCAACACTTTTTTCTTCTTTCACTGGAGTTTCTTCTTTGACAACTTTTTCTGTTTTTTCTACTTTTGTAGCATTTTCTTTTGATGACTTATCAAATGTTCTTCCGTCTTTATTTCTGTTAAAAGGTTTACGGAATCCGCCACGATTTCCATTACGATTAAATCTTCCACGACGATCTTCTTTACGTTTTACAGAATCTACTGCACGTTTCATAATATCTTCTTTTCCGATATTTTTCTTAGATTCATCTTCAGTTACATAATCAATAACTTCTCCACCATTTGCTTCTACAATAGCATTTGCCATTACTGAAGTAATTAATTTAACAGCACGAATGGCGTCGTCATTTCCTGGAATTACATAATCAACCATATCTGGATCACAGTTGGTATCAACAATACCAAATACTGGAATTCCAAGTTTACGTGCTTCACGAATTGCGATATCTTCTTTTGAAGGATCTACAATATATAAAGCATCTGGTAATTTATACATTTCACGAATACCACATAATAAAGTATTTAATTTGTCGTATTCTTTCTTTAATTTAATAACTTCTTTTTTAGGTAATAAATCAAATGTTCCGTTTTCTTCCATTTTTTCGATTTCTTCTAATCTTTTTACTCTCTTACGAATCGTACGGAAATTTGTTAATGTTCCACCTAACCAACGTTCTGTTACATAGAATGAACCTGAACGTGTTGCTTCATCCTTAATTGCTTCTTGTGCTTGTTTACGAGTCCCTACAAATAAAACTTTTCCTCCATTTGCAGCGATTTCTTTTAACGCAGCATAAGCTTCCTCAATTTTTTCAGCGGTTTTCGCTAAATCGATGATATAAATTTCATCTCTTGAAGTATAAATATACTCCTTCATTTTTGGGTTCCAACGTTTTGTTTGATGTCCAAAATGAACCCCTGCCTCTAATAAATAACTCATTGACACTACTGCCATATTTATCTTCCTCCTTTTGTTATTATCCTCCGCAGTTTCAACTTTATAGCCACCCTACTAGGCACCAGGCATCTAAATCCACCACGTGTGTTTTTTTGAAGCACATATATTATACCATTAATTATATGTATTGACAAATGTTTTTGTTCTTTTTTTATAAAAAAGATTCGACTTTATCATCAAAAAAAACGTCTAAGATAAACGTTCTTTTTGATATTCGCGATTATAACAGCGAATAAGATAATTTAGTTCCTTATATAATTTGATATATGCTGGATACATCTTTTCTGTAATAACCATGTCTTCATGATAATCACGGGCGCGCATTAACGAAACATAATCTAATCGTTTTTGAGCGGCAAAAACCAATGTGGCAAACTCTTTTAGCTCTTTCATATAAGTACCTCCACTTGAGTCCCTATTATATTCAAACATGATTTATTAGTCAATAGTTTTTTGTTTGTTTTTATAATTTCCAAAAATTACCAGAAATAAAAGGGCTAGAACAACAACAATTCCAATAAGAAGGACGGTATCCATAGAAAAAGACTTCTTTGCCTCAACCTTTATTTTAGTTTCTGTGGTTGGTTTTACCTCCACGGGTTTTTCGATCTTTATTTCTTCACCTTGTTTAATTTTCTGGACATAGTCTTCACAAGGCTCCTTTAAACACTGATCTAACACTTTTTTTATTTCTTCTTTGGTATAGTCATTAAATCCAATAAAATATTTATCTCCAATAATGGTTAAAGGAACCCCATTTTGTTCTACTTGGTATGATAGCTTTACTTGATCATAAAGTGACCCATTTTCTTCGTTATACCATGTTTCTAAACGAACAAATTGAACAGTAGAATACTTTTTTTCTACCTCTTCTAACCATTCCTTTTCATGGGCACAATGGGGACAACCATCCCCATAAAACAAATACAAAGAAACAGATTCTTTTGCCTGAACCGTTGGAAACAATAAAAATAAACTAATCATTCCTATGATAAACTTCTTCATAACTACTTTAACCTTAATCTTTCTATACATTTTTTTAATTCGTGAATCAATTTTCGAACTTCTTCCTCTGTTGTTTGATGAGATACACTAATTCGAATACTCGTACTCGCACGAGTCTTATCTTTCGTCACTGATTTTACTGCTAATGATTCTACACCACTAGAACAAGCACTCATCGTAGAAATATAAATATCAGCTTCTTCTAAAGCATGAAGCATCGTTTCTGGTTTGATTCCCTCGATGCTAATATTTAAAATATGAGGAATACTATGAGATGTACTATTGATAAAAAGTCCTGGAATTTCTTTTAATTCTTCTCTTAAAAAATGATTTAATGTTTGAACTTTTTCTTCTTTTTGATCTAAATGTAAAAGTGCTAAACGAAGGGCTTTGGCAAGACTTACAATCAGTGGTAAGGCAGGCGTTCCACTACGATATACTGTAGTACTTTTTCCTCCGTCAAATAAAGGATCCAGCTCAATAGACTTCTTTTTAATAAGTCCCCCTATTCCCTTTAATCCATAAAATTTATGGGCTGAAAAGCTAGCAAAATCTACAAGATCTAAAGAAACAGGTATCTTCCCTAAAGCTTGTGTTATATCCGAATGAAAAAAACACTTTGGATATTTTTGTACTAAAGTACCAATTTCATCGATGGGTTGAAGAATCCCTAATTCACTACTAACTGAGGCTATTGTGACTAGTAACGTATCTTCTTGTTCTAATAATCTAGATAAATCAGCGAGATCTACACAACCCTCAGGGGTTAATTTAACATAAGAAATATGATACCCTTTATTCTCTAATTTTTTTAAAGGTTCTAAAATAGAAGAATGCTCTAAAGGGGTTGTAATAATTTGTTTTCCTCTCGCAGGATAACGACTGACTAGTCCCTTAATCACCATATTATTCGACTCTGTAGCTCCACTCGTATAAATAATTTCGGTTGGATGAACCTGAAGTAAGTTTGCAAGTTGGTTGGTAGCTTCGTCCATCAACTTTTTACTTTGTACACCTAATTTATGTAAAGAATTTGCATTTCCTATATACTCCTTTGACACCTTTACAAACGTATCTAGTACCATTGGATCAACAGGAGTCGTCGCACTATAATCTAAATAAACCATAAAATCACCATACTCATTATATCAAAAGAACAGGAATTTGTCCTGTCATTTTCTTTTGATCCACTTTAAAATATTTCATCTTTTACAATCACACCTAATAACTTGACTAAATCAAGAGCTTGAAACGAGTTAATTTCTAAACCATGTAACGATTCTGGTGTAATTTTGATTCCACGAATATTATTGGTACTAAAATCAAGTCCCTGTAACTTTGTATGAAGAATCTCACTTTCTTCAAAATCAGTCTCTTCTATTTTGGTGTGTTTTATTTCTGTTTTATAAAAGGTTACATTTTTAGCGACACAATCATTCATATGTAAATGATCTATTTTGGTTAGAGAAAAATTACTATAATTTAGAATACATGATAAAAAAGTAAGATGTTTTAATGTACTTTCGGAAAAATTTACGCCAAACATGCGACAATTCGTAAATCGAACACGATGTAGTCCTGTATCACTTAAATCAACATTAGATAAATCACAATTGTTAAATTCACAATCGACAAATTCTAAACGATTGGTATTTTTTAAGAATGTAACATTCGAAAAGGAACAGCCAGTAAAAGTTTGTTTTAAAGAAGAAACTGGGATTGTAATTCCCTCAAATTTCCTTTGATCAATATCTTCCTCGTGTAGAATATTATCAAAATTTTCTGTAACAAAAACTTTAGGTAATTTAGGATATTCCATCATAATAAATCCTTCTTTCTTAACAAAATAACAATAATGATAGATAAGATGACAGAAACGCCTATAATAAAAAAGAAAGCAGAAGGATCAAAGGCAAGACGACCTAGTGGGACATTCATTCCCATAAAAGAAGCAATCATGGTTGGAATTGAAATAACTAACGTAATACTGGTTAAAAATTTCATCACATCATTTAAATTATTTGAAATAATCGTTCCATAAGTATCCATTGTACTATCTAAAATTTCACGATACATATTGGCCATTTCTAAACCTTGTTTATTTTCAATACGAGCATCATTTAACCATTCTTTTTCCACGTCACTTAACGTTAAAATCGAACCTGTTGCTAGTTTTTCCAATACGACATCATTGGCTTTTAATGACGTAATAAAATAAACCAAGCTTTTTTCTAAAGTGAGCATATGAACCAACTCTTTATTATTCGTAGAACGTACAAGAACCTGTTCTTTCCCACGAATATCTTCATATACTTCAGTTAAATATTTCAAATAGTAGTCTGCACTTTTACCAATGAGTTGAATAGGAAAACTATGTTGATCCAGCGTTGATAAATGACGAATATGGCCTTCTTTTGCATCTTTTAAAAGAGGATGATCTAAATTAGAAATGGTAATAATTACGCCCTTAGATAAAATGATTCCTAAAGGCATCACGCGATATTTTTTTCTCTTCTTTGTGTTTACAATATACGGAACATCAATAACAATAAGTAAATCCTTACCCCTTTTTTCAATACGTGGTAACTCCGCATCATCCAATAATTTCATCATAAGTTTTTTACTTACATGAAAAGAACTACTGACCTCATCAATTTCCTCTTCCGTAGGTTTTAACAAATGAACCCAATTATTTTCTGTATATTCCTGTAGTTGTTCCAATCTTCCATGGATATTTGTTTTGTAAATAGATTTCATACCATCACCTATGATCATTGTATCATGGATCCATAGATTGATAAAGAAAAAGATTTCACTTTTCATAAATTATAGTACACTAAAAAAACTGAAAATTCTTTGACTCCATTTTCAGTTTTATTTCTAGATGATCTTTTAAAAACTTTTGATACAGTTTTCAAATCTTTGTTGCATACGTTCACGCCCCATTAACTTCATTAAATTATAAAGATTTGGCGTTTGTGCTTTACTTGTTAAAGCAACACGTAAAACAATACTAATATCAGCTACATTTCCTTTATAAGCTTCTGGGTTTTCTTTGTAAGCTTTCATATCAGAAGCGTAACCTAATTCCTCTGCAAGTTCTTTCATACGATGAAACCATGCACTTTCATCATCTGTTTCATGATAATATTTTTCTAAATATAAAGATAAAATGTTTTTAATCTCTGTCTTGTCCTGAATATTTCCCCATTCATAAGTCACTTTTAAGGCATCGAATAATTCATCATACATATACCATGTTTGATTTTTAATATCCGAATACATCACATAATCTTTACGAGGTTTTTTACGTTCTCTTTCGATATTATATAAAGCCGTAGAATAATCCTTATATTTGATTAATAAATCTTCTAATTCTTGATCAAATTTAGAAGCATAAGAAAGCGCTTGTTCATAGACTGTGGTTGCTGGTAATTTAGAAATATAATTACGTGAAATATTTTGTAATTTTTCTAAATCAAATAAAGAATCACTTTTACTCATCTTATTAAATTCCATGTTAAAATCATTAAGATCGGCATTTGGTGTAGTGTCAAACCAACGTTCAAAATTAGAATTCGCAATCGTTGCTAGATAAATTTTAACAGCCTCTTTTGGAATTCCAACTTCAGTATAATAACTAACTGCAGCTTCTGGATCTTTACGTTTGGAAAGTTTACGATGATTTTCTCCCTCTTTCTTAGAAAGTGGCGCAATATGGGCATATTTTGGAGGTTTTACTCCTAATACTTGAAACAATTGAATATGTGTTGGTAGACTAGATACCCATTCATCCCCACGAATCACATGTGTTGTATGCATTAAATAGTCATCTACTGCATGCGCAAAATGATATGTTGGAAGACCATCAGACTTGATAATAACAATATCAATATCGTTTTCTGGCATTTCCAAGCGTCCCTTAATACAATCTTTAATTTCTATTTTATGATTAAAGTGACCTGGTGATTTAAGACGAATAATATATTTTTCTCCAGCTTCAATTTTCTCCATAATTTTTTCAGGGGTTAAATAACGATCTCTAGCCCATTCTCCGTAAATACCAATACGTGCTTTTACGCGTTCTTGTTTATCACGGATCTCATTTAACTCCTCAGGTGACATAAAACAAGGATAAGCTAGACCCTTTTCAATTAAATCTTTGGCAAAAGCTTGATAAATATCTTTACGTTTACTTTGAATATAAGGACCATACATCCCCTTCTCACCATCTAAAGTCATTCCTTCATTAGGTGCAAACCCAAAGTCATTTAAATCTCTTAAAATATCACTAGTCGCCCCTTCTACTTCACGTGCTTGATCTGTATCTTCAATACGAACAAAAAACACGCCATTTGTTTGTTGTGCCATTTTAGAATTAATATAAGAAGCAAATAAAGCACCCATATGAACAAAACCAGTTGGAGATGGTGCATATCTAGTAACCATAGCTCCTTCTGGTAAATCTCTTTTTGGATATTTTTCTTCGTAGTATTCTCTTGTATGTTCTACATTTGGTAATAATCTATTTGACAGTTCTTTTAAATCCATCAAAATCCCTCATTTCTATCCAAATTATACCATGAAGAGAAGAACTTGTAAATAAAAGAAAGAGTCTTTCAAGCATCACAGAATATTTATAAACAAAGTTTTAAAACATGACGCATACAATAAATAACGGTTGGTGAAATTATGATTAAAACAATTTTTAAATATACAAGTAACTTCTTTGGTATTAAAGAAATTTATGTAAAACTTTTGATTCTATCTCTACTTAGTTATTTTTTAATTAAACTAATCAAAATCATTCTAACCAAAATCATGGTTAAACGATTGATGAATGACAAACAAAAATATGAAGTAATTAAAAAAATTCATATTATTTGTAATATCATTTTTATCTTATTTATTCTTGTTCTTTGGAATAACTATGTAGGAAACCTTCTTACCTTCATTACCTTTTTATCCGCAAGTTTTACTATTGCCCTACGTGATATGATTCTAAACTTTTTTGCGGGTATTTATATTAAATTAAATAAATTATTTACGATCGAAGATCGCATTGAAATTGGTGATATTAAGGGAGATGTCATTAATATTCATAGTATGAATTTTGAGATTCTAGAAATCAATGACAAGGAACATGGGGAACAAAGTTCAGGTATTATTATTACCATTCCTAATAATTTTATTTTAACGCATACCTTAAAAAATTATAATAAAGCCTTCAAATACATTTGGGAGGAAATGCGTATTAATGTATCTTTAGATACGGATATAAAAAAAGCAAAAGGAATTTTATATAAAATTGTAAATGAAAATTCTACCATTAAAAGAATTCCTGATAAAATGAAAAAACAGTTGGATAAAGCGACTTTTGAATATCGTATTTATTTTAATCGTTTAAAACCTGTCATTTATACGAAAGTAATTGATGACCATATTGAATTATCGATTCGTTATTTAATACATCCAAAGAAAAATCGCAATGTGCTCGATGAGTTATGGGTAAAAATTTTAACCGAATTTAAAAAGAATCATATTGTTTTAGTGAAATAAAAAAGCCTTTTAGGCTTTTTTTGATGAACTACGATTCCTCTGACGGCTCTATAATATCATGTTCTTCTACTTTTGGAACTTTAATCGTACTCATCCATTTGGTTTTAGTGATTACTTCATGAAGGAGTGGTTTTCTGCGAATAAGCTGAATAAAAGAAAAAATATAGAATAGGAAAATAGTCATTAAAATACTAAGAAAACAAAGGGTGAAAAGAAGATCATTGGATACATTTATATTTTCAACCATAAATAACATCATAAAAGGGATTAAAAAATAAATGATAAACGCCACTAGTTGTCTAGCACATAGTTTAAAAAAGGACAAAGGTTCTTCTTGATAAGTCACCATTTTAATATGATAAAATAATTGACCAAAAGTACTTCCTTTACATACATAAGGAAACAAAATAAAATAAAAAATCAATGTTAGCCACCACTCTGAAAAAATAAAATGAGTGAAAAGTGAAAAAAGGAGAAAGCCAAATAAATCAAATCCATAGGTCATCATACGGCGAATAAGAGAAATCTTTAAGCCTAAACGATAAGAATCTGTTTCTATTTGATCACGATTCGGTAAAATATACATAAGAAGCTTACCAAAAAAATATCCAATCCCACCACCTAAAGTATTTAAAAATAGATCATCGACATCAAACAAGCGATACCCTCTAGGATAAATAAAATATAAACCACTTAATTGTGTTAATTCAAAAAACAAACTTAAGAAAAAACTATAGATGAGTGTTTTTTTCATATCACATTTAAAGTAATATCGAAGATAAATACCAAAAGGTACTGTTAATAAAATATTATATAATACAACATAAATACTAGGATTAAGTAAAGAAGGAAGATACGTTGATATTTTAGATAATACTAGTGGACTTTCTTTTATAATATCTAAAATAAAATGAAAAGGAATTAGTTGCATTCGTGGGGTTGTAAGCATACGCACTGATGCGGTAGTTGGTAAAGGTAAAATAACTAAAAAGTAAGCTACTAATAAATATAAGATAAAAGAATAAAAGATCCCTGCACGTACATAATAAACAGAGCCATATTTATGATATTGATGCATCATATAAGGTAGTGTGATCAAAAAAGCTAAGAAAGGAAACGTAAAAAAAGCTACCTTGATGACATTTAAGTATCCACTACTATAAAATAAACTATTAATCCAAGGAATAAATCCCATATTCGAACACCTCGTTTTTATTATACCAAAGATCACACTTATTTACACGAAACTTACAAGAACGTAAGAAAAAAGATCTAAGTTCTAGATCTCTATGAATTCATATTCTGTTGTTCCAAATCCCAAATTTTGTGCGGCTTCAATGGTATGACGTCCATGTCTTGATTCAATACGTTCAATTAAGTGATCTCGTCCTGGATCTTCTGATTGATATACAAGATCAATACAAGCTTGATCAATCGCAATTGGATCTAAACTAGCTAGCACACCAATATCTTTCATACATGGATCCTCAGCTACTGCACAACAGTCGCAATCTACTGACATATTACACATCACATTAATATAAGCAATATGACCTTTAAATAAGTTATGTACACTCTCTGCCGCATCAGCCATTGCTTCTAAAAATTGAAGCTGATCTGTTTCAAACATATCTTCGTAGGTGCCATTTTCTTTTCCAGCACAATGAATATAACGTTTTCCGTATCCAGAGGCAACACCAATCGATAATTGTTTTAAAGCACCTCCATAACCTCCCATAGGATGTCCCTTAAAATGTGATAACACAACCATGGAATCATAAGCATCCATATTTTTACCTACATAATTTTTCTTAATGACATGTCCATTTGGAATTTCTAAAACTTTGTCTTCACCTTCACTGTCCATAATGTCTACATCAAAATATTTATTCCATCCGTGTTTTTCCATTAATTTTTGATGTTTTTCTGTTGTATCACGTGCCCCATCATAAGCTGTATTACATTCAACAACAGTACCATGTACATGGTCAATCATCTCTTTGACAAATTCTGGACGTAAATAATTTTGATTTCCATCTTCGCCAGAATGTAATTTTACCGCAACCTTACCTTCTAAATGAATTCCTAATTTTTCATATAACTTAACTAAACTCTCTGGTGTAATTTCTTTTGTAAAATAAACTTTTGCTTTTTCCATATATTCTTTTCCTCTCCTCTTATATTTTAATATGATAAACGATCATATTCTTCATCGCTTACAGGTTCTAACCAAATATTTTGGGTATTTTTTCCTGGCACTTCCACGGCAACATGACTAAACCATGAATCTTTCTTTGCTCCATGCCAGTGTTTTACATTGGCAGGAATTGTGATAACTACGCCAGGTTCTAAACTAACGGCGTCTTTTCCTTCTTCCTGATACCATCCACTACCAGCCACACAAAGAAGTAATTGACCTCCTCCTTGATCTGCTTGATGGATATGCCAGTGATTCCTACATCCTGGTTCAAAGGTTACATTCGCAAGAAACACTGGACATTCCTTTGGATCGGTTAATGGATTTAAAAAACTTTCTCCAATAAAATATTCTTTAAATGCATCATTAGGGTTTCCTTTTCCAAATACGTTTACTTTATCAAATTCTTCTTTATTCATTCGTTTCACCATATACCTCTTCTATCAATGGAAAGGCACTCCAAGCTTTAGGCCATCCAGCATAAAATGCTAATTGTGTGACAATTTCTACTGCTTCTTCCTTTTTTATTCCATGTTTTTGGCCCATGATAAAATGGGATTTTAGTTGAGGAAATAATCCTTGTGCCATCAGTGCCGCAATGGTAATCATCGAACGATCTCGAAGTGATAGTTGATCCTCCCTACTCCAAACTTCACCAAATAATACATCATCATTAAGTTGTGCAAATGTAGGTGCTAAATCACCTAATTTTTCTCTTCCAGCAGTTTGTTTCTCCATTTTATTTTTCCCCACTTTCTAAAAATTGATCTAATACTTGTTGATCATACATATTGATTTTTCCATCTAATCTTTTTAATGCCTTTGTCATATCCTCAATGCGTTTTTTTAAAATACGACGTTGGTTTATTAGTAAATCTCTTCTTTCCTCTAAGGTATTATCCTCTGAATCAAATAGTTGCATATAATGAATTAAAACATCAATAGAAATGCCCGCACTACGCATACATTTCACAAATTCAATTCGTTTTAAATCCTGTTCCTTAAAATCACGAATTCCACGAGATGTTTTACCAATCGGACCAATGAGCCCTATTTTTTCATAATACCTTAATGTATCTTTCGTTAAACCAAATTGTTCAGAAACTTCTTTGATTGTCACTCTATCACCTCTATATTGATTGTACACCATAGAGTAAACTCTAAGTCAAGCACTTTTGAATATAAAACAAAAAAATCCTCTTAAGAGAATTCCTTTATTTTTTGTTTGACTTTCTTTTTTAACTCCAATCTTTGCTCCTGAAATAATTGAATACTCTTTATTATTATATTCTCAGTATCCTCCACAGATAAGGTTGGATCAGCAGACATCAGACTTTCTTTTAAAGAAGTTAAATGGTAACGAATACGTTCTTTTTCTTGCTCCTTTAAATACAATCTATCAAAACCTTCACATCTATTAAAAAGTTTCGCTAGTTCCATATGTTCTACTGTTGAATATTCTACATAAACAACTTCAATTTGAGTGTTTTGTTGAATCATTTGATTAAAAATCTGGATAAATAATTTTAAATCTTCATCTTGAACACAATCATGGTCATAATCTACACATGAGAGAATACAACATAATAATTGATCTACTGTACTATATAACATATGATCACCTTTCGCTTTCAATCTTCACTTTTCATAAAACGGAGTTCCATTTATTAATTATATTATATCAAAAAAAGATCATCTTTTAACAATGATCTTTTCGACAAATGATACTTGATCTTTTATTTTTCTATTAAACCATTTTCAGTCAATACATAGACTTTATCTATTACTTCAGATAAATATTTTCTATCATGGGAAACAGAAATAATAGTACCTTTAAATTCTTTTAAAACATGTCTAATAACAGGATTTGATAAAGGGCTTACATTTCTTGTTGGTTCATCTAAAAGTAATACATCACATTGATCTAATACAAATTTTATTAAGATTAGTTTAGCTTTTGTTCCATTACTTAAATCAGCTATTTTTCCTGTCATTTCATCCGCCGTAAATTTCATATTCCCCAAATACATTCTAGCGGTAGTTATCTCATTCTTAGTTTTTTCATTAGAAATAAAATCCAGTACTGTTTCATATTCAGATAAAATATCTTCATAAACTTGCGACATATATCCTAATTTTATGTCTAATCGATTCGATAATTCTTGATAAATCTCTTTTATCAAAGTTGTTTTTCCTACACCATTATGTCCTACTATACATATATGTTCTGGTCCTATCACATCTAATTTAACATTAGTCGCTAGTATTTTATTTTGATTTTGAAGAACTGGAAGATTTAATTTTAAAATGACTTTCGTAGGTGGTATAGAAACACTTTCAAATGAAAAATGAATACTTTCTTCAACATCTGGTACTTCTGTTAAAGTAGTATTTTCTAATTTTTTTTCTTGTGACTTTAAACTATGCATTTTCTTTTTTAATAGTTTAGCTCCATGTGGATCACTTCTAGAAATCGTATTTTGTTGATACTCAACCTTTTGCATCACTTGTTGTAACTTTTGGGCCTTTTTATGATATTCTCTTTTTTCTGATTTAGCCATTTGTGTTTGATGCTCTATCTTACGAAGTCGATCATTCACATAAGTATCATAGTCTATCTTTAATAATGTATGCCTACAATCGGTCTTTCTTTTAATCTGTTCTAAATGCAAGATCATATTCGCCGTATTTGATAAAAGCATTTCATCGTGAGAAATATAAATGATAGGTTTACTCGTATGATTAATAAAATCCTCTAACCATTCTAAAGTGTCAATATCTAAATCATTCGTTGGCTCATCTAAAAGAAAAATATCTACTTCATCTAAGAAAAGTTTTAATAATCTAATCTTTACCTTTTCTCCACCCGACAATGTATTTATTGTTTGTTCTAAAATAGTGTCATTTAATTTTAATTGTTCTAAATATTTATATAAGTTGCCAATCTTATTATAATAATCTGTATCATCTAAAAATATAAAATCAAATACTTTTTTTGGTAAGTCTATCTCATTTACCGATTGTTCTAAATATCCCACTTTATGACCATGAAAATTGATATATCCACTGATTGTCGCATATTCACAATTTCCTAAGATGGCCTTTAATAATGTACTTTTGCCATTCCCTTCTTCTCCGATAATTGCAAGTTTATCTCCCCTATTTAATGTGAGAGATAAATTTTTAATTAAATATCTTGGATACATATAAATATCCATATTTTTTATTTCAAACATATTATGCCTCCATTCTGGCACAATCAAAGTTTATGCCTTACTTATAAGACAATATTCTCATGTTCCCACCTCCAGTGAGTTTTACAAAGAACGATTTCTGTGTTCATGTATAAATTATACCATTTAAAAAAAGAAACACAAGTAAAGAAGTATATAAAGATATTTTTTATAAATTAAAAACTAGATATTTCTATCTAGCAATGCACTAAATGGTAGCCTGTACGGGATTCGGACCCGTGAATGTCGCCTTGAGAGGGCGATGTGTTAAACCACTTCACCAACAGGCCATGCCTTAAAAGACATTATTATAGTAACACAACCTCATCATTTTGACAATACTTTTTAATTGTTAAAGTTACAAAAAGAAGAACTCATGTTCTTCTATAACCATCAATATAAATCTGACTTTCTAAAACTTTCTTAGTATTAAATCATGTCAAATGATAATTTCATAAACGATCTAGTTTTTGTTTGTACTTAGAAATCATGTTATTGCAAAGAATAAACACAAAGGCAAAAACAAGTAACATCAAGTACTGAAATAATACAGGTTTTAATGTATGAATACTGATAGTTTCCATCGTTTTTAATAAATCATTAGAATAAATATAATAATAAGATGGAAAGATATGTGCTAAAGTTAATACAGATTGTGGTAAAAATTCTCTAGGAACAAAGGCTCCACAAAGAAAAGCGGAACCTAAGGCAATGACATTTACAATTCCATTTATGGCTTCTTTACTTTTAATTAAAGTACTAATAAATAACGCTAAGGTTAAAGAGCAAAAGGTAAAAACAAGAGCCCCGAACATATAAATGAATCCTCTTATTGTAAACATAGTACCTTTAAACATAAATATGGCTAAAAGGATAAACAACACCCATACAAGAAAAGAATAGACAAAACTAGCAATTAATAGTTTTTTATTATACATTTTATAATTCATACTACTAATCATCGTTCGTTTTTGAACATTTTCCTCTTTAAAACTTGATAAAACTAAACAAATGACAAAAATAATCACTGCCATAATACTATAACTAGCGAATGAAAAATATCTAGAAACAGAGGTAAGTTCTGTCGTATCCAATTTGGAAGTAATATCTACTTTTGTTTGTGTTTCTAATGTTTGATTAATGGTTTTAATGAATTTTTCTTCCTCTTTTACTCGTGATTGGTAAAAGCGTTCTACCTCTACATAGCGTTTTAATAACATTTCAGCAATGGACGCCTGATAATCCCCTGTTGTTTTCACATCAATTTTGGGGTGTAGTCCATTCATCACATCCTGTCCATAATGCTTTGGAATATAAATAACATAATTTACATCTCGAAAAAATAACGCATCATCTATCGCATCTTTCCCCTCGTTTAAAGAAATGATACAACTATGATTTTTCATATATTGAATTAAATTAGTGGTCACTTTATTTCCTGGGTCTTGGTTTACAATAAAAACATCTGGTTTACTACTTACAAAATCCATTGATGATTCATTCGTTGTCATATTTAACCCACCAAAAACAATCAACATCACCGTATATAAAAGGACCGTTCCTTTATATTTTTTTACAACATTCCAAAAAGTTTTAAATATGATCATACGTCTGCCTCCTTAATTCATGAAAGGATAGGATCATCATCACAAGGGAAAATAATAATAAACTGATAACATCAAAAAGGAAACGATCAAAATGATCATAATAATAAAGTGCATAAAAGCCGTCTGTAATCATACTTGCAGGATTTAGTTTGTTTAAAAGTGGGATATTTTTATCAATGATATATTTCATAGTAATTCCCATCATTCCTGAAAAGAAACATCCGCACATCGTAATAGCAATTAAAATTCCTGTTTTGGCATTTTCATTCGTCTTAATCAACGTAGCAACCACAATTCCTAAAGATAATCCAGCAAGAGAACCACAACACGCTAATAAAATCATAGCTAAAAGATGATTTCCATAATCCACATGTAAAACAAAAATAGTAAAAAGGAAAAGAAGAAGAAGGCCTATGAGTTGAATAAGATAACTGGCACATAAACTTCCTAATAACATCGTACCCTTAGATACTGGAGAAATGGAAGTACGTTTTCCAACACAATTCATATTAGCTAATTTGTAATTCGTAATATACATAGCTAACATTCCACCATACAAACAGGCCATAGCAATTAAGGTATAATATTCAATCATAGTATAGCTTAAATTTTGATTTGAAATATCATGAATAACATCGGTATCTTGTTGAAGTAATTGACTAGCTTGTCTATAAATTTTTTCATAATCAACAAGTTCTCCTTGAGAATATTTTGTAATCGTTTCTTCACGTGTGAACGCTTCCATCATCTTTTGTTTTACTTTAATTTCATCCATAACAAAAGCAAATACCGTTTCGTCTACACCATTAGAATTCACTGTAAGATGGATATCTTCATCCACCAATACATACCCTATTACCTTATTTTCTTTTAATAATTTTTGAGCCTTAGCAAGAGAAACATAGGAAGTTTGAAATAATCGCTGTTCATTTTTATCATCACTTAACACACGTAACGTTTCCGCTAATAATTTATTTTCATGAAAAGCATCATTCGAAACAACTGCAATATCAATAAGATCCAAGGTTTCTTTTTTTTCGATATCAGAAAATGCAAGATGAAAGAAAATCCCTAAGATGATTGGAAAAAGGAGAGTCCAAAAGACAAGGGTTTTATTTTTTAATAAGGTTTTGAAGGAATACTTAAAATTATGCCAAAACATTAGTCTCTTAATTCCTTTCCAGTAAGTTGTAAAAATACATCATTTAATGTTGGTCTCTCTGAAAAAATTTTATGATAAACCACTTTATTTTCTTTTAAATAATCGACTAATTGACTTAAATTATTTTTACCCTTATGATAAGTTACAACAAGTATGCCCTCTTCAAACATCACTTGATCTACCGTTTTAAATTTTCGAATTCCTTCGATGATTTTCTCTGTCATATTGGTAACTTCCACTGTAATTTTTTCCTCAATATTAGCAAGTTCTTTTAGTTCATTTGGTGTTCCTTCTGCTAAAATTTTTCCTTGATCTAAAATGATAATTCGATCACAAAGAATGTCTACTTCTTCCATATAGTGTGTTGTATAAATAATCGTAGCGCCCTGTTCCCTTAATTTTTTAATGCCCTCTAAAATATTATTTCTACTTTGTGGATCTACAGCAACCGTTGGTTCATCTAAAAAAATTAACCTTGGTTTATGAGCGATACCACAGGCAATGTTTAGACGACGAAGGAGTCCTCCAGAGAGTTGTTTTGGATAAAACGTTTTATAATGTTCTAATCCAACAAATTGAATAGCTTCTTCTACATACTGTTTTCTTTGCTTTTTATCTTGAATATATAATCCACAAAAATAATCAATATTATCAAATACCGATAATTCCTCAAAAACAGCTACTTCTTGAAAGACAACCCCTATTTGCCTTTTTAATTCATAGGAATCTGGTTTCATCTCTTCTCCAAAGATGTTAATAGTTCCTTCATTAAAACGAAGAAGAGTTAAAATACAATGAATAGTTGTTGTTTTTCCGCTTCCATTAGGTCCTAGGAAACCAAGAATTTCTCCCTCTTTTACATCAAAAGATACATGTTCAAGAACCTTTAATGTTTTATACGCTTTTGATAAATTTTTTACTTCAATAACCTTTTTCATATCTTCCTCCAAAACAATTCTAAATCTATTATATCACGTACAATAGAACAAAAATAAAAAAACTTAAAAATCTTTAAGTTCTTTAATCAAGGTTTCTGGTTTTATCCTCTTTGTTTTTTAGAAACAAAATATCTCTCCATATCATTTTTTTCATGTGTTAATAAAGCAACTTTATTTTTCATTCCACCACCATATCCTGTTAAATTACCATTACTTCCTACTACCCTGTGACATGGAATAATAATACAGATAGGATTCCAACCAACTGCTCCACCCACAGCTTGGCTAGACATTCTTTTTAAACCTCTATTCTTCGCGATGATTTTTGATATATCACGATACGTTAAGGTTTGTCCAAATGGTATGGAATTCATAATATCTATTACTTCTTGTCGAAAGGGTGTTAGATTGTGAATTTTATATTTTGGCATAAAATCTGGATTTTTACCACCAAAATAAATATCTAACCATTCCCTTGTTTCTTTAAAAATAGGTAAATCTTTTAATGTACAATCAGTGACATGTTTAAGCTCATCCTTAGAACCTATAAACCATAATCCAGTTAAATATTCTCCATCACTATTCATGACCATATCATCAAAACCATCGGGCGTTTTATAAATATATTTATAAATCATAGAACTTCCTTTCTATACTAATTAAAGAGAGATCATTTCAATCAATTCATACCCTAGATTTTCAATTACTTCTTTTACTTCTTGTTCTTTTATTTTTTCTGTACTAAAAACAATTACCTGTTTTTCTTTTAACATCACTTTTACTTTTTTGATATTATTTATATTTTCTAATGCCTCTTTTACTTTATTCGCACAGTGTTCACAATGCATTCCCTCAATGGTAAGCGTTGTTTTTATTTTTTTATGAAACATTTTTTATCCTCCTTAATTTTATTTTTTTTAATCTTAAAGCATTTAACATTACCGTTAAACTACTAAGTGTCATTGCTAAACCTGCAACCATCGGATTCATTTCTAACCCCCATGTTACAAAGAGTCCAACAGCGAAAGGAATCATACAAATATTATAGAAAAATGCCCAAAATAAATTTTGTTTAATGTTTTGAATCGTTTTTTTACTAATCGTTATTAAATTTACAATATTCATCAAATTATCACTCATTAAAATAACATTGGCAGAGTTTGTTGCGATATCTGTTCCACTAGATACAGAAACCCCAATGTTTGCTGCTGCAAGCGATGGTGCATCATTAATCCCATCACCTACCATCATCACATTTTTGCCAGATTTCATGAGTTCATGAACTTTCGTTGCTTTTTCTTTTGGAAGCACACCCGAAATAACTTCATCGATATCTAATTCACGGGCGATACTTTTTGCGGTTAATTCGTTATCTCCCGTAAGCATAATAACTTCTTTTTTTAATGCCTTTAATTCTTGTATTACAGAGGTTGCATGATCTCTTATGATATCTTTCACACCAATTAATGCAAGAACTTGATTTTGTCCGATCACATAAATGATACTATTACCATCCCTGCCTAAGGCCTCTGCTTCACGAATATATTTATTTTCTATTTCCAATTTTTGAAATAATTTATGGTTTCCTACATAATATTCTTTCTTTCCTATTACACCAAATAATCCAATACCAGCTAAATTTTTAAAATGTTCTACTTCATATAACTTCATATCTGTTTTAAAAGCACTAGCAATAGGATGTGTAGATTTATACTCTAAACTAGAAACAAGTAATAACAATTCTTTTTCTGTTAATGTGGAATAATTATAAATTTTACTAATACTCAAGTTCCCATAAGTTAGAGTTCCAGTTTTATCAAAAACAATGGTATCTACTTTGTGAGCATTTTCTAAGGTTTCACTCGTTTTTACAAGAATACCATGTTTCGCACATACACCTTCACTAATAACAATGGCAAGTGGTGTTGCAAGACCTAGGGCACATGGACAAGCAACAACTAAGACTGTAACAAAATGGGTTAAACTTGTATCTATTCCCTTTCCTAAGAGTAAATAAATGAAGAGTGTTAAAAAGGCAATAATCATAATTCCAGGCACAAAAAGACCACTTACTTTATCAGCTACACGTGCAATAGGTGCTTTGGTATTTGTTGCATTCACAACTAATCTTACAATTTCTGATATGGTTGAATCTTTTCCAATCGCTTCTGCAGTATATTCAATAACTCCATCTACATTAAAACTTCCCGCAATAACTTTACTTCCCACTTTCTTTTTTACTGGAATGGATTCTCCGGTAATAAAAGACTCATCTATATGCGTTTCTCCGTTAGCAACGACCCCATCCACCGCAATTTTCATTCCAGGCTTCACAAGAAGAAGATCTCCCTTTTTAATTTCATCAATAGTTACCTTTTTTTCACCATTATCTGTTTTTAACATGGCAAATTCTGGTGTAATCGTAACTAAATCTTGAATTGCTTCTTTGGTCTTCTCTTTATTATTAATATCAATAAATCGTCCTAATTTAATAAAATAAATCACAATACAACAAGATTCAAAGTATAAATGCCAAACATATTCATTGTTTCCACTTAAAACCATGATAAGACCAAATAGACTATATATGAAACTTGCCCCTACACCAATAGTAACTAGTGTATCCATATTTGGTGTTTTATGAATAAAGTTTTTCACTCCACTTTTAAAAATATCAATACCATAAAATAAATAAAAAAGGGTTAGGAAAAATAAACATAAAGTATAATAGATGGGATAATGCATCATATCTAAAAATGGAAGACTAGGAAACCCAATCATATGAGCCATAGATATATAAAGAACAAGAATCGATAAAATACTAAAAAAAACTAATAATCTTTTACTTTGATTCTTTTTCTTACGCTTTGCCTCACTATAAATACCTAGACTTTTATACCCAGCCTCTTGGATAAAACGATTCAAATCTTCAAGGGTTAAATCATCATGATACTCAATACTTGCCTGAGCAAGTACCAAATTTACATAAGCATTTATAATGCCATCTTGTTTATTTAAATATTTTTCTAATCCACTGGAACAAGCACTACAACTCATTCCATCAATACTTAAAATAATCTTTTTCATTCCTGCCTACTCTCTATTCATAGAAAATTTAAGATTCCTAAGAAAAATAAAATTAAAATAATAATCAAACTAATATTACTAATGACTACTTTTTTTGTTATAGTCTTTGATAAATCTTTGGTTGTTTCAAGATATCGAAGACCGAAGAAGTGTTTATGACTTAAATCTTCCGTTGTATATAAACCAAAAGCTAAAGGATTATCATATTCAGAATACATCATATTTTTTAAAGATAAAAAATCAAAAAACATGACTAAGTCTCCTGCACAACCTGAAATATTAATCATAGATAAAATAATCAGTGTATTATTATGAAGGTATAAACCTGCAATATAAGTACAAACACCTAAAAAGATAAAAGGACAAATTAAAGAAATAAGAATACTAGGTTTGGATACTTTTTCTTTACACAAACAACATAAGATCCCCTTTTCTAAATGTGCACCAAAGGTGATATTTTTATACTTAGCTCCACAAAGAACATACGATATTCCATGAATGATTTCATGAAGTACAAGGTATGGTATCATGAATAAAAAAGCAAGATCAAACTCTTTTCCATAAAAAGAAAAATCAGGATTTAAAAGAAAGGTTAAAATAACTATTCCTAACATTAAAAAAATTGAAACTCCATTCAAACATTTCCCATCGATTTCAAATACATAATATTGTTGATCTTGTTTTTTCAATTGGCACACCCACTTTTCTTTTATTATAACACATAAAATTAAAATATGTTTCAATTCAATCTCTACATACCTGCGCATTCTTTTGATAATATTTTTTCAATCCTTATTTTTTAAAAATTTACAGATGATTATATTAGAAGGGATCAAAATAAAAAAACATTTTATCCTTTTGATAAAATGTTCTATTTACCTATTTGGTTAAAACCTTAGTAGAATCCATTGTTTGATCTACTTCATGACTTACCATAGTATCTCTTACATCCTGTAAATAATTAATTTTTACACGACATGCTGTAAGACGAAGTTCTGCCGCACTTAAGCCTTCCGTTGCAGGTAAAACAAAATCTCCTTCATCACCTTTGATTTCATCTTGTCGATCTTCATCATCTTTGATTGTATCACGATCATCTTCTGGTTGTGGTGTTGGCTTTGGATCCACTGGTTTTGGATCATCTGGCTTTGGATCTACTGGTTTTGGTTTATCCGGTTTTGGATCCACTGGTTTTGGATCATCTGGTGTTGGATCTACTGGTTTTGGTTTGTCTGGTGTTGGCTTCTTATCATCATTCGTATTGTTATTTGGTTTTGATGGTTTTGGTGTCGTTGGTGTGTGATCTTTTGGATTAGATGATTGTGGTTTCTTTGTTGTTGTATTATTCTCTTTCTTAGAAGAATCCTTCTCTGTTACATCTTTCTTCTGATCATCAGAATCCTTTGTATCTTCATCCGAATTACCAATCGTATCATTTAAACCATCATTTTGATCTTTAGCTTCTTCACCCTGTTGTGGCGTGTCTGGTTTAGATCCATTAATCCATTGATAAATAGATACTGAACTACATGATCCTAAACCTAATAATAACACAAGAAGTACAGAAGCTTTTTTCCAATTCTTTTTAAACCATGATTCATTAACTTTTACGTTTTCTACACTATCAACGTTTGTTTCTTGTTTTTTCATAACAATCCCCCTTCTTTTCGAGTATTTATTATAAACTATTTTTTTATTTTGTCAAATCCCTACATATAGGGAGGTACTAGACTTAATATGCAATGACATATGGAGAAGTACTAGTACCATTTCCTGAAGTAATACGTACTGTTGATTTTAAAGTAATCGTTGGACGAACACCACGAACATCAGAGATACTTGAATATTCACTCGTTCCCGCACTACTTGTAAACCATACGTTATTATTATAACTATTATAATTTAACAACCATGAAGTAAAGTTTGGTGTTCTACTTGTATTACTACTTCCACTCATTAACTCTCCAACATTATTTAATCCGACATAAGCATTTACTTTTGTACCACTCGCTGTTAAACTTGTCGTTCTTGGATTATTACCTAAACGATAAGAACTAAAGTAGTAATTTGTAGGTGTTAAATACTCTTTATCTGTTGTACTAAATAAATTGTTGTATACAGTTGTATTTAAGTATTGTCCAATTCCCTTCGTTAAACTGAATGTTGCGCTATCACCAAATGTCATTTTTGCATATGTACCATTGGTAATATAATTAGCATCTAACACTAATTTTGTTGTAGATCCTGTAGATACAATACGCCAATTTTTATTAGCAAAGCGAACATATTCTCCAGTTTTACGTGTATTTAGTGTTGTATTTGGATTTGCACTATAATCATTTTCTAAACGGAATGGATTTGCTTTTGTACCATTACCAGTTCTTACTTTTACATTTGCGTGAAGTGTAATAACTGGTCTCATAGCATATGGATTTGTTACACTAAATGTATATTTTTTTGTTCCATCAAATTGTACAACCCATATATAACCCTCTTGACTTGGCGTCATCGTAAAGAAATGATCTCCATTATTTAAGAAACTACGTTCAGCTCCTAAAATATTATATTCATCCATTGTTAATAACCCTACTCTAGAAGTTACGGTATTATTACTACTACAACTATAACGAATTGCTGTTGTACTTAATAATGGTTGGTTACAATATTGTCCTGATGTAACAATAGTTGATGCATTATTCAAACTTGGGTAGAAGACATTTAATAACCAATCTTCTGCGTTACTTCCCTTAAATGAACTAGAATTATCATCATATGAGAATCCAGCAATAGAATCTTCGGTTACTAATTTAACCGTATTATCACTATTTACTTTAAGGATTCGCCATAAATATCCACTATACCAAACATAATTGTCTGTTGCATCTTTATTATAACATTCCCCTGTTGTACTACAGTTATTAATATTTCTTGTTAAATCACTAGCACTTCCTGGAATTACTGAAACTGTTCGAACAGCTGTTGCGGTATTTCCAGAAGCATCTGTTGAAGTATAAGTTACTTCATACGTTCCAATTTGGAAGTTATTAATGTTATTTGTTGAACTAACATTAACACTTGAATCATAATTATCTACTGCAGTAGCTCCTTGATCTGTATATTTACTTCCAAGTCCTAACGTTACAAATTCATCACCATTTAATGTAATTACTGGTGCCTGTGAATCAACAACTTCGATACTTGCAGTTACAACAGTCTTATGACCTACATGATCCACAGCTTCATAAACTACTGGATAGGTTCCAAGGACTGCACGATCTACTTTACCAGATACTTTTACTTGAATTTTAGTATCTTCATCATCTGTAGCAGTTGCCTCTAAATTTGTAAATTCTTCAGTCTTGCTAACCTCAACTTGTTTAATAAAGTCTGCAGTGTAACGTTGTTCACCATCAATAACAGTAATCACTGGTGCAGTTTTATCAATATTAGTAATATTTACTGTAATTGTACTTACGTTTCCAGCAATATCTTTTACATTTACTTTTTCATTAATATTAGTTCCATAAGATTTTGTTAAAGAACGTTTATCTTTACTTAAAATCCATCCTTCAACTTCTTGTAATTTTTTATTACTATAAATCGTTGCAGTTACATTATCTTTTGTCCATGCTGTATTGTCATATTCAATCGATAATTCTGGAGCTATTTTATCAATATTTGAAATTGTTACTTTCGTTGGTGTTGTATTTCCAGCAAGGTCTTTGACAAGTACATATTCTGTCATACTATTTTCATAGGTTTTCGTCATTGACATTTTATCACTTGCTAAAGTCCATCCTGCTACAGGTTGCATTTCTTCATTTGAAGTAATTGTTGCTGTAACCGTTCCATTTGTAAGTGCTTTCGTACTATAACTTACATTCGTTACTGGAGCATCTTTATCAATGTTGCTAATTTGAACGTGAATATCACTCGTATTTCCTGCAAGATCACTTACAGTAATCACTTCATCAACATTTGAATCAAATTCTTTACTCATTGATAATTTATCACTAGATAACGTCCATCCTTCAACTTCCTTCATTGGTTTATCAGATGTAATCGTTACCATGATTGGTTGTTGTGTTGGTACGTCTGTACTATAATCTACACTTAATTGTGGTTTCGTACGATCAATTTGATTTACCGTTACAACAACATCTGCTTGATTTCCAACAGCATCAATTAACGTAATTGTTTCCGTTAGATTTTCTGTGTATTCTTTGGTTAATGTTTTCTTATCTTTAGAACGTGTCCATCCTTCAACTTCCCTTACTGGTTCATTTGATGTAACAGTTACGATAACATTATCTTTTGTTGGTTTATTTGGATTATATGTGACTTCAGCCACTGGTGCATCTTTATCGATATTATTAATTTCAATCGTTGCAAGTGCCCCATTTCCTAATAAATCTTGTACTCTTACAACTTCCGTAATATTAGAAGTATAAGTTTTGGTTAATACCTTTTGATCACTAGATAATGTCCATCCTGTCACTGGTTGTACTTTCTTATTTGAAGTAATTGTCACAACAACATCATCACTCGTTAAGGTCGTTGTAGAATATTGAACATCTAAGCTAGGTGCAATACGATCAATGTTATCAATTGAAATTGTAACATCTTTTGTATTTCCTGCTAAATCACTAACCGTTACAGTTTCTTCGATATTATCTGTGTATTCTTTACTCATGGATAATTTATCTTCAGATAAATCCCATCCTTCAAGTTCATTCATTGGTTCATTTGAAGTAATGGTTACAATAACCTTATCCTTCGTACTTTCCGTTGTACTATAAGAAACTTCGATTTCAGGTGCATCATGATCAATTTGTGTTACATGAACATTTACTTCTGTTTTATTTCCAACATGATCCTTAACAATAACAGTTTCTTTCATGTTTTCTGTATACGTTTTAGTCATGGATTTATGATCTTCACTTCTTGTCCAACCATCAATCTCTTTCATCGCTTTATCACTTGTTAAAGTCACTGTAACAGTACCAGTAGTTTTAGTATCTGGACTATAACTTACGGTAACTTTTGCTGGTGTCTTATCAATATTATTAATAGAAATGGATACTTCACTGGTATTACCTAATTCATCGCTTACCGTAACTGTTTCTGTTACATTTTCAGCGTATTTCTTTGTCATTGATAATTTATCACTAGATAATGTCCATCCTGAAAGTTCTTTCATTGCCTCATCTGAAGTAATCGTTACAGTAATATCTTTATTGGTAGCCTCTAACTCACTATAACTTACGCTTGTTTTTGGCCCTTCTCTATCAATATTATTAATAGAAATAGCTACTTCACTGGTATTACCTAAGTCATCACTTACCGTAACTGTTTCTGTTACATTTTCTGTATATTTCTTTGTCATTGATAATTTATCTTCGGATAAATCCCATCCTGAAATTTCTTTCATTGGCTCATCTGAAGTAATGGTTACCGTGACATCTTTATTCGTTGCCTCAGTCTCGCTATAACTTACACTTGTCTTTGGCCCTTCACGGTCAATTTGTGTTACATGAACATTTACTTCTGTTTTATTTCCAACATGATCCTTAACCACAATAGTTTCTTTCATGTTTTCTGTATATGTTTTAGTCATAGATTTACGATCTGAAGAACGTGTCCATCCTAGGATCTCTTGCATTGCTTTATCGCTTGTTAAAGTAACTACGACATCGCCTGATGTTTTGGTATCTGGATTATAACTTACAGTAACTTTCGCTGGTGTCTTATCAATGTTTTTAATTGAAATAGCTACTTCACTTGTATTACCTAATTCATCGCTTACCGTAACTGTTTCTGTTACATTTTCAGCATATTTCTTTGTCATTGATAATTTATCTTCAGATAATGTCCATCCTGAAATTTCTTTCATTGGCTCATCTGAAGTAATCGTTACAGTAACTCCTTTATTCGTTGGAGAAGTTTTACTATAACTTACTGTAGTTTTTGGTCCTTCTTTATCAATATTATTGATCGAAATGGATACTTCACTTATATTTCCAAGTTCATCACTTACCGTAACAGTTTCTGTTACATTTTCTGTATATTTCTTTGTCATTGATAATTTATCATCAGATAAATCCCATCCTTCAAGTTCCTTCATTGCCTCATTTGAAGTAATCGTTACCGTGATATCTTTATTGGTAGCTTCTAACTCACTATAACTTACACTTGTCTTTGGCCCTTCACGGTCAATTTGGGTTACATGAACTAAAACTTCTGTTTTATTTCCAACATGATCTTTAACAATAACAGTTTCTTTCATGTTTTCTGTATACGTTTTAGTCATAGATTTACGATCTGAAGAACGTGTCCATCCATCAATCTCTTGCATTGCTTTATCGCTTGTTAAAGTAACTACAACATCCCCCGTTGTTTTGGTATCTGGATTATAACTTACAGTAACTTTCGCTGGTGTCTTATCAATGTTTTTAATTGAAATAGATACTTCACTTGTATTTCCAAGTTCATCACTTACTGTAACAGTTTCTGTGACATTCTCATCATATTTCTTTGTCATTGATAATTTATCTTCAGATAATGTCCATCCTGAAACTTCTTTCATTGGCTCATCTGAGGTAATGGTTACAGTAACACCTTTGTTTGTTGCATTTGTTTCACTGTAACTTACACTTGTTTTTGGTCCTTCTTTATCAATATTATTGATCGAAATGGATACTTCACCTGTATTACCTAATTCATCACTTACGGTAATAGTTTCTGTTACATTTTCAGCATATTTCTTTGTCATTGTTAACTTATCTTCAGATAAATCCCATCCTTCAAGTTTTTTCATTGGTTCATCTGAAGTAATCGTTACAGTAACGTCTTTATTGGTAGCTTCAGTCTCACTATAACTTACACTTGTTTTTGGTCCTTCTTTATCAATGTTTTTAATTGAAATAGATACTTCACTTGTATTACCTAATTCATCACTTACAGTAATAGTTTCGGTAACATTTTCAGCGTAATCTTTACTCATTGATAATTTATCTTCAGATAAATCCCATCCTTCAAGTTTTTTCATTGGTTCGTCTGAAGTAATCGTTACAGTAACGTCTTTATTAGTAGCTTCAGTCTCACTATAACTTACATTTGTTTTTGGTCCTTCACGGTCAATTTGCGTTACATGAATATTTACTTCTGTTTCATTTCCAACACGATCTTTAACAACAACAGTTTCTTTCATGTTTTCTGTATATGTTTTAGTCATAGATTTACGATCTGAAGAACGTGTCCATCCATCAATTACTTGCATTGGTTTATCACTTGTTAAAGTAACTACAACATCCCTTGTTGTTTTGGTATCTGGATTATAACTTACAGTAACTTTCGCTGGAGTTTTATCAATATTATTAATAGAAATAGATACTTCACTTGTATTTCCAAGTTCATCACTTACGGTAACAGTTTCTGTTACATTTTCTGTATATTTCTTTGTCATTGATAATTTATCTTCGGATAAATTCCATCCTTCAAGTTTTTTCATTGGTTCATCTGAAGTAATCGTTACCGTGATATCTTTATTGGTAGCCTCTAACTCACTATAGCTTACACTTGTTTTTGGCCCTTCTTTATCAATGTTTTTAATAGAAATGGATACTTCACTTGTATTACCTAATTCATCACTTACAGTAATGGTTTCAGTAACATTTTCTGTATAGTTCTTTGTCATTGATAATTTATCTTCAGATAAATCCCATCCTGCAAGTTCTTTCATTGGCTCATCTGAAGTAATCGTTACAGTAACGTCTTTATTGGTAGCTTCAGTCTCACTATAACTTACATTTGCTTTAGGTCCTTCACGGTCAATTTGAGTTACATGAACTTTTGCATCTGTATGATTTCCAGCAATATCTGTAACAGTGATCGTTTCACTGGTATTTTCCTTATAAACTTTGCTTAAAGAACGTTTATCACTAGAACGCGTCCATCCTTCCATTTCACGTAATTTTTTATTGGCTGTAATAGTTACAGTTACATCATCACGTGTTTTGGTATCTGGATTATAAGATACTTCTACTTTAGGTGCGGTTTTATCAATAAAATTAATTGATACAACCGTATTTGTCTTATTACCAACTAAGTCTTTAACAGCAATCGTTCCCTTGACATTTTGTGAATATACTTTAGTCATTGACATTTTATCACTAGCTAAAGTCCATCCTTCGATTTCCATCATTGGTTCATCAGATGTAATGGTTACCGTTACATCTTTATTTGTCCATGACTTAGGACTATAAGATACTGTCGTTTGAGGAGCTGTTTTATCAATATTTTCAATAAGCACTTTAACTTTGCTTTCGTTTCCAGCAAGGTCACTTACAGTAATCGTTCCCTTTACATTTGAACGGTATGTTTTACTCATTGATAATTTATCTTCAGATAACGTCCATCCTTCAAGTTCCTTCATTGGTTCATTCGATGTAATTGTTGCGGTTACATCATCTTTGGTTGGTTCTACGATATCATAAGAAATTTTTACCTCTGGTGCTTCACGATCAATTTGATCAACCGTTACTTTTACTTCTGTTTCATTTCCTAAAGTATCTTTAATAATAATCGTTTCATCGATTGGATCTGTGAATGTTTTCGTCATCGATAATTCATCATCAGATAAATCCCATCCTTCAAGTTTTTGTAATGGTTTATCACTTGTTAAAGTAACTGTAACATCCCCATTTGTTTTTCCATCTGGAGAATAACTTACTTCAATTTTTGCAGGTGTCTTATCAATGTTACTAATGACAACGTTTGCTTCTGCTTTATTTCCAAGCTTATCGCTTACAGTAATAGTTTCATTTGCATTTTCTTTATACGTTTTCGTCATTGATAATTTATCATCAGATAAATCCCATCCTTCAAGTTTTTGTAATGGTTTATTTGATGTAATGGTTACTGTTACATCTTTGTTGGTTGCTCCTGTTTCACTATAATCTACAGTTAATGTTGGAGCTGTTTTATCAATATTATTAATTTCAACTTTTACATCACTTGTATTTCCAAGTTCATCACTTACAGTAATCGTTGTATTAACATTTCGACCATATTTTCTTGAAAGAGATAACTTATCTTTAGATAAATCCCATCCTGAAACTTCCATCATTGGTTCATTTGAAGTAATCGTTACTGTTACATCTTTATTTGTGGCCTCAGTTTCACTATAACTTACACTTGTTTTTGGCCCTTCACGGTCAATTTGCGTTACATTAATTTTAGCATCAGCTGTATTTCCAGCAAGATCTTTTACGGTTACTGTTTCAGTAGTATTTTCCTTATAAGTTTTACTTAAAGAATGTTTGTCACTAGATAGTGTCCATCCCTCCATTTCACGTAATTTTTTATCAGCAGTAATGGTTACTGTAATATCATCACGTGTTTTACTATCTGTATTATAAGAAACTCGTACGTTAGGTGCTTTACGATCAATATGTTTTACATCAATCATAGTACTTGTTTTATTTCCAGCAAGATCTTTTACTTCAATTGTTTCTTTCGTATTTTCAGTATAAGTTTTTGTCATCGACATCTTATCTTTAGATAACGTCCATCCTGAAGTTTCTAGAATTTTTTCATTTGAAGTAATCGTTACCGTGATATCTTTATTTGTCCATGTATTAGGGTTATAAGATACTGTCGTTTGAGGAGCTTCATGATCAATATTACTAATTACTACAGGAACATCTTTCGTATTTCCAGCAAGATCAGTAACTGTAACTACTGTATCAATGTTTTCATTATATGTTTTCGTCATTGACATTTTGTTACTAGATAATGTCCATCCCTCTAAAGCACGTAATTCTTTATTTGAAGTAAGCGTAACAGTAACACTTCCAACAGTTGGCTCTGTCATGTCATAGCTTGCTTCTACTGTAGGTGCAGTCGTGTCAATATTAACAATTTCAATAGCGACACTTCCAATATTTCCAGATTGATCTTTAATGAATACTATTTCTTTTGCATTTTTATCATAAGATTTTGTCATCGACATCTTATCTGGTGCTAAAGTCCATCCTTCAATTTCTTGCATTGCTTTTGTTGAAGTAATCGTTACTACAACAGGATCTTTTGTTAACTCACGTGTACTATAAGTTGCCGTTGCCATTGGTGCTTCACGATCAATATTATCGATTTTAATTTGTACTTGTTCCGTATTTCCAGCTAAATCACGCACAGATACTGTTTCTTCTGCATTCGAAGAATACGTCTTTGTTAACGTTAAACGATCACTAGATAAATCCCATCCATCAACACGATCTACCATCTCATTTGATGTAATTGTTACTACAACATTTCCATTTGTAATCGTATAAACCGATTTTTCTACAGTTAATTGTGGCTTTTCTTTATCAATATTTTTAATATCAATATGAACTGGTGTTACATTTCCAGCTAAATCAAGTACATTTACATCTTCTACGGTATTACTTGTATAAGTTTTAGTTAATATAAAACTATCTTCAGATAAATTCCATCCTTCGATGTGACGTAAACGTTTATTTCCTACAAGTGTCACGGTAACATCTTCATTTGTTAAAGATGTTTTACTGTAACGTACTTCTACCTTAGGAGCTTCACGATCAATATTATTTACAACAAACGATACATCAGCTACTTTATTTTCACTTGCTTCTGAAACTAAAGTAAGATTAATTTCGGTATTCTCCGTAATCATTTTTGTTAAAACTTTATGATCATCACTTCTTGTCCAGCCTTCAATTTCTCTTACAGGCTCACTAGCTGTAATTGTAACTGTAATATCCTGATTTGTATAATCATTAGGACTTACAGATACACCATAAGTTAAAATTCCTTCGTAAATTCCATAAGTAGATACTTCACTACTTCTTGTCTTCTTTGAAGTACCACATGAAATCACAGGTTGATATTCATCATTTGATTTGATTGCAACATAAGAATTTTCAATACATGAAGCATCGAAATTTCCTAAATATCCTTCTTCGTCTAAATAGCTCAAGCTTGTATTCATTGTTTTTTTAACAACAATACTATTTCCTGATACATATTTTCTCGCAGCTTCTACTGCAAGTTCTTTTAATTGTTCCTTTTTTTCATAACTTTGATATACTTTATATCCACCAATTCCACCAAGGATTAGTAAAATTAAAGTTCCATAATAAAGTAATTTTGTCATGAAAGGCATAGATAATGAATCCTTTTTTTGTTCTTTTATCATATCTTTATCCTCCTTATTATACCTTTTAGTTTGTCTCTACTAGGAAGGTTAGTGCATACGTCACTTCGTATCCGTCTCCCCAGTTAATTGTCAATTTTGATTTTGTTCCCTTGATAAACTCTTGGGTCATATAGAAATATGGTTTCCCACCAATATATCCGTCAACTAATTTTCCATACTGTGCGGTTGGTGTCGAAACTTTCATCTTAGCTAATGTATCTTGCGAATATTCATTTGGTGCAATAACCATGAACTGTACATAATATCCTGTATTAATCCCATTTGATGGCATTGGTGCTTTCGCAGCTAAACTACCATGAAATACAACATTCGTCGAACGATTTGCTTGACTTAATGTCACAGTACTAGCTTCGCCATCACTTAATCGAAATGTCGCAATAGGAACTACAGGTTGCACTGGTTTCGTTGGTGTTTGTGTATTTCCACCAGAATTTTGGTTACCTCCACCATTTCCTTGATTCGCTCCATTTGAAGATGATCCTTGTTCATAAATATATTTTACCGTTGTAGACCCTAGTCCATCTGTAGAAGATGTATCTTGATCTGTATCCCCTACTTCTAAATCCTTTTCATTCTCTTTACCATCCTCTTGTAATTTATATTTATCATTGAATCGATCTTTTTGATCTTTCTTTTCCTTTTGTTCTACCTTAGTTCCATGATTCCATCCAAATTGTTTACTAAGCCATGGATACCCAAAGAACATAAATAACAATAATAATAGGAACAAGATAATAAGTAATAAAATAATCTCTAACGTAGATAACTTTCTTTTTTCTTTTTTATCTTTCGTATTCACTTGAACTTGAGGTTCCTTCTTTACTGTTTTTTCACTTGTTTTCTTAGTTGTTTTACTACCTTTTACGGTCTTTGTTTCACTTTTTTTCTTTGCAGATTGCACTACTTTTTTTGTGTTTTTTTCTTGTTTTACCATAAAATCCACTCCCCTTTGAACAAAGTTTTTGTGTTACTATAACACTAAACATCTAAAATGTCAATCCCTTAATTATAAGTACCTTTAGGAAAAGAATTCCAAAAGAAAACCCAACATGATAAAGCAGAGGGTTTTTATATAAATATTTTATCATATCTTCTTTCTTTTTAGAAGAACAATAGATTCATTTCTTTTAACAATTTTCACCAATTTTTAAGAATCAATTCTTTTAAAACGAGCAAATAGGGATAAAAAGATAATTACACCAAAAATAACAAAAGCAGATACTGAAGCTATAATTAATACAGATGTTAAAACAATACCAAAGATCATAAACATCGCGTCTTCTATATAAAATTTCATCAAATCACTTCCTACCCCAAGTATACCAAAAAGCCCTCACTATTCATCTAACAGTTTTGTCACATAAAAAATTCCCTATGGGAATCTTTTATTTTGAAAATAATATTTTTTCTGATTTATATTGTTTTATGAGCAACAAGAACACCACGACAATAACAACAATTGTTGATAAAATCATCAATAATAAATGTAGATAGTTCACTGTTCCATTGGTAATATCCGTAAATAAAAGCGTATAGTTTAAAAAAGGAATCAATGCATACCACACAGTCGTTTTAAGTTCCATCATAAAAGCAATCATTCCTGGAAAAAAGGAAAGAAAGGTTAAAGGGGTTAAAGTACTTTGAGCTTCTTTAAACGATGTGGAACGACTAGCAACAGCAATACATAAACCACTAATTAAAAATGAATATGAAATAATTACAAGTACAGCAAATCCAAAGCTTACAGGCGATAACATTAAATCGACTTCTTGATAAATCTTAAACATATCTCCCGCAAAGAATAAAGAAAGAACCACAAGAAGCAAACTTAAAAGACCTGTTACCATCGATGAGAAAGATACACTTACAAATTTACCAATAATAATATCACGACTTTTCATTGGAAAGGTTAATAAAGTTTCTAACGTTCCACGTTCTTTTTCTCCCGCTGTCGTATCTGTTGCTGGATATGTAGCCGAAATTGTAATAGCCATAATAATAAATAAGAAAGCATAATTTACAATATAGCTAGCAAAAAAGTTTTCTTCTTCCGAAACATCCATTTCGATTTGAAGAATTTGAATAACCTCCTGAGGTGCCACTTCATGAGCTTCTAAATAATGTTGTTGTAAATACTCTTTATACGTGGAAAGATAAGATTCTACAAGTGAAGCTGCCAGGGTCGTTGTTTCATTACTAGTCCCATGAATTGTATATGTATGACCATCCTTAGTAACATATAGATCAATCGCTTGTTCCTCATATTTCTTTTTTAGAGAAGATACCTTTTCATACACTGGATCAATTCCTATTTCATCCATCATCTTTTTCTCAACATCACTAGGCTGATAATTAAAACCGATTTTATTATAATCCTCTATTGGACGATTCATTTGTGCTTCAAAAAGCGCAGACATACCAAAAACTAATAAAGGAATCATCAGCGGAACAATTAACATCATCGATAAGGATTTTTTATCACGAATCATCTCCCGCATTTCTTTTTTTAAGATTTGACCTATTTTATTATGCATCATGACTACCTCCAATCAAACAAAAAAACGCATCTCTTAAATTTGTTGTTTTGGTAGACTTTTTAATTTGTGAAGGGGTCCCCTCTTTGATCACACATCCCTTATTCATCATAATGACATGATCACAAATATTTTCTGCCTCTTCCATATAATGCGTTGAATACAAAATCGTCTTACCACGAGCTTTTTCCTTTTTGATAAAATCTAAAATAATTTGACTAGAAATAATATCAAGTCCACTAGTAGCTTCATCTAAAATATAATACATAGGATCATGTACTAAACAGCGAGCAATATTAACACGTTGCATTTGTCCTGTTGATAATTTTTCAATCTTACTATGTAAAAACAATTGCATATCAAGAGTCTTTACAATCTCATCAATTCTTTTTGAAGCAACTTCTTTTGGTACATCGTACATATCACAACACATCGTTAATAATTCATACGTTGATAAAGATTGATAAATTTTAGTATTCCCAGATAAATAGGCAATTTGTTTCTTAATTAAAATTTCATCTTCTTGATAAGTTACTCCATCAAAATCAATACTTCCTCCTGTTGGTTCTAATATCCCCGCAATCATACGAAGTAATGTAGTCTTCCCTGCACCATTTGGACCTAAAATTCCTAAAATCTCACCATCATGAGCCGTAAAACTAATATCTTTATCCGCATAAAAGGTTTCTTTTTGTTTCTGTTCATTGATACGAAAAAATGTTTTTTGTAAATTTTTAATTGTTAACATCATTCACTCTCCTACAAATGTTTTTTTCTTGATATCTTCTTTACTAAAGATAATACGTGCAGTAGCTAGTTGTCCAGCATTTAATTTTTTTATTTTAAGTTCATTTCGTTCTAACACCAAAGAATCAGCAAATTCCCAAAAGGCAAAGGTTCCAAAAATTGAGACCATTTCAACGATAAAAGAACTAAGACCTAGATTCATTAGAACAAAAGATAAGAAGATAATGACAACTCCAATAATAAATAAAATGATCGATTTCCAACGATTAAACTCTAAGTCCGCAACACGATCAGATAATTCAAGACCAAAGTAGTTATGAATTAAACGTTTTACTAAAATTTCTTCATCATCGGTAAAATCTTCTTTTTCAACCTTAATAATAATAGGATAATAAAACGGAATATCATCAACACATTTTTCTATATATTCAGCAACATCATTATTTAAAATTGGTCTTTTTTTAGAACTAAGTGGATGAATCATATCATCCATATTCTCTATTCTTAATGAAATAATCGCACGATTTCCATCAATATATTGACGATGAATATATGTCTGATCATCAAATTCAATTTCATTAAAAGTTTTTACTCTACGAATCCATTTTTTATCTAATACTTGTTTTAGTTTCATAAACATCATCCATCTATTCTGATTTCATTATAACACGTATCATTTCGGTTGTAAACGAAAGAAAAAGAGTTCATTTTTTCTGAACTCTTATATGTTCTTTAAAACTCCCTTGCTTTGTCAAACCACGTTTCCCACTTTTTCGTACCAATTTCAATTGGGGAGCTTTTCATAATGGAACATAATGATGAATATACATCATCACGTTCCATTGATTCTATATCTTCTAATTTATTTATTTTTTCTACAAAGTTGATAATAGCTTTCTTTATTTTTTCTTCTGTCTTTGAACTTTTTACTTCCTTTAAACACTTTTTATAGGCACTTGTAGCCTTCTTCCCATTTTTATTTTCCCAATAAGCAAATGGAATACCATAATTTTGTTCAAACCACAATGGACTTCTTAATTTACCAACATAAGAAAATTCAAATTTTCTCTTCTTTTTTAAACTTGATAGTTCTTTACGTAATACTTTGCCAACCTCTTCATCAATCGTTGAGGCAACAAACCAACTTAAATGATCCCACACAGTTAATTTAGGCATACCAGACAGATTAGGTGCATTCCAAATTCCTAATGTGTTCAGATCTTCTAATTCTTTTAAAGCCTCTAAATTTGTTATATTTCCATTAAGATATATTTTTTTCAACTTTGGAAATTGAAGTAAACTACTACAATCAAAAGGAGCTGATAAAGCAGACACTGTCACCTGCACTTCTTCAGCATCTTTTAAAACAGAAAAAATAGGTAATTTATAAGATTCTATATTTTTATCATACTCAGGTTCAAAATACAATCTAGGGACTTTCTTACAATTCTTAATCAAATAATGATCAAGGTGTCCACATAAATGAAGTTCTGAAACTTGCTCTCCTAAAGAAAAATCAATATAATATTCCTTTGTTTTGATATATAACAAATAGATCTTTGAATTAGTAAAATCAACAGACATATCTTTTTGAGGAATCCATCGGAATTCTTCGATTTCTCTTTTCGAAGACCAATCAATAAAACCAGTATCATTTCCCGAATAATAGAAAAAACGAGGCATATTTCCATAAGGATATCGATCCTTTTCTTTCCATCCAGCTACAGAATAATAACCATTAAAAGTTTCCCAATAAATTACATCATCTTCATTTACTAAAAGATCATATTCTCTGTTTACATTTCCAATCGTTCCAATGGAAAGACTACCTTGACCTGATGGAAATAAAAATTTATGGCTGTCTTTTCCTGTTAAAGATAATACAACTTCCTTATCAAAAATTAATATCTTTTCATTAGCTAATATTTCATTAAAATCATATGTCTTTTTCTTTTCCATATCAATTTTCACATCCATTTCTTCGTTCTTTTCTTTTCGTTAGCAATGTAAACTGTTGTTTATTACTAAATATCTTTTGATCCTTTTCACTGAATTCACTTAACTTACTAGCTCGTTTAAAAAAATCTGTCTTATAATTTAGAACAAAATATTCATATTCAACATCATGTTCCCGTTGATGTCCCATAAAATAAACCATTAATTAAGCTTTACATAATACCAATTACCTTCTATTTTTCTAATTTTAGCAACTGAATGACCATACATATATTTTTCATAATCCTGAATATACACAATTTCCATGCCTAATTCAACTATTGAATTAAATGAAAAACTAATATTATTATCACATTTTGAAACTGCTTCTATATTTAATTTATTAATTATATCAAAGACATTAGTATATTTACTGTATTCTTTATCACTAGGATTAAGAATATATTTATAATTTTTAAAATCATCAATTGTTAATTTATACCCTACGATTTTCTTTTCTAGAATAAATGTTTCTTTATTAGTCAATTCCATTATAACATCATCAAAAATTATTCTATTATTAGAAAATATATTTACTGCATTATCATCATATATTATTAATTTAGGAATACTAATTATAATGTTTAATATCAAAACAATTAATAATATATATATTATATATTTCAAGGATTTTTTCATATTAATCACTCCTTTCTGAAGATTCAAATTCAAGTAATTTTAATAAAGATTCCCTAATATCAGAGATTATTTTTTATCTTAAGCTTACTTTTTTATTATTAACAATAATATTATAAGCCTCTGAATTTACTTTAACCGTGGTATAAAAACAAATTAAATTTTCTGCTCTATTCACTGTAGGAATAAGCTTATCATAAATTTTTATTTTAAAATCATTTCCTAGATAATCCTTTATTTGGTAACGTAGGTTCTCCTCTTTATCTGTTGAAATATAGTATGCGAAGATTAATAAATCATCATCAGATATCTTCTTATAATAAATCTCTAGATCCTTGTAAAAAGTTGAACGACCTATATCATCAGGTTCCCATAAACCTTGATTCTCCTGATATAATGAAAAATCTACCCGACTCCAACTTCCATTATGTACTACAACATAATTTTTATTATTGATTTTAATCTTTTCTTTGAGTCCACTACCCCATAAATGATACGAGGTACTCTTATCAAGAGTATTAAAATTTAATCTAAGTATACTTCCAAATGGGATTGTAAAAACCAACGAAGTTACAACAAAAAAGATTATTACGAATAAAAAACCATTCGTTTTTTCAACCCATAGACGAACACGCTTATTTTTATCTAACATTTTAAGAATAAAAATTACCAACAAACATTTAAAAAACGCTATTAAACCACCAAGGATTCCCATCACATATTCTCCTCCAAACTATTACTTCAGTTTGACCATTTCTCCGTTAATGATTACATGATAAGCATTATCGTTCAACTTTAAAACGGTATAAAAAGATATTAAATTTTTCTTTTTTGATGAATTCGTTATTTCTATCGTTTCCTTCAAAAAATCACGATTCATATAATCCTTCATTTGATAACAATTATTTTCACTTTCATTAGAAGAAATATAATAAGCAAAAATCAATAAGTCATCATCAGATATTTTCTTGCAATATATTTCTAAATCTTTATAAAACATTAATGGAGGCATTTTATATAAATCCCAACAATTATTATTTTCTTGAAATAAACAAACTGATATTGTATTTTGAATAACAAGATAACACTGCTCATTTATTTTTATCTTCTTTTTTATAGTATATTTTCGCAAATAATAAGTAATTGCTTTATCTAAAGAATCAAATTTTATTTTAAATAATTTTTCTAATGGGATTTTTGTTACAAAGAATAAAAGAAACAAAAATGTCCCCAACGATAAAATACCGAAAGTTTTTTCATCCATAATATAAAAAATTTCCGTTTGATTTAATAATATAAACATAACTCCAAAAATCATAATTCTTAAAATAGATATAAACAAAGAAAGAAGTGTTACCATATAATCCTCCCTTTAATTATTTAAAATTTAAGTCCTAATACAACATAAAAATTAACGACATACGCATTATAAATTATCTTTATCATCAGTATACCATTTTATAGTTGCTATAAGCAAGAAAAAAAGCGATCATAAATATTAGATCACTTTTTTCCATTATTTATATTTTATTCCATTTTCATCTAAATATTTTAAATATTCTTGAAAGTCTTTTCCTTCTTCTTTTAACATATTTCTAATGATAGCTTCACCTAAACAATACTCTAGCTCATATCCTTCATAAGTTCTATATTTACTAATCTCATCATAAAACATTCCAAAACTCAGATCAGAAACAAGATATTTCCAAAATATGACTCGATTGTCTGGTAGAAATTCTAAATATTCAGATTTTGGTGGAATGATGTTTTGAAAATTTCCTAAATAAATTAACTCTTTAGGAATAACTCTTTTTGAGGATGTAAAAATTCCCCAGCGATAACTAAGTAAAAATTCATGATCATGAAACAAATTAAGATCAATTTTATAATTTTTTGTACGATGGTAATTATGATTTAAATGATCATTATATGTACAAATACCAGAAATTAAAAACGGTAATTCATTAATTTCTTCTTCGGTTTCTGGCAACTTTTTATTTTGAGTGATTTTTATCCATACATCTGGAATAGTATGTGTTTTATCATAAACCATATTATCAACTTTAATTATAATGGCATATTCTCCATTCCAGCCTTTTTTCTCTGCGGCTGCACCTTCTAGTTTATACGCAAAGGTATCTCCTATTTTCCACTGACATTTATAAGGCCTTGGTATTCTTATCTTTTTTTCTGGTGGTTGGGGTCCTTCTAATTTTTCTTTTAATTTT
>JAETPN010000040.1 GCA_021771185.1 Bacillota bacterium | reverse complement strand
ACATAGAGAAGCACAAGCTATCCATCGTGAGGTGGAAGTGAAGGAAGTGTGTATCGAAATCTTGGCTCGATGTACAAAAATTTGATACTAAGGCTGTATAAGAGGGTAAGGCTACTAATCAAGTCAAAGCCCAAAAGATATACGTAACCTTATGCAGTAAATCAAGCGAGTAAAAGAGGAAAGTTAAAAGGCTTACCCTGTGAGGTCTTGTGAACATTAGATATTAAATTTAATATATAATGGTCGAAAACGGTTAGCCACAAGAAGTCAGCAGAGGTCATAGTAGAAAAATTTTTTTCGAAGGACTGAACAATTTGTAGTGTTTCACTACCAATATTTAGAGATAGATAATAATTAGAATGTGTTAATGAGGAGAGTATGAGCGTATCTCAAAGGGTTACTCAAAATAAATGATTTATCTATCTTCGGAAAGGAAAGAGGAAACAGATATGGAACTTTTAGAAGAAATTCTTAATCCAGAAAATCTAAACAAGGAATACAAGAAAGTATACCAAAGCAAAGGAGCATCAGGGGTTGATGGTATTACAGTAGAAGAAATAGCAGATTATATAAAAGACAATAAAGAAATAATAATAAGCCAAATAAGAAAAAGAAGATATAAACCTCAACCAGTAAGAAGAGTTCAAATTCCAAAAGAAAATGGAAAGAAAAGAAATCTAGGAATACCAACAGTAATGTACAGAATAATACAACAGGCAATGGTTCAAATAATAAGTTCAATATTTGAGGAACAATTTAACGATAATAGTTATGGTTTTAGACCAGGAAGAAGTTGTGAGCAAGCAGTAATAAAAGCACTAGAATATTTAAATGATGGATATGACTGGATAGTAGACATAGACTTAGAAAAATTCTTTGATACAGTAAATCAAGACAGATTAATAACAATAATAAGAAGAACAATAAAAGATGGGGATGTAGTATCACTAATAAGAAAATATCTAAGTGCAGGAGTAATGGAAAAAGGAATATTAAAACCAACAGAACAAGGAACACCACAAGGTGGAAA
>JAETPN010000039.1 GCA_021771185.1 Bacillota bacterium | reverse complement strand
AGACTTATTGAGCATAATCTGCGGCTTGTAGCTCATATCGTAAAAAAATATTCTACGAATATTTCCGAACAAGATGAACTTATTTCCATTGGAACTATCGGTCTTATTAAAGCAGTCTCCACATTCGATTATTCCAAAGGCGCACGATTTGCTACTTATGCAAGCAGATGTATTGAAAAAGCATCAGTATCAATACGGCTCTAATTAACACCAAAGAGGTTAAACGAGAGCCTTTTTCAAATCCGTGGAAAGTTATTCTCTATCGGTTTCAGCGTGGCATGACTTATGCTCCATTGTATATCCACTCTTTCCGAGTTCTCACTAATCGGCATTTAACGAAAGCTCAATATTTTCTATTTGAGAATCCAAATCCTGGAAAGCTTACAACTGTATCGGACAAGCTGAAATGGCAAAAAATGAGGATCCAAACATATCCGTTTTTTAGCAAAACGATCATATTTGTATCCTCATTTTCTTTGATACTTTATTAAATTTTTGTATGGACATAAAAATACTCCGTTCCGCTTTTAAAGCTGAACGGAGTAAAAATTCTATTCTCATATAAGCAGTATAATCTTTTCAAACATATTTTTGACCAGAAATAAGTTTGCTTTTTTGAAATGAATGCAAATGATTAATCTATAAAATTTATTTTCTCAAGAAGCCAGACAATAGCTTTTTTGGAGCCACTAATTGTTTTAGCCTCAACCATCATACCATTTTTTATTTCTCGAATATTTCCATCACTATTTTTTAATGAAAGTGCTGATAAATCTGCTTGAGCAATATAGAATTTAGTTCCGGCAGATTCGTTAACTATAGAATCTGCTGAAATGGATGTTATTTTACCGGTTATCTTTCCATATTCATTGTATGGAATGGCATCAAAAATATATTCTGTATTTTGTCCGACTTCAATCTTTGAAATTTCATTTTCAGGAATATAAAGCATAACTTTATAGCAAACGTCATAAATAAATCTACATTGACAATAAAAGTCTAAAGTGATATACTATTCATAGAGGTGGTATCTATGAATAGTAGAAAGTACAAGAATGACCCTGCTGA
>JAETPN010000038.1 GCA_021771185.1 Bacillota bacterium | reverse complement strand
ATCAACAGTATATGTGAGCTAAAGTATGAAGACTTTAGCTTTGGGTTTTCATTTACTATGATATAATCAATCAAAATTAATTTTTATCACCAACATTTATCTAGGGTTAAATTATTTTCAAAAAAGATTTTCTATTATTTGTGGTTATGGAATAGGAGAATATATTAAAAATAGAAGGTTATCTATGGCAGGTTATGAAGTCCTAAATACAGATGAAAAAATAATTGATATAGCAATGAAATATGGCTATAATTCTCCGGATAGTTTTACTAAAGCATTTAAAAGGTTCCATGGTTCTACACCAAAAGAAGTTCGTGATGGTGGTGCTACAATAAAAGATTTTGCATCACTAAAAATAAATTTAATTTTGAAAGGTGGATATACGATGGAGTATAAAATTGAAGAGAAAGATTCTTTTAAAGTTATTGGATTAAAAATGAGCTTTAAATATGAAAATGCTGAACATGGTGTAGCAAAGTTGTGGAAGAAGTTTTTTATGAAAAGCGGTTTTCATAAAATAAATGCTAAGTATGCAATTAATATTGATACAACTATGGGATGTGATGTGTTTGATTATATAATTGGTGATGACTATAATGATCAAGGAAAAATACCAAATGATTTTGAGGTTATAGAAATACCAAAGCTAACTTGGGCGATTTTCCCTTGTGTTGGAAGAGCAAGTGAAAGTATAAGAAATGTAAATGAAAAAATATTTAGAGAATGGTTACCTAATTCTAATGATTATGAAATTGCAGCAGGTTATAATATTGAATTATATTCAAATCCAGAAGATTATAAACATGGAGTAGAAGATGAGAAATATTATTGTGAAGTTTGGATACCAATTAAGAAAAAATAAGAAACAAATTACAAATGGGCAAGAACTCAATATTTGGTATACAGTATAAGACTCGTTTAAAAATATGATTAATACTATAATCAATCTTTTCTTTGTTATCTTAAATTAAGATAGACGTTAAAAAGTTATAAAATTGTAAATATAAATAAAAACTCACAAAACTTTAGGATCTGTGTCAAGAGTGGAGGATTAAGGGATAGTTATCGAGAGATAGCTATTCCTTTTTTACGTTCTTTAAAGGTAAAAGTATAACTATAACCTAAATGAAGAATAATTCTCTTTCTTAAGTTGTCAAAGTATCTAAAGCCATGTGCATTTCTTTTAACTAACTTGACTAC
>JAETPN010000017.1 GCA_021771185.1 Bacillota bacterium | reverse complement strand
ATACTGGCACCATTGTTTGAACTCGTTTCAATACTAGTAAAGATCATTCCATCTCCAGCATCAATAGTCGCATACCCATTAATTTTCAACACTTGACTCATAACAGCATATCCGACCGTAATAAAAAGAATACATAGCAAACAAGCCCCTATCATAGTTTGTGTTTTACTTATATTACGAAATTTTCTTTTAACTTTTCTCCACACTTATACCACCATCTTTCATTACTGGTTTAGGATTTATTGGCGCATTTCTTTTACTTTTATGGCTCCCTTATTCTATAGTTCACATCAGATATAAAATCAGTTAGCTTATGTACACTATTTTTGCTTTTTGCATTTTTTTATCATCGTAAACAATCCGAACTTCCTACAATATCATGATACTATAAAACCAATGTTTTTTCAATCAAATTGTAGATTATTTTACCCCTTCATTGACCAATTAATTTACAAAAAAACATCCGAGGATGTTTTATAAGAATTTTCCTAAATATTCTGCGGTACGAACCATTTGAGCACTATAACTCATTTCATTATCATACCAAGCAATTACTTTTACTAATTGACGTCCATCTACTTCAAGAACATCAGTAAGAAGTCCATCTACTAAAGAACCATACGTTGAACCAATAATATCACTAGACACAATAGGATCTTCTGTATATCCTATAGATTCATTAGCATTTTCTTTAAATGCCTGGTTAATTTCTTCAACCGTCACGTTCTTTTTTAATTCTAATGTTAAGTCAACAACAGAACCATCAGTTACTGGAACACGCATTGCACTTCCATTTAATTTGCCAGAAATTTCTGGAATAACAAGTCCAATGGCACTAGCTGCACCTGTTGATGATGGCACAATGTTCGCTGCACCTGCACGTCCACGACGAGCTTTCGCACCTTTTTTATGTGCAACATCTAAAATGGCTTGATCGTTGGTGTAAGCATGCACCGTGGTCATATATCCTTTTTCAATACCAAAGTGATCATTGACAATTTTACATACAGGCGCTAGACAATTCGTTGTACAACTAGCCGCACTAATAATTTCTTCACTTCCATCTAATGTATCATGATTTACATTATAAACAATGGTTTTTAAATCACCTTTCGCTGGAGCCGAAATAATCACTTTCTTAGCGCCTGCTTCAATATGAGCCATCGCACTTTCTTTTTTTACAAACTTTCCAGTACATTCAAATACTTCATCAATTCCTAGTTCACCCCATGGTAAGTTCTTAGGATCCATTTCTGAATATACTCTTACCTTTCTTCCAGCTACAATTAAGTATTCTCCCTCGTAAGATATTTCATCAGCACGATATGTACGATGCGAAGTATCATACTTTAATAAATATGCAAGTTGTTCTGCATCTGTTAAGTCATTAATCGCAACGACTTCAAAGTTTGGATTTTCTTCCATTAAACGAAAAACTAAACGTCCAATACGTCCAAATCCATTGATTGCTACTTTAATCATTTTAGTCACCTATTCTTTCTCTTATTATTGTAAATAATTTATAAAACATTGTCAACAAGAACGACTTTTCTTGACATTTTTTAACAAATAAAAAAGTGTCAAAGACACCTTTAATTCATATTTTTAATTATACACTTTTATCATTAAAACAGCTATGACCAATAAACTCTCTTAAGATCGAATCCGGTGGAACCTCTTCTGATGGAATAGGTAAGAAATTTCGTAATAAATTAATCAAACGAATCGCTTCTGGATAATTATGATCACTTTCTTTTACTGCATAAAGCAACGGTTCTACATATGTTTTTAAAACACCTAATTCATATAATAAAGCTGAGTTAATAATCGCATCATTTTCATCTTGATATGGAAAAATATATTTTTCTTCTCCTGCACGAATATTTTTCCACATTTTTAATGTTTCTGCCGCACTATATCCCCTAAATTTATTATCCCTGACAATACGTCTTAATTTTCTTGTATCACTTGTATGAATACGATTATGTGGATCAATATTTAGTTGTGTCAATGGACTAAGATAAATTTTAAATTTACATTCTCTTTCAATCGCTGGCGTTAAATCATCATTCAAACAGTGTAATCCCTCAATAATAATAACATCGTTTTCTTTTATTTGTAAAAAGTTTTTGTGGTATTCTTTCTTTCCTAAAATAAAGTTATATTCTGGAAGTAATACCTTTTCACCATCCAATAACTTCGTTAAATCCTTATTAAACATCGTGACATCAATCGCATTTAACGATTCAAAATCTGGTTCGCCATGTTCGTTAAGTGGAGTATCAACACGGTCCTTAAAATAATCATCTACAGAAATTCGGTGTGTTTTAATTCCACGACTTTGTAAATAAATTTCTAACTTTTTTGATGATGTTGTTTTACCACTAGAAGATGGACCAGCAATTAAAATCAATTTTATTTTATCTCGTTTTGCGACAATTTGTTCAGAGATATTTGATAATTGAGAATTATAATAAGCTTCTGATAGACGAATAAGATTTCCATATTTTCCTCTAGAGACAATATGATTTAAATCAGCAACATTACTAACCCCTATATTTTTTGCCCAACCAGTATAATCCAAAAATTTATTGAAGAGACTTTCATGATGTTTATATTCTAACGTACATTCTGGATTATATACATCTGGATAACTAACAACAAATCCATTATCCTTTATATAAGTTAGCTCAAATTCATCAATCACACCAGTATCATAAGCAAGATCTCCATAAAAATAATCATAAATTCCTTTTAGTTTATGCATACTAATATAAGTATTTGTAGTGTACTTTAATACACGGGCCTTATCTTTCTTCCCTTTTTTATAAAAGTATTCCATAGCTTCTAACCTAGAAACACTTAATTTATCAATACGAAGATCTTCTGATACTAAATTCTGCATCGCTTTCTTCAAATCTTCTATTTTTGAAGCATTCATTTCTGAACCAACAATTTCACAATAAAAACCTTTATCAATGGAATGTTCAATAATGACTTCCGCATCTGGTCCATATAACTCTGAAACAGCAACGACCAAAATAAATTGAAGTGTTCTACTATAAATACTATTTCCGTGATAACTACTTCGATCATAAAATGAAACTTCACTTGATTTTGTAATTATTTCATTTAAACCAACAATATCATTATTTACCTTTGCGGCAATAATTGGGTAATTAAAATAAGACTGATAAGATTTACTAATTTCATACAGACACGTTCCTTTTTTAAAAGTACGTGGATCGGTTTCTTTATACTTAATAACAATTTCTTTTTCCATATAATTCCCTCTTATTCTTTCTATTACATTTTATCAAAAATATGATATTTTGTCACATCTTTTCTTGTATAAAAATGATATTCCATGACTATTATAAAAGTGTGAGGTGAGAATATGAATTTAATTCCAACAGTAATTGAAAAAAGTAACCATGGGGAAAGGGTATATGATATTTATTCTAGGTTGTTAAAAGATCGTATTATTATTTTAAGTGATGAAATTAATGATAATAATGCGAATAGTATTGTAGCACAACTACTTTATTTAGATTCACTAAATCATGATGATATTCATCTTTATATTAATTCTCCAGGTGGAAGTATTACTTCTGGTATGGCAATTTATGACACGATGAATATGATTGAAAGTAATGTATCAACCATTTGTATTGGCATGGCTGCTAGTATGGCTGCATTCTTATTATCTAGTGGAGAAAAAGGAAAACGTTTTTGTTTACCAAATAGTGAAGTTATGATTCATCAACCATTAGGTGGGGCGCAAGGACAAGCAACAGAAATTAAAATTGCGGCAGAACGTATTTTAAAATTAAAAGATAAATTAAATAAAATTTTAGCAAATAATACTGGACAAAAGATGGATGTCATTGAACAAGATACAGAACGTGATAATTTCATGAGTTCTAAAGAAGCTTTAGACTATGGAATTATTGATTCTATTTTAGAAAAAAAATAAAACTATGCACATAGTTTTATTTTTGTAAACGCTGATAATATTTATTTTTTTCTAATAATTTACGATGTGTTCCCTTCCCTACGACTTTACCTTTATTGATAACAACGATTTGATCTACCATACGCATTATTTGTGGTTTATGCGTAATAATTAAAACGGTATGATCTTTTTTTAAATCCTTTAATACATTCATTACCTGTATTTCTGTATTTGGATCTAAATTAGAAGTTACTTCATCAAATAGCAAAATTTCTGAAGTAGAAAGCAACGTCCTAGCTAGACTAATTAATTGTTTCTGCCCACCACTAATATTTGTTCCATCTTCTTTTAAAATCGTATTATAACCTTGTGGTAATCCCATAATAAAATCATGAATACCTACTCTTTTACAAACTTCTTCTTGTCTTTTTTTATTCGTATCAACTAAATTTAAATTTTCACGAATACTCATATTAAAAATAAATGGTTTTTGTGTTGTAATAGAAATATTTTTTGCATATGTATCTTCTTTATAATCAAAAATATCAACACCATCAATAAAAATATGTCCTTGAGATGGTTTATATAAACGAAGTAATAAACGGAAAATGGTACTTTTCCCAGAACCACTTTTCCCAACAATAGCAGTCAAGGTATGTGGTTCAATATGAATATTTATATTATTTAAAATCATCTCTTTTTCATAAACAAATGAAACATGTTCTAAATCGATAATTCCTAAAATATCATCTGTAACATTATTACCAAAAGAAACCATTTGTTCATCTTGATAGTATAATACCTTATAGATGCGCTCAATATGAATAGAATTTACACAGATTGCATTAATTCGTGAAAAAACATTTTGATTTTCGGCTTCAATTCGATCCACATAACTAATAATCAAGACTAAACTACCAATGGTCATATTGCCTTTTAAGATACCAACAACAATAATAAAATATGTAATAATTTTAGCTATAGTAATAAGAGCGGGTAAAAATGATGAAATATATTCATACCAACGTCTACGCTTACTATAAGCATAATGCCAATGATTTAAATGAGAATCCATATACTCTTTTAATTTCATATTCATATCAAAAGATTTAACTTCTTTTAAGCCATCCAATACTTGATCATAAACACTTACAATTTGATCTTGCACATTACATTGTATTTTTAACCAATAGTCTTTTCTTTCTTGAGCTTTAGCCAAAAGATATTGATATAAAAGAGTAAAGCATAAAACTAAAAGTCCAATATAAAAATGATAAAATAATAAAATTCCTAAAGCTCCTAGAAGTTCAACAATGTGAGCAATCGCATCCATCAAACGATCCGTAAACATACTTGTTTCTAAAATATCAGTACTTACAACATTTAATAAATGAGCCTTTGATATTTTTTTAGTAAAATTTTCATTATAGGTTGATATTTTATCAATGACATCTCTTTGTAATTTCGTATACACATAACAAGTTGTATAGGCATAAGTTATATAATTCCATTCATGGAACAAATTGTAAAGTAAATAATTGATTGCTAAATATAGGACTTCCATAAAAGCTTCTTGATAAGCAGCAATTGTAACACAATCAATAATTCTCGCAATAAAAATAGGAATTGTTAGTAAAGATACACAACGTAAAATAGCCGAAATACAAAGTGATGTTAAATACCAAGGATGATCTGCATGTAATTTAAAATATCTTTTACAAATTTTATAATACCTCATCATGTTCAAACACCCCTAACTTACTTGCCGATTTTCTAGATTGTAACCATTGATAGTAAGAATTATTTTTAATTAGTTTTTCATGAACACCATCGCCTACAATTTTTCCCTCATGCAAAACTATTATATGATCCGCTAATTTCATAACCTCCGGTTTATGTGTAATCATGATAATCGTATGATCTTTTTTTAACTCTTTTAATAATTTATGAATTTTTTTCTCACTATTAGGATCAAGACTGGAAGTGATTTCATCAAATAATAATACCTCTGACGTAGTAAGTAAAGTTCTAGCTAAGCTAATTAATTGTTTTTGACCACCACTTATATTGGTTCCATCTTCTCTTAAAATCGTATCATATCCTTCAGGTAAAGACATGATAAAATCATGAATACCTACCCTCTTACAAGCTTCTATTTGATGTTCAATGTTATCATCAATGAACCCTAAATTTTTTCGAATGCTCATGTTAAAAACAAACGGTTTTTGATTTACAACACTAACATTTGTTTTATATATTTCTTTACTATAATCATAAATATTCGTTTTATCTAAAGTAATTATTCCGTGTATCGGTTTATATAAACGTAATAGCAAATTAAGAATGGAAGTTTTTCCAGCTCCACTTTGACCTACAATAGCAGTAATCTCATGTGGTTCTATTGTAAAATTTAAACATTCTAATAAACTATTTTTTTGATAACCAAACGATACATTTTGAAATTCAATTTTCCCGCCAATATCGTCGTTATAAAAATTTCCAAATTCAATATGATTCTTTGCACGATAATTTAGAATTTGAGTAATTCTTAAAATACTAACATTGGTATCACGAATACGAATTGTTGCATCAATAAATTCCCCTAGATAAACAATCATCGTATCATAATAACCTGTCACCAACACTAAAAAAGCAAGGTCTGTTTTTTGAACAAATAGTAATAAAATTAAAATAAGATATATAAAAATTTTTACGCCATGAACAATAAACCAAATACCACGATCTCTAAGAAGCATATATTTTCTTTTTGTCATATATACTTTTTCATAATCATCTTCCATTACTGCCAATTTTTCCTTTAATTTAGGCAACATATGAAATGTTTTAATCTCTTGTAACCCAGATAAAATTTGGGAAAACAAACTACTATAATGGTCAATTTCTTCTTTTTGTTTTACATGCCATTCGATATATTTACGATCAAAATAATTTCTATAAAAAATATAAAATAAGGCAAATAATCCAAAGACAATCGCAATTAATATATTTTGAAAAAATAATACAATAAAAATTCCAATGACTTGTAAAATATTCGTTACGAAACTAGACAATATATCTGCCATATTACTAGTAGTTAGAATGTCTTGATGTATAGAATTAATCAAGTTTCCTTTACTTATCTTTTGTGAAAAATAATCATCGACTTTTAATACTTTATCAAATACGCTTTTTTGTAAACCAACGTAACTTTCAGTCATCATATCGCTACGTACGCGTTGATTAAAAAAAAGAAAAAGATGATATATCAAATAGGATAAAACAAGTAACCCTAATGTACTATAACTAGCAATAATATTCTTTTCTGTTAAAAATTTAACAATCAATGAAGCTAGAAAAGTAATAACTAATAACATTGTCTTATATATAAAACTTGTCAAAAATAATAAAATATAATACTTTTTACCAGTATGCGAGATTTTTAAATAATCTCCAATAAATTTTTGATATTCCCTAATCATACCATCACCCACTATCAATAGTATAACATAAATTATTTTAAAAATTGTTCAGTAATTTCAATATATCCTGTATCACAATTAATATTCGCACTTACTCCTATCGGAATAATTGAATTCACCATTCTATGACCAAAATCGTTACATTTTATTATTGGAAAATTATACTCTTTGGTATATTCTAATAAAATATCTTCCATTTGTGGATAATCATTACCATCTTTTTGTAATGCATAGTTATACCCAATGACTATTCCATTTACTTTATCAAACATCCCATATTGTTTTAAATGAGCAAATCTTCTTTGGCATTCATTTGGTGATGTTTCATAGGACTCAATTAATAAAATATTTTTATCCATATCTGGTAAATAATTTGTACCTAATAAATACATCATACATCCTAAATTTGTTCCAATAAGTTTCCCAGAAACATTTCCACTTCGGATAATTTCTTTTTTACCACTTTGAAATTTTTCTAGACTTTTATTAATAAAAACATTTTCAAATTCTTTAAAGCTTTCTTCGGCATCTTTTGATCCAAAAGATAAAAAGTCAGGGCCGCTAAAAGTTACTAGACCCGTTTTTTTATAGATTGTCTGTAATAAAACAGTGATATCACTAAAACCAACAATTATTTTAGGATTTTGTTTAATAATATCGTAATCTAATAAATCAATAAACGTATTACATGTTTGTCCACCTAATAAACAGATAATTGCCTTTACATCTTTATCCTGAAACATATCCATCATATCTTCAGCTTTTTGTTCTTTAGTTCCACAAGAACCATAAAAATCTTCAAAAACGTACTTTCCAACTTTTATGTTAAATCCTTTTTTCTCTAAAAAAGATTTTGCCTTATTAAAAGTTTCATATCTATCATTTAACTCTAAACTATTTGATACACCAACAACCCCGATTGTATCACCGTAATTTAATTTCTTCGCTATCATATTTTACCCCCAATTGATTTTACCTTTTTTAACTCCTTTAATTAATGATTCTCAAAAGTATAAAATTTATCACTTATTTCATTTGTTTTTTTATCTTGAATAGTAATAATTAAACCCTTATCCTTAAACATTAATATTGTTATTTCCATTATCCACATCTAATCAAAAAAGAATAAAATTGTTTAGTTTTATTCTTTTGTACATAATTGATAATAATTTTTACATTTTCTTAAACACGTGCTTGTACATAATTAAGAATTACTGAAACATTTTCTGTAAAGTTAAGTTCTGTTTGATTTTCAGGATTACTATAAGCAACTGTAACATCAATTTCATTCTTTTCACCTGCACGTAATACCGTAGCCCCAGGTGTTACATTAGTTACTTTATATGTCACTGCACTTTTTGAATCCCCTGTTGGAAGAATTTGGATAGAATCTAATTTTGCATCCATACTTCCTTTATTTTCTACAGTCATTTGATAAATGACACTATCTCCTTTATATTTAAAGGCAGAATTTAAACTTGCTGTTGTTTTTGTAAATGTTGGTTCTTCTAATACTTCTGCACTTCCTAAAAGTCCTTTATCTTCAATTCCTGTAATTTCTACTTGCCACGTAGCTCCATTAATTTCAGCACTACCTTGAATAGATAACTCCTGTAATAAAACACTATATCCATATCCCATAAGAAGAACAGTAATCGCAAGTACCGCTAATACAATGTTTTTATGATCTCTCATGCTTTTTTCCTGCCTTTTTCTTTGTTGTTTTCTTACGTCTTTTTTTTACTTTTTCTTTTGTATAAAGAAAACCATTAATAACACGATTAGGAAAAGCCAAGAATCCTCCTAAACACGCTAATAATAAACTTACAATAATCGTTTGAATGGGATTGGTATAATTATAATCTAAATAAAGACAAGAACTATAATCTTTATTTTCACAATATAAAGTGATTTTTTCATGTTCTTTAAAAAGTTGATTTAAATCAATTGATTTATAAGAATTTCCAGCAATCGTATCAACAATGTATTCTTTATTTTGATATTGATATAATACCGTCAAATCTTCTCTCGTCGCAGTTACTTGATGATATAGCGAACGATCTTTACTCCAACTAAACCAAGCTCGTCCTAAATTCATACATAAAAATAATCCTACAATTAATAATACAAATCCTAAAACTCGAAAAGAATATACAATAAATTTTCGATCTTTCAATGGCATTATGATCATCCCCTATTCTAGTATTATTATATCACGTATTATTATAGATAGTAAATAAATGTTTTCATATTTAAAAAAATCGCTGTAAAATTTTTCATATCTAGGATTAAAATGGACTGAAATCATCTATCAAAAAGAATTTCCTTTATAATCATGTTTCATTCTGTGCCGTTTTATATCATTTTTCAAAAAAGAACAAGTGTTACCTTGCTCTTTTTCTTTGATGTTGTACTACATGGCGATAATATTTTCTACCTAAATCATAAAGATAGGCATAGAAGTCTTCGTTCATAAATTCACCTCGATATAGAAAAAGACAGCATATTCCACTGTCCTTCTTATTTATATCAACTATTTAGTTTGGTAGTTTCCAAGACTTTTTTCACCCATTTGAACTAATCTCTTAGTGATTTCTCCACCAACTGAACCATTAGCTCTTGAAGTTGCATCTGGACCTAAGTTAACACCAAATTCATTAGCGATTTCGTATTTCATTTGTTCGATAGCTTGTTTAGCTCCTGGAACAACTAATTTATTTGTTGAATTGTTTTTCATGTGTTTCACCTCCTGTACACTTATAGAATGTGTACATTTTAAAATTTCATACGAATTTTAAAGTGGTAATTTTTGGTTTATAACAAATCAGCAAATTCTTCTTGTTGAAAGTGATCAATAGTTTCTCTTTTTAACACGCACTCGTCAACAAGTGTTTCAAAATCGAAGTTTTTTTCATATTCTAATACTTTATCTAATACTGGATGAATCACAGGATGTTTTGGTAAAAAGATCGTACAACAATCTTCAAAAGGTAGAATACTTGTTTCATATGTTCCTATTTTTTCAGCTAAACCAATAATTTCTAATTTATCCATACAAGCAACAGGACGAATCACAGGCATCGTTGTTACTGCATTAATCACACTCATACTATCAAGTGTTTGACTTGCAACTTGACCAATCGATTCCCCATTAATTATAATTTTAGCTTTTTCTTCTTTCGCAACTTTTTCACTTATACGATACATCATTCTACGCATAATAGTAATGACATAAGTATCATCTACGTTTTTATAAATTGCTTCTTGTAATTTTGTAAATGGAATGATATGAACTTTTATATGACCTGAATATTCATTTAAAATAGAAGCTAGTGTTAAAACTTTGTTTTTAGCTTCTAAACTAGTATGTGGAGGAGACTCAAAATATAAGCATTCAACATCAACACCTCGTTTTAAAGCTAAATAACCAGCTACTGGACTATCAATTCCTCCACTAAGCATTAACATACCTTTTCCTTGAATACCTACAGGATATCCACCGATACCAGGTGTTTCATTTAAATATAGAAAATTACCTTCACGCCTAATTTCTACTTTTAATAAAACATCCGGATTGTGAACATCAACACTACAATCTAAATTTTTAAGAATATATCCACCAAGTTGTCTACTAAAATCCATACTAGAAATAGGAAAACTTTTATCAGCTCGTGTTGTTTCTACTTTAAATGTTTTAAAAGATTGTTCTTTAAGTAGCTCAAGTGCTTTTTCAAAGATCTCATCTTTAGTATTTACTTTATGACACACAACAATACCGTGAATACCAAAAACTTTTTGTAAATTTAAAACAATCGAATCCACATCTTGTAATTCACATTCAATATACATACGTACATAGTCATATTTTATTTCAAAATTAAAATTTTTTAATATTTTTCTTATATTATTTTCTAATGTTTTGATAAAAAATTTACGATTTCCTTTTTTGGTTGTTAATTCTCCATATTTAATTAATATTAATCCATCCATCTTTTCACTTCCTTTTGCTAATCCTTTGATATTATAACAAAATATATAATTAGTTACAATTCCTTTTTGTTAACTTTGGTTTCCCAAAATAATAACGAATAAAATAATTTTTTCAATTCCTATTTATTTTATTCTTTGAAACAATTCTATAACGCCTGGAATACAATACCTTATTTCGTTAAAAAATTTATCAATTTTCATATTAAAAATTACAATTCACCTAACAATATATATACATTATTATTTTAAGCATTTTTTATAAAGATAATAAAATTCAACAATTAATTATAACTAACATGTCAGTTGAAACAAAAAAAGACACGAATTTCTTCGCATCTCATGATATCATTTACAAAATAATTCTACTCCATGTGCATAATAAAATGTTACACACAAAAGATCGTTTCAATCCCCTCTAAATTTGATATGGACTATTTGGCGTTCCATTACCTCCGGTAATTGTAGTATTTGGTGAAATCATTATAACTGGGCGTACCCCGTACCACATCACGATAGTACGATCACCAGTAGTACTACCGTTGTCCCACACAATCCATACATAAGTGGAATCTTTTGGTGTTCCTGTCCAATAACTTTGCGGATTATCCAAACCAAGTTGTCCTGATAACGTTTCACCAATTCTTATTAATCCTACCTTACCTGTATATGGATTTTCGGTACTTGATAAGTTTATTTTATAGTCCCCACCTGTCCAATAGGCACCTCGATACCAAGTCGTACTTACTAATTTTGAAGCATCATTACTATTATTATTCGTTATCCAATTTATAAAAAGATCCTCATTGATTTTTGTACATAATGTACATCCACCACTTCTATTTTCATCATATTGAAATTTTTCCGATGTATCTATTGTTCCATTATTATTTGTATCATAATATCCATCTAAGATTAACTTTGTCCCTGCATCACTTGTTTCTACCACTCGGTAATTTCTTCCCGCATACGTTACATATTCTCCTGTATAACTATGGTCCTTTAATGTTCCAGTGGTATCATTTGTCTTATCTTCTATCATATATGGATCTGTTAAAGTCCCAGTTCCTCCAGTAAAATTAATTTCAGATGAAACAGAAATTACTGGACGAACTCCGAACGAATATGAATTTACGCCAAGTCTGTCAGGATTTTCGATGTTCACCAGCCACGCCTTAGAAGTATTATCTGGTGTTAATGTCCAAAATGTTAGATTATTTACCAAATACCCCATCCAACTTAAAGAAAGATTATATTCATCAATTGATATTAATCCTACTGGTTTAATTTGTGTTGATAAATTATTTGTACATGTGGTTCGTTTTGAATAACCATCCGTCGTTGTCTCACTACACCACGTTGTATTTACAATTAAATTTTTATCTTTTAATTTCGGATAAAAATAATTATTTAACCAATCATGGACATAGCTTGTATCATAATCAACTGTATTTTCTGTTCCCCATGGTATAGCTGTTACTTCTTCCTCTGTAATCAAACGCACACTACCGTCTGCATTCACTCCCATGATTCGCCACATAAATCCATCGAACCATACATAGTTTGAATTTTGTCTACCACCTAGATAAGTTCCATCCATATAGCTATATGTGGCGCTTGAATCCGCTAATAGTTCATTTACTTTAGTAACTAATGTACCTTCAGTGGATGAAGAACTAGTTTTTTGCTCATAATTTAATTTTAAGGTTAAACTCTTACTAGTCGTTGGCACACTCGTTGAACTCGACTTCCATACGACTTTCACTTGAAACTTCTTTTGTTCTCCAGCATTTAATGTAGATTTTTCCTCAATTCCAGTAACAGAGTAAGTAATATCTAAAGGTTCTTTCTCGTTACTTTCAACAACTCCTTCAATATTGGTTAAAATAGCATCAATCGTACCTTTATTTTCAACTGTTAAATCATAGATGGCACTACTTCCTGGTTTTTCTAAATCTACAGTAAACGTTGCTGTAGTTGAACCAATACCATCTTTCGTTATCGTTTTAGCATTTACCATTGTATTTTCTTCAATTTTGGTAAATTCAATGTTAAAATCTCCTGAAATTCCTGATGTTCCTGTGATCGTTAAGATTTGACTTAAAGCAGCATATCCTACACACAT
>JAETPN010000016.1 GCA_021771185.1 Bacillota bacterium | reverse complement strand
ACTAGGTGGGCTTCCGTGTTTGAAACGACGAATGAGGAAGAGTTATGGGAAATTGTGGGTGATGATTTAATGGCAGAAGAAGCAAAGAAAGAATTTAAAAATGCAGTTCGTATTATTAAAAAAGGTGATCCTGGTTGGTGGGATTATGAATGGGATTATCAAGTGCAAGAAAACACCTTGAAACATGAAGCTCGCCAAGCGGGTTTAAAAGAAGGACTCGAGGAAGGTAGACAGAAAGGTCTCAAAGAAGGCCGAAAGGAAGGTCGAAAGGAAGGTCGTCAGGAAGAAAAGCTAGAAACTGCACTTAATTTAAAAAAACTAGGTGTTGATACCCTAACCATTTCTAAAGCAACTGGATTAACTATAGAGCAAATCGAAAATTTAAAATAATTTTGTTAAAATATGAAACCTAAAGTAGACTTGTTCTACTTTTTATTTGTCAAATTTTATGCCAAACTTTAAGACAAATATGTTATAATAGACGAAGTCAGAGGTGGTATTATGGATCAAATTGTTATTAAAGGTGCTAGAGAAAATAATTTAAAGAATGTCAGTATTAATTTACCTAAAAACAAATTAATTGTTATGACGGGTGTTAGTGGAAGTGGAAAGAGTAGTTTAGCGTTTGATACGATTTACGCAGAAGGTCAAAGACGTTATATTGAAAGTTTAAGTGCGTATGCTCGTCAATTTTTAGGTGGAAGTGAAAAGCCTGATGTGGATAGTATTGAAGGGTTATCTCCAGCGATTAGTATCGATCAAAAAACAACCAATAAGAATCCTCGAAGTACAGTTGGAACAGTAACCGAAATTTATGATTATTTAAGGTTATTATATGCTCGTATTGGAGTCCCTTATTGCCCTGTTCATCATAAACCTATTTCCAGTCAAAGTATTGAGGAAATGACCAACCAAGTATTAAGACTAGAGGAGAAAACAAAAATTCGTGTACTTAGTCCATTAGTTTATGGTGAGAAGGGGACACACAAAGATTTGTTAGATAAGCTTAGAAAAGATGGGTATGCACGTGTTCGTATTGATCAAGAGGAAAAGGACTTATCGGAAGAAATTGTCTTGGAGAAGAATAAGAAACATAATATTGAAGTCGTTGTTGATCGTTTGGTAATGAAAGAAAATATTCGTAGTCGTTTATTTGAAGCTATTGAGACATCGGCAAAGTTAGCCCATGGGAAAGTAGTTATTGATGTGATTGGTGGAGAAGATATTGTTATGAGTGAGCATTATGCTTGCCCTGATTGTGATTTTTCTCTTCCAGAACTTGAACCGCGTATGTTTTCCTTTAATGCGCCTTATGGAGCTTGCCCTGATTGTAAGGGACTGGGTATTAAGTTAAAAATTGATGAAGATTTAGTTGTTCCAGATCGCACAAAATCTTTAAATGAAGGAGCCATTGTTACTTTAAATACAGGGGATGGAACGAATATTAATGCTACACAGTTAGATACCGTATGTGCTTATTATGGGATTGATAAAGATCTTCCAGTAAAAGATTTGGATCCTAAATTATTTCATATGATTTTATATGGAACACCAGATATGTTAGAGTTCCATTATATTTCAAAAAATGGAAACACAAGAAAAACGAAAGATTATTATGAAGGAGTCATTGTCAATCTTGAACGTAGATATATGGAAACCAAAAGTAGTTGGATTCGTGATTGGATTGAAAATTATATGACAGAGCTTCCATGTCCTACTTGTCATGGTGCTCGCCTTGCGGATTTTGTATTGTCTGTATTAATTGGTAAGAAAAATATTTTTGAAATGACAAATTTAAGTATTCGTGATCTGCATGACTTTTTACAAACCTTAAAATTAACGAAAGAACAAGAAGAAATTTCAAGACTTATTTTAAAAGAGATTAATTCAAGATTAGAATTCTTAATTAATGTTGGACTTGAATATTTAACGTTATCTAGAACAGCAGTTACCTTGTCCGGAGGAGAAGCACAGCGTATTCGTTTAGCAACACAAATTGGTTCTAGATTAACAGGAGTTCTTTATGTTTTAGATGAACCTAGTATTGGACTTCATCAACGTGATAATAATCGTTTGATTCAGTCTTTATTAAATATGCGTGATTTAGGTAATACCCTTGTGGTGGTAGAACATGATACAGATACGATGTTAGCCTGTGATTATTTAGTAGATATTGGTCCCGGGGCAGGTCTTCATGGAGGAAATATTGTCGCACATGGAACACCAGAAGAAGTGATGAAAAATCCTAATTCTTTAACAGGAAAATATTTAACAGGTGCCAAAAAAATTGAAGTGCCTAAAAAACGTCGTAAAGGAAATAAGAAATATTTAGAAATTAAAGGATGTAAGGAAAATAACTTAAAGAATTTAAATGTAAAATTACCCCTTGGGACATTTACTTGTGTTACTGGTGTTAGTGGAAGTGGAAAGTCAACTTTAGTTAATGATATTTTATATCGTATTGTGTCAAACAATTTATATAAAGCAAAGGAAAAACCAGGAAAATATCGCAGCGTAAAAGGGTTAGAACATATTGATAAAGTTATTGATATTTCACAAACACCGATTGGTCGAACACCCAGGTCAAATCCAGCAACTTATACTGGGGTATTTGATGATATTCGTGATATTTTTGCGTCAACGAGAGAAGCTAAAATGCGTGGTTATGAAAAGGGACGTTTCTCATTTAATGTCAAAGGTGGACGTTGTGAAGCTTGTTGGGGTGACGGTGTAAAACGTATTGAGATGCATTTTTTACCAGATGTTTATGTTCCTTGTGAAGTTTGTCATGGAACACGTTATAATAGTGAAACATTAGAAATTAAATATAAAGGAAAAAGTATTTATGATGTTCTTGAAATGCGTGTAGAAGAGGCTTATGAATTTTTCGAAAATGTACCTAAGGTAAGAAGTAAATTACAAATGTTGATGGATGTAGGTCTTTCTTATGTAAAATTAGGACAACCTGCCACAACACTTTCTGGTGGAGAAGCGGGACGTATTAAACTTGCAAAAGAACTTCAGAAAAAACCTACTGGGAAAAGTTTATTTATTTTAGATGAGCCAACCACTGGATTACATAGTGATGATATTAAAAAGTTATTAGTGATTTTGGAACGCATTGTAGATAATGGTGATACTGTTTTAGTGATTGAACATAATTTAGATGTGATTAAAGTCGCTGATTATTTGATTGATCTGGGACCAGAGGGTGGAGATCAAGGTGGAACGATTGTGGCGAAAGGTACACCAGAAGAAGTTTCTAAAGTAGAAGAAAGTTATACAGGTCAATTCTTAAAGAACGTTTTAAGTGATAAATAATTTATCACTTTTTTATTGTCTTTTATTGACAAATCTTGTCACTACCTTTATACTTAATATAGATAGTAGGTGAACATAAAATGACCATGGAAAAACGATCAAGACAACATATGATTATTATTGCTTTAATTGGTGTCATTTTTGGTATGACGATAGGATATTCTGCACTTAGTTCTGTTTTAAAAATTAATGGAACAAGTAAAGTTTCTGGTACTTGGGATATTCATTTTTCTAAAATTGAAGAGGAAAACAAAGTTTATGTTGTGTCTTCGACAAGTGAGATTAGTGGAAAAACAACAGCAACTTTTAATGTTGATTTACAAAAACCAGGTTCTAGTATTGAATATCTTGTTACAGTTACAAATGGTGGAACCATGAATGCAACATTAGAAAGTATTCAAGGAATTGATGAGATTAATGCGGCTAGTCCTATTGATATTGTTTATTCTATTGAAGATATTGCTGAGGGTGATACACTAGATGCTGGGGATAGTAAAACCTTTAAAGTGAAGGTTTTGTGGAAAGCAACCTCAACGACAATTTTAAATACAAGTAAACAAGCAACGATTACGCTTGATTTTGCTCAAAGTAAATAAACACCTTTTAGGTGTTTTATTTCGTAAAATACCAAAGTAATTCTTAAGAATCCGCTTTTCCAAAAAGGGTTTCTATGATACAATGGTATTGTTAATACTAGGAGGAGTACACATGGCAAAGAAGAAGAAAAGAAAAGATACAAAGAAAAAAAGTCATGGTTATGAGATAGAGTTACAGGGACTTATTTTAATTTTAATTACCATTATTGGGTTTGGACGTTTTGGTATTGTCGGACAGTTAGTTAGTTCATTTGCCTCTTTTTTAGTAGGCGCATGGTATAATGTTTTATTAGTAGCTGTTTGTGTTGTTGGTATTTATTTAATGATTAAACGAGAAAAACCAGATTTTTTTACTTCTAAATTATTTGGTATTTATATATTTAGTATTGGAATTTTAGTTTTTTCTCATTTAGGATATTTAAAAGAAACTTCACTAGAGGGTGTGGAGATTATCAAAGAAACTGTGGATAATTTTCTTGCCTCCACGACAGCGATTTCCAATATTCAAGGTGGCGGATTACTAGGTTCTATTTCTACCTGGATATTTGTCGAGTTATTTGATATTAATGGAACACAAATTGTAGCATGGGCGTTACTCTTAGGTGGATTTGTGATGTTTACAGGAATTTCTATTGCGGACTCTATTACTTATATGCTAGACAAAACCAAAGAAACGTTAAAGAATGGAAAAGAGTTACGTAAGAAAGATAAAGAAGAAATCAAGAAAGTAGAAGACGCTTACGAAGAGGAAGTAGATAATAAAGTCGTTATTAGTAGTGTTGATGAATTAATTCACACGAAAGAAGAAAAACCTAAAGAGGCTGCTTTAGAGAAATTAGAAGTTGAACCAGATACTGGAGAGATTATTGAGAATAAAGGATATACTTGTCCACCAGTTACGTTATTAAGTTCTCCACCAAAACGAAATAATAAAGCGAATGAAGCTGTGATTAAAGATAATATTACTTCTTTAGTTCAAGTATTGTCAGATTTTGGTATTAGTGGAAAAGTAGTGGCAGCGCATATTGGTCCTACGGTTACACAATACGAACTAGAAATTAAAGCTGGAACGAAAGTAAATAAAATTTTGGGAATTAATCGTGAAATTGCCTTGTCACTTGCGGCGAAAGATGTACGTATTGAGGCTCCAATTCCTGGAAAGAAAACGATAGGAATTGAAATTCCAAATAAAGTAACTAGTATGGTTACGGTAAGAGAGATTTTAGAAGCTGTACCTAAAAATAAAATGGATTCTAAATTACTTGCGACGTTAGGAAGAAATATTATGGGTGATCCTATTTATTGTGAAATTAATAAGACACCACACCTTTTAGTGGCAGGTTCTACAGGTAGTGGTAAATCTGTTTGTATTAATAGTATTATTGTATCTATTTTAATGCGTGCAAAACCAGATGAAGTAAAATTAGTTTTAGTGGATCCAAAGAAAGTAGAGCTTAGTATGTATAATGGAGTTCCACATTTACTAGCTCCCGTTGTTACAGATCCTAAAAAAGCAAATATTGCCTTAAAGAAAATTGTTGTTGAAATGGAAAATCGTTATGATTTATTTAGTAATAGTGGGACTAAAAATATTGCTGGATATAATGCTTATGTAGAAAAACAAAATAAGAATCGCCCAGAAAGTGATCAATTACGTAAGCTTCCATTTATTGTTGTTATTATTGACGAGCTTGCAGACTTAATGTTAGTAGCTGCAAAAGAAGTGGAAGATTCTATTATGCGTATTACGCAAATGGCTCGTGCGGCTGGAATTCACTTGATTGTCGCAACGCAAAGACCATCTACAGATGTCATTACGGGAGTTGTTAAATCGAATATTCCATCTCGTATTTCATTTGCGGTATCTTCAAGTATTGATTCGAGAACAATTTTGGATAAAACAGGAGCTGAAAAGTTACTTGGGAAAGGGGATATGTTATTCTCTCTACAAGGTGAAGGTACACCAACCCGTGTTCAAGGAACTTATATTGACGAAGAAGAAATTAAACGTGTAGTAGATTATACCATCTCTCAACAAAAAGCTCATTATGATGAATCTTTACTATTAGAAGAGGAAGATAAAGGTGCAAGTTCGATGGTTGAAGGTGGCGATGATTATGACGAACCACTTTATAATGAAATTGTTGAATTTGTCGTTCAAAGCGGAAAAGCGAGTGCCTCTCTTTTACAACGTCGTTTCCGTCTAGGATATAACCGTGCAGCGCGTTGTATTGATTTATTAGAAGAGCGTGGTATCATTGGTCCATCTAGGGGATCAAAACCTCGTGAAGTTTTAGTTAAATTAGAAAATAAGGAAGAAGAGTAAAATGATAAAAATAATAAAAAAGATCAGTTATCTTTTGGTTCTTATGATCATTGGCTATGGTTTGGTAACAAATATAATAGGAATGTTTTCTAGTACGAAAACCTTAACATATTCGTTTGATCAAAAGAAAGTAAAAGAACTTCAAACATTGAAAAAAGAATTTGAACAAAAGAAAACAGAAATTGATTCCTTAACACCAGGTGTATTTACAACCGAAGAGTTACAAACGATTCAAAATGATTTAGGTGTGATTCTTGAAATTATGAATGAAATGCAACTTTGGTCTTTCAAGGGAAAGAAGACACTTCGAGTACAAGATGTTTATAAATTAAAAGAAGAAAGCTATTCTTTGTCTCTTCTTTCTATTACAAGTCTTACCAAAATAAAATCAAATCATGGGGATCAAATGACCGCTTCGCTTTTAGAAAATTCTCTAAAGACGATGAGTATGTATGCGAAGGATGATTTAGATCAGATGAAACAAGCACATCAAGGGGTATCTCAGTTACAGTTAGATACATCAATGAGTTATGTAAAAAATTATGTAACAACCATCAACAGTCTTAGTGACTGGGTATTAAAGGAGGCTCATGCACATGCGTAAATTTTTATTTCCACTTCGTCTCCTTTTAGGATTTATTTCACTTCTTTGTCTAGTCTTATCTTATCAAGGGTTAGATTACTTAAATCCTTTCTGGTATGTTGTACTACTTTCTTTCTTTATTGTGGAATTGGTATTGACGTTCTATGATATTGTTATGAAAAAAGAATATATTTTAGATGATGAGGTATATCAAGGATTAGGCATCGGTTTATTTCTTTATATTACTTTATTATATATAAGATTATTCTTTGATTATGGTATTTTATATGATACTGGAAATTTGTTACAAAGATTTGGTTTGATTGATACGCATTTAATTGTTTTATGTATTGGAATGTTTTTCTATATCATTTATCATATTTGTATAGAAAAAGAGAAAATTCCTCCAAAAAAGAAGAAAAATAAGAAAAAGTAACTGTCAAAAAGTGTTGAATTTCTTTGAAAAACAACGCTTTTTTTGATATAATGGAAGAGGTGATAAGAATGGTAAAATATGATGAAAGTTCAATTAAGATTCTAGAGGGCTTGGAAGCTGTAAGAAAAAGACCAGGGATGTACATTGGATCTACAGATAAACGTGGACTTCACCATTTAATCTGGGAAATTGTTGATAATGGAATTGATGAAGTAATCAATGGTTTTGGAAATAAAATAAAAATTGTTTTACATAAAGATCATAGTGTCAGTGTGACGGATGAAGGTCGTGGCGTTCCTGTTGGAATGCATGCGAGTGGAATGTCAACGCCAGAAGTTATCTATACAGTTTTACATGCTGGTGGTAAATTTGAAGCCGGTGGTTATAAGGTGTCTGGTGGACTTCATGGGGTAGGAGCTAGTGTAGTAAACGCACTAAGTACCTGGCTAGAAGTAAATATTAAACGTGATGGATATGAATATTATATTCGTTTTAAAGATGGTGGAAAAACGGAGATTCCATTAAAGAAATTAAATAAAACAAATAAAACGGGAACAACAGTTCATTTCTTACCTGATGCGAATATTTTTACGACGACGAATTTTTCTTTTACAACGGTTTGTGAAAGAATGCAGGAATGTGCCTTTTTATTAAAAGGACTTACGGTTGAAGTAATTGATGAAGAGGATGAAAAACATGAAACTTATTATTATGAAAAAGGGTTAGAAGCTTTTGTAGAATCCATTAATGAGGGACGAAAAACGCTTCATCCGATTGTTAGTTTTGAAGGAAGTAAAGATGGAATTAATGTAGAAATTGCGATGCAGTATACAGAAACTTATTCTGAAAATTTAATTTCATTCGTTAATAATGTTAAAACAAACGATGGTGGAACGCATGAAATTGGATTTAAAACAGCGTTAACACGTGTCTTTAATGATTATGCACGTAGTAATGGATATTTAAAAACAAAGGATAAAAACTTTGAAGGAAATGATACTCGTGAAGGGTTAACCGCAATTGTTAGTTTACAGATTCCAGAAGATTTATTACAATTTGAGGGGCAAACGAAAGGGAAACTAGGTACCAGTGAAGCTCGTAATATTGTTGATAATATTGTTTCTGAAAAGTTACGTGTGTACTTAGAAGAAAATAAAGAAGCTGCGGATAAAATCTTAGATAAAATGTTAAAAAGTAAAGTTGCACGTGAGGCGGCTAGAAAAGCACGTGAAGCAGCTCGTGCTGGAAAAGATAAAGGGAAAAAAGAACGTTTACTTAGTGGAAAATTAACGCCTGCTCAAGGAAAAGATGCATCGATTAATGAACTATTTTTAGTCGAGGGTGATTCTGCAGGTGGAAGTGCGAAGGGTGGACGTGACCGAAAATTTCAAGCCATTTTGCCATTACGTGGAAAAGTAATTAATGCAGAAAAATCAAAATTAGAAGATATGCTTAAAAATGAAGAAATTAATACCATCATTCATACCATAGGTGCGGGTGTTGGAAGTGACTTTGAAGTGAAAGATTCCCATTATGATAAAATCATTATTATGACCGATGCCGATGATGATGGAGCTCATATTCAAATTTTATTATTAACATTCTTCTATCGTTATATGAAACCATTAATTGAAGAAGGACATTTATATATTGCGATGCCACCATTATATAAAATTACCAGTGGAAAACAAAGTGAATACGCATGGACAGAGGAAGACCGAAAATCATTAACAGAGGAAACATTTAAAGGAAAAAAATGTGATATTCAACGTTATAAAGGTCTTGGTGAAATGAATGCGGATCAATTATGGGAAACAACGATGGATCCAGATCGTCGAAGTTTAGTTAAAGTAAATATCATTGATGCTGCCTTAGCAGAAAAACGTGTTAGTGTTTTAATGGGTGATAAAGTAGAACCACGTAAGGAATGGATTAATGAAAATGTTGTATTTTCACTAGAAGATAATTTCTAAAAAATTTAAAATTGAATGAATAGAAAAAACAACTAGAAAGAGGATACCATGAAAACAAACGATTTTTTGAGGCAAAAGACAGGAAATTATAATTCTTATAATCATCAAAGAAATCAGGAATTAATTCTTCATTATCATGAATTAAATGAAGAAGAACAAAATGAAGTTTTGTTGTTAAATATAGGGCTTGTTTATAAAATAGCGAGTAAGTTTAATAATCAAAATGTTTATCCTTCAGACTTTCAAGAAGAGTTAGTAAGTATTGGACTGATTGGTCTTAAGAGAGCATTAGAAACGTATGATGCCAAGCGAAAGTATATGTTTTCAACATATGCAGCTAATTGTATTCGAAATAAAATCATTTTGTATTTAAAAAAGTATAATAAATATGTAAACAAAGAGTTTTCTATGGATAAATTATTGGATGTAGAGGATGAAAGAAATGATTTTAAACTTTCGGATGTTTTCATCAGTTCTGATCTGTCTCCACATGAAAAAGTTCAAGAGGAAGAATATCAATTCCTGTTATCTCAGTGGATAAAAGAACTTTCTTTAGAAGATCAATTTATGCTAGAAAAATTATATGGTTTAGGTGAGGTAGAAAAGAAAACCAAAACAGCCTTAGCGCAAGAATTAGGTGTTTCACAAGTTTGTGTTTATCAAAGACAAAAGAAAATTATAAAAAAGTTGCGAAGACATTTTATCAATGAAGGTATGATGTAAAAAGAATAAAAGGCCTTATATTTCAATAATTCTTTGAAAAGCGGGGCTTTTTTGATATAATTAAAAAGGTGATAGTAAGTATGAATGAAGTATTAAATCGAATTTATGAATATTCCCTAGAAGAAATCATGGGGGACCGTTTTGGGAGATATTCAAAATCTATTATTCAAGATAGAGCGTTACCAGATGTTCGTGATGGATTAAAGCCTGTTCAACGTCGTATTCTTTATGCGATGTATAAAGAAGGAAATACTTATAATAAACCATATCGTAAAAGTGCGAAAACAGTTGGTGTTGTAATTGGTAATTATCATCCACATGGTGACACATCAATTTATGATGCGATGGTTCGTATGAGTCAGTGGTGGAAACAAGGATATCCTTATGTTGATATGCATGGTAATAACGGATCGATGGATGGGGATAGTGCGGCTGCGATGCGTTATACAGAAGCCCGTCTTGCGAAAATTAGTAATGAATTTTTTAAAGATATTGATAAAAATACAATTGAATGGACATGGAACTTTGATGATACAGAATTAGAACCAACGGTTTTACCTGCGAAGTATCCTAATCTTTTAGTTAATGGTTGTACAGGGATTAGTGCTGGATATGCGACGAATATTCCACCACATAACTTAGGAGAAATTATTGATGCGACAATTAAACGTATTGATAGTCCAAATTGCCGTTTAGATACAATTTTAGAAATTGTGAAAGGTCCAGATTTTCCAACGGGTGGTATTGCCCAAGGTAAACAAGGAATTGTGGATGCTTTTACCCATGGACGAGGAAGAGTAATTGTTCGTTCAAAAGTAGAAATTGTAAAAGTTAAAGGAAAAAGACAGATCGTCGTTCATGAAATTCCTTTTGATGTGGTGAAACAAAATTTAGTTAAAAAAATAGATGAAATTCGTTTGGATAAAAAAGTAGAAGGAATTACGGAAGTTCGTGATGAATCTGACCGTGAAAATCCTGTATCTATTGTCGTTGATTTAAAGAAAGATGCGGATGCTGACCTTATTCTAAATTATTTATATAAAAATACAGATTTACAAGTTTCATATAACTATAATATGGTTGCGATTATTAATAAACGTCCAATGACTGTAGGAATCTTACCTATTTTAGATGCTTATATTGAACATCAACGTGAAGTAGTAACGGCTAGAACTAAATTTGATTTAGATCATGCGTTAAAACGTATGCATATTATTGAAGGGTTAATTAAAGCTTTATCTATTTTAGATGAAGTAATTAAAACGATTCGTTCTAGTCAAAATAAAGTGGATGCAAAAAATAATTTAGTAAAAGAATATGCGTTTACAATGGAACAAGCGGAAGCCATTGTAGTGTTACAACTTTATAAGTTAACAAATACGGATGTTACTGCTTTACAAGAAGAAGCAGCTGCATTAGAAAAATTAATCGCAGAACTTCGTAATATTTTAGATCATGAAGAAGAATTAAAAAATGTGATGAAAAGGGAATTACGTGAAGTTAAAAAAGCTTATGCCGTAGAGCGTAAAACACAAATTGAAGATGAAGTAGCCGAAATTAAAATTGATACCACGCAGATGATTCCAAAAGAAGACGTGATGGTTGTTATTACGCATGATGGTTATGTGAAACGTACAAGTATGCGTAGTTATAATGCCGCAAGTACAGAAGAGCCAGTGATTAAAGAAGGCGACTATATTACGGCGAAGTATCAAATGAATACACTAGATACTTTATTATTGTTTACGGATCAAGGAAATTATTTATATATTCCAGTGTATGAACTTCCAGATATTAAATGGAAAGACACAGGAAAACACGTAAGTAATATTATTAAATTAGGTGTGACTGAAAACATTATTGGAAGTATCCCTGTATATGATTTTGAACAGGAAACGATGATTACGACATTTACTAAAAATGGTATGGTAAAACGTAGTTTGTTAAAAGATTTCAAGGTACAACGTTATTCTAAACCATTAACCGCAATGAAATTAAAAAATGATGACGAGATGATTCAAGTGACAAATTCACCATATACTGAAGTATTTATCGCAACAAAACGTGGCTTTGGTTTATGGTATGACGTGAGTGAAATTCCAGTGACTGGTGTAAAATCATCAGGTGTAAAAGCTATTTCATTAAAAGATGATGAAGTTGTTAGTGCAAATCTTTTCAATGGTGATATGGAATATGTAACTGTAATTACTTCTAAAAATACTGCAAAACGTATTAAATTAAGTGAATTTGATAAAACAACACGCGCACGTCGTGGTGTTCAAATCGTACGTGATGTTAAAACAAATCCATATGAAATTATTGGAGCCTATGTTGTACCACCAAAAACGATTTTAGGAATGAAAATTGGACAAGATATGGTTTCATTTAAAACAACAGAGTTTTCAATTATGGATCGTTATTCTACAGGAAGTACGATTGCGAAAGCTCCGATTACATCGATTTATATTCTTCCAAGTATTGTGACGAAGGAAGATGTGAAAGAAGCAGATCCTATTGTTGAAGTTAAAAAGGAAGATGTTTCTTTAAAAGAAGTGGATGAACGTATTTTAACCATTGATGACTTTTTAAAAAATATTGAAAATAGTGATTAAAAGACCTTAGGTCTTTTTTTCTAGCTTAAAAAGAGAAGTTCTAGTATTTTTTCCTATTTTATTATATAATATAACATAGGTGATGGTATGAAAAAGTATGTAACAATGGATGGAAATGAAGCATGTAGTTATGCATCTTACCCTTATACTGAGGTGGCAGGGATTTATCCAATTACACCTTCTAGTCCAATGGCGGAACATATTGATGAATGGTCTGGTCAAGGGAAGAAGAATGTGTTTAATGATACGGTAAAAGTTGTGGAAATGCAAAGTGAAGCAGGAGCAGCTGGCTTTGTTCATGGATCTTTAGTTACTGGTTTTCTTACTAGTACATATACTGCTAGTCAAGGGTTACTTTTAATGATTCCTAATTTATATAAAATGGCAGGGGAGATGTTACCAGGGGTAATCCATGTGGCAGCTCGTAGTTTATCTACGCATGCATTATCCATTTTAGGGGACCATCAAGATATATATGCGGCACGTGCGACTGGTACTTGTATGTTAGCGTCTTCTAATGTGCAAGATGCGCATGATTTAAGTGTTGTTGCTCATCTTTCTAGTTTAGAAGCTAGTCTCCCTTTTTTACATTTCTTTGATGGTTTTCGTACAAGTCATGAAATCAATAAAATTTATGTTTTAGAAGATAGTGATTATGCCGAAATGTTGGATAGAGGGGCTTTAGAGAAATTTAGAAAACGTGCGATGAATCCAAATACGCCAAACACGAGAGGAACCGCACAAAATGATGATATCTATTTCCAAGTTATGGAATCAAAAAATAAATATTATGATGCGGTTGGGGATATTGTTGTTCGAAACATGAATAAAATTAATGAGAAGATGGGACGTAATTTAAAACCATTTAATTATTACGGAGATGAATCTGCGAAACATGTAATTGTGGCGATGGGTTCAGTAAATGAAACGATTAAAGCAACCATCGATGATTTAAATAAAAAGGATTATCATGTTGGTTTAGTTGAAGTTCATTTATATCGTCCATTTATGCCTGATTACTTAAATGAAGTATTACCTAAAACCGTAGAAAAAGTGGCTGTCTTAGATCGTACTAAAGAGCCAGGAAGTTTTGGAGAACCACTTTATTTAGATGTAAAGGCTAGTTTACCATCTAATATCCAAGTTTATGGTGGACGTTATGGCTTATCTAGTAAAAATACAACACCTAGAGATATTAAAGCTGTTTATGACTTTTTAAATAATGAACCACATCATAACTTTACAATTGGAATTAAAGACGATGTTACGAAACTTAGTTTAGATAGTGATTTAGACTATACCATTTCTAGTAACAAAGAAATGTTAATCTATGGTTATGGTAGTGATGGTATGGTTAGTGCTAGCAAGTCTTTAATAAAAATTGTTGGTGATCATACAGATAATTATGTTCAAGGATATTTTCAATACGATTCTAAAAAATCAGGTGGTGTAACAATTAGTCATTTGCGTTTTGATTCCGAAATGATTAGAGCTCCTTATTACGTAGAAAATCCTGAACTAATTGTTATTAGTAAAGATAGTTATTTAAAAGAATTTGATGTTTATTCTAAAATTAAAGAGAATGGTACATTCTTAATTAATACTGTTTATAATGAAGAAGAATTAAATAAGATTATGCCTACAGAAATGAAAAGAATAATAAAAGAACGTAATTGTAAAGTATATATCATTAATGCGTACTATTTAGCTTATAAACATGGGTTAAAAAATAAAATTAGTATGATTATGGAACAAGCTATTTTAAATTTAATTGGTATTCTAAATAAAGAAGAAGCCCATCAATATTTAGTAGAGGGTATTAAAGATAAATTCTACAAAAAAGGTGAAGAAGTAGTTCATGCGAATATTGAGGGGATTCAATCTGTAGAAACATTTTTAAAAAGAATTGATGTTGATCAAGAAGAAACTTTCTCTTTAAATAAATCACGTAATGTAATCCAAGTTATGATGGCAAGGGAAGGGAATGAATTACCAACAAGTGCGTTTGTTAATCATACAGATGGTGTTTTTCCAGCGGCTACAACAAAACTAGAGAGTCGTGGTATTTCAGAAACTGTCCCATCTTGGATTTCTAGTAACTGTATTAATTGTAATCAATGTTCACTGGTTTGTCCGCATGGTGTTATTAGACCTTATTTATTAAGTGAAGAAGAGTATAGTAAGGCTCCTGAAATAGTTAAGAAACGAGCTGTTAAACCATTTGGTCGTGGATTAGAAAATTATTATTATATCTTAGGAATTTCTATTAAAAATTGTACAGGTTGTGGGTTATGTATTGAAACTTGTCCTGGATTTAAATTAGAGAAAGCTTTAACACCCCATTCTTTAGGGGAAGAGACAAAACAAAATATTCAGGAAATATTCGATTATTTAAATAATAATATTTCTTACAAAAAAGAAATAGAAAATACATTATTTACGGTTAAAGGTAGTCAATTTAAAAAGCCAAAATTTGAATTTTCTGGAGCATGTGCAGGTTGTGGAGAAACTGCTTACATAAAACTTTTAACACAATTATTTGGTGATGAAATTGTAATTAGTAATGCGACAGGATGTTCATCTATTTATGGAGCTAGTGCACCTATGATGCCTTATAGTGTTCCATGGGCAAGCTCTTTATTTGAAGATAATGCTGAATATGGTTATGGTATGTTAACGGCGACTGTTAAAATACGAGAGAGGATTGCTAATATTATGAAAGATAATTTAGATAATCCTAACCAAACATTATTTAAAGAATATATTGGTAATATTAATTCTTATGAAATAACCAAAAAAGTTTATGAAGAACTTGATTATAATACTGTTCCAGAAGAATTATTAAAATTAAAAGAATATATCAAAGTTCGTTCTATATGGACGATTGGTGGAGATGGATGGGCTTATGATATTGGATTTGGTGGCTTGGATCATGTCTTATCAACTGGAGATAATGTTAAAATATTAGTTCTTGATTCAGAAGTTTATTCTAATACAGGAGGGCAAGCTTCAAAAGCAACTCCAACCGCAAGTATTGCCTCATTCGCATCCCACGGCAAGAAGAACGCTAAAAAAGATTTAGCTCGTATGATGATGGCATATCCTAATGTATATATTGCACAAGTTAATTTAGGGGCTAATCAGGCTCAAACAATTAAAGCATTTAAAGAAGCTATGGAATATGATGGCCCAGCTCTTATTATTGCTTATTCACCTTGTATTTCACACGGTATTAAGGGCGGAATGGAACAAAGTTTACATGTTGCAAGTATGGCAACGGAATGTGGATATTTTCCAATTTTCCGTTATGTTCCAAACGATAAAAAGTTCTATTTAGATAGTAAACGTATTAAACCGGAAATATATGAAGAATTTTTGGATAATCAAAATCGTTATCGTAGTTTAAAACAATTAAACAAAGAAGAGGCTAGTGCTTTATTAGAACAAAATAAAGAAAATGCTTTAGAACGATTTTCATACTATGAAGAATTAAGTCAAAAATAAAAAGACTAAGACGAAATTAATTATTTAACTTCGTTTTAGTCCTTTTTTGTTTCATATTTTAACAAAATTATTTTAAATTTTCGATTTGCTCTATAGTTAATCCAGTTGCTTTAGAAATGGTTAGGGTATCAACACCCAATTTTTTAAAGTTAAGCGCATTTGCCAGCTTTTCTTCATTGCGACCTTCCTCGCGGCCTTCTTTTAATCCTTCTTGTCTAGCTTCATGTTTCAGGGTATTTTCTTGCACTTGATAATCCCATTCATAATCCCACCAACATGGATCATCTTTTTTGATAATACGAACTGCATTTTTAAATTCTTTCTTTGCTTCTTCTGCCATTAAATCATCACCCACAATTTCCCATAACTCTTCCTCATTCGTCGTTTCAAACACGGAAGCCCACCTAGT
>JAETPN010000037.1 GCA_021771185.1 Bacillota bacterium | reverse complement strand
ATGGAACTTCATGACGAATGGCTCAGTTCTACAAGAAAATATATTAAGTTTGATCAATGAGAGACCGGTAAAACATTGTATAGTATTTTACACAGGATTATGGACTTGACTAAAAATTTGGCTTTATAATCTAGAATAATGACATAGCATTGAGGAAGGAAAACATATGAAAGATAAAATTATCGAAGCTAAAAATATTAGAAAGAAGTTTGGAAACTCTCTAGCACTTGTCGATATCAGTTTTTCTATTGAGGAAGGTCAGATATTTGGTTTTCTTGGCCCATCTGGTTCAGGTAAGACAACAACTATAAATATTCTCACAGGTCAACTTGTGGCTGATGATGGTGATGTTGAGATTCTCGATCAAGATTCTCGAAAGCTTTCTAGTCAAGAGTTGAGTCAAATCGGATTAGTTAGCGATACTAGTGGCTTTTTTGAAAAAATGTCTCTTTATAACAATTTGCTTTTTTATGGCAAATACTACGGTGTTGATAAGTCTTATATTGATGTGTTACTTAAGCGGGTGAAACTTTATGATGACCGTAAAAAGATAGCTGGGAAGCTTTCAACAGGTATGAAACAAAGGATGCTTCTGGCACGTGCCTTGATCAACAAGCCTAAAATTTTATTTCTTGATGAGCCTACATCAGGTTTAGATCCTACTACCTCGCGTACTATTCATGAACTTCTTAATAGTCTAAAGGAAGAGGGGACTACGATATTTTTAACAACACATGATATGAACGAAGCTACTCTTTTGTGTGATACTGTAGCACTCCTAAGTAAAGGAAAATTAGTAGAAATGGGTTCTCCAGAAACAATTATTCAGAAATATAATCAAGATAAGTTAGTTAAAGTGACTTATACTGATGGTTCAGAGAAAATTGTATCTTTTAATGAACTTTCTCAACTTGTGGATGAAACACAGGAGAATTTAGTTACTATCCATTCGTGTGAACCGACATTAGAAGATATTTTTATTGAACTAACAGGGGGAAGACTTAATGTTTAGACAATTTTTAGCTCTACTTTGGTTGCGTACTCAAATTATTATTACAAATAAGAGTGTTCTTCTACAGATGGTGATGCCTGCAGGGCTTGTCTATTTATATAAGTTTATGATGGATAGCCAGTCTGGTTCAAAAGAACAGTTAGGAATAGTATATCTAATGTTATGTATTCCTTTTGCTTTGGTACTGGCAGTTGGAGGCCCAATTTTGACAATTTTAGCTGAGGAAAAAGAGAAAAATAATCTTAAAACCTTGCTATTAAGTGGCGTCAAAGGTAGTGAATATCTTTTATCGACACTTATCATTCCTTTGATATTATCGGTTTTTTATTTAGTTGTTACACCATTGATTCTTGGGGTAAATATTGATAATTACACTAATTATTATGTTATTTCAGGGGGAGTTGAGTCAAGTCCATAATCCTGTGTAAAATACTATACAATGTTTTACCGGTCTCTCATTGATCAAACTTAATATATTTTCTTGTAGAACTGAGCCATTCGTCATGAAGTTCCATAA
>JAETPN010000036.1 GCA_021771185.1 Bacillota bacterium | reverse complement strand
CAGTATCAATCGCATCATATAAGCTAAGTCCATTTTCAGTTGCCTTTTCTGTTAGGGTTTGAATTGATTTTAATCCGATTCCACGTTTCGGTGTATTAATGACACGTAACAAACTAACATCATCATAATGATTATAAATCAATTTTAAATAAGCAATTAAATCCTTAATCTCTTTACGATTATAGAAATAAAAACTACCAACTACTTTATAAGGAATATTAGATTGAAGCAATGTCTCTTCCATATTTCTCGACTGAGCATTCGTACGATATAAAATAGCTATCTTTTCCAGTGGTATTCCTTTTTCTATCAATTTCTCAATTTCATGACGAACAAAATAAGTCTCATCTTTTTCATCCGTTGCCCGATAATATTTAATCTTTAATCCTTCTTCATTATTTGTCCAAAGATTTTTTTCTTTTCTTTCTTTATTATGGGCAATCACATCATTAGCTGCATTTAAAATATTCTTAGTAGAACGATAATTTTCTTCTAACATAATAACTTTGGGATTTTGGTAATCTTTTTCGAAATTCAATATGTTACGGAAATTTGCTCCACGGAATGAATAAATACTTTGGTCATTATCTCCTACAACACAAATATTACGATATTTTGCACTAATCATTTTAATTAAAAGATATTGAGCATGATTTGTATCTTGATACTCATCGACTAAAATGTACTTAAAACGGCCCTGGTAGGTTGCTAATACATCTGGATATTTCGTAAATAATTCAAGCGGTAACATGAGTAAATCATCAAAATCAACAGAGTTATTCAAATGTAATTTATGTTCATATTTTTCATAAATACTTGCAACCGTATTTTCAAAATCTGTCATAGCGATATTCTCATATTCAGCTGGCGAAACAAGTTCATTTTTCGCACTACTGATTTTATTACGAATAGCTCTTGGATTATATTGCTTAATATCAAGATTCATGTCCTTCATAATCTTTTTAATAATAGTAAGACTATCATCGCTATCTAAAATAGTAAAATTATTTTTATATCCTAATCGCTCATAATTTTCACGTAAAATTAAAAGGCCAAATGAATGAAATGTCGATATTTGAATATTCCAAGCAATAGAACCCAACATTCCTAAGATACGTTCTTTCATTTCTTTTGCCGCTTTATTGGTAAAAGTGATAGCCAGAATAGAATATGGGTCTACCCCTAGTTCCTCTACTAGATACGCAACCCGGGTAGTAAGTACTTTCGTTTTCCCACTACCTGCTCCAGCTAACACTAAAAGTGGTCCCTCAGTCGTTTTTACTGCTTCTTGTTGTTCTGGATTTAATTCATCTATTTTCATTCTATCACCATGTAATCCTTCTGTATTCATTGTACCATAATTCCCATACTGAAAAAAGGAAGAAGCAGTAATTTTTCATTTTTTAAATAACACCATCAATATTGTAAAAAAAAGATATTTTATGTATAATGTTAAAAAGAAGTGTATTTTATAGGTGTTATTATGAGAAAGAAAATGAATTATCAAAAAGAATATAAGAAATATCTAACAT
>JAETPN010000035.1 GCA_021771185.1 Bacillota bacterium | reverse complement strand
TTTTTTGATGTCAATATATTGAAAAAGTGATTAAATTAGTGTAAAATTAAAATATAATTAAAGAAAAATTTGCATAACAAACAAGCAAAATCGATATGATTTTTTTTAGTGTAAGACTAACATCTACTTTGCTTTGTTATGGTTCAACAGAACCTATGAAGTTGTACAAGTGTCTCTAAGTTTTTTTAATTATTTAATTTTTAAAAGATACGGTTGTAGTGTAACTGTATCTTTTTCAATCTTTTGTATATTTAATTTCTTTAGTACATCATCTCCATAGAAATATGTAAATACTTCATAAGGTGTTTTTCCTCCTAAGCTAGCTCTAGGCACTGAATTTATGTGAGAAAACATCAATTCTAAATTTTTTTGAGTTAATTTATCGAAATTTCTTTTGTTTGGTAAAATATTTCTAACGAGATTATGATTGTTTTCAACATGAGGCTTTTGGTCAGGACGTTGAGGGTCGCAATAGAAGATATGTCCTCTTGCCTCATCTGTCTGATAATTGCTTTCAAACAAGTCATATTTTTCAAATTCTGAACCTCTATCAGTAAGCAACAGTGAAAAATGTGTATAATAATCATCTTGTAGTAATTCTTGCAATTTGTCTAATGTGCTTGCCATAGATACAGAAGTTTTTTCTTTATGTAAGAATCCTATCATTAATCCAGTATTCTCAAATATAAATGTTTGAATATATGGACCACACTGACTGTTGTAAACTGTATCCATTTCGGTTGTATGTTCAAATGGATGAGTTTTGGCATATTCCAAATAATCTTTGTATTCTCTTCCTTCGTAATTTACTGGTTGACGTCTTTTCTTTAGTTTTTTGGAACGTATACGTCTAGAAACTTTTTTCTTTAAAGAAAAACAATCCATACCAAAATCTTTAAAAAGACCCATTTCTATGTAAGTATATAATGTTTTAGAACATTGCGTGATTTCTTTATGATTTTCTAGTATTTGATATATAGTTTGTCCTTTATCTAAGAGTGGTTTCATAATAGAAGCAATTTGTTTTAACTCTGCATAATCAAGATTAACACCAACACGAGAGTCGACTAATGTGTATAAATAAGATTCATTTGCTTTTGTAGCATAATAGAAATATTTATCTAATTTGCACTTTTTGATATCAGGGCAACTATTACAAGCACCAATATTCCTATCTCTTCTTTTACATAAAGGTTCTTGATATCTTTCACATTTTTTAGTACATCTGCGACAATCCTTTAAATGTATACAAATACTGTCAGCATTAAAAATATTTCTAGGTTTTAGTTTTCTGTGTTTAAGTATTTCTTTTGCAACAGTTGAAGGACTACGATTAATTTTTTTAGCTATTTGAGATTTTGAAAAACCTTCAATAATTCCAAGTTCAATATTTTTTCTATCTTCTAAAGAAAGATGTGTTATTGTTTTTTTATTCATAAATTACTCCATTTCCCTTAGAGACACTTGTAATTTAATTATATCAAATAGAGGTAAGTCTTACAACTAAGGTAGTGTAATACTTACTTATATTAATTTGTAATAAAATTAT
>JAETPN010000034.1 GCA_021771185.1 Bacillota bacterium | reverse complement strand
AACCATCAACAAAATTAAAGATTGGTGATGTGATTGAAGTGGAATTTGGTCGTAGTATTTTAACAGTCAAAGTCAAAGAATTACGTGAACATGTTTTAAAAGATGATAGTTCAATGTTATATGAAATTCTTGAAGAAAAGAGGAAAGAAGAAGTTTATAGTGATTAGACTTCTTTTCTTTTTGCATATTTTTATTGTTTCTATCATAGGATAGCTTAGGAGGTAAAAATATGGATAATAGTTTACATTTTGAACAAACACCTTATCATCATATATGCTTAAAAGATCGTAAGACACTTGAGTTAACAGGAGTGAAAAAGATTGAAAGCTTTGATTCTTATGAGTTTTTGATTGAGACTTCTTTAGGTTATTTAAATATTACGGGGAGTGATTTGACTTTAGTGCGTTTAGATCAAGACCAAAATGAAGTGAGTATTAAAGGAAATATTGATAGTATGAGTTATGTTTCTGATAAGAAAAAACCACATCAAAAAGATAAAATGTTTAATAAATTATTGAAATAATGACTTTATTAGTTCAGTTTCAGTGTTTATTTTATTCTTTTTTATTTGGTTTTGTGATGAGTGGTGTTTATCATATCATGAATCGCTTTTTATATGTTGTTCCTGCTTTTATTCGTTATTTGTTTCAGGTTATTATTGGATGTTTTTTTGGGATTCTTTATTTTTATGGATTAGTAATACTTAATGATGGAATCTTAAGATTATATTTCTTTGTTTTGGTATTTATTGGATATTTATTTTATCAAAAGTATTATGCTTTTTCACTTTTATATTATTTAGAGAAATTTGTTTTGCTTTTGAAACGAATTATCGCACCTTTTCGCTTCTTTTTTCGTTATATTAATGTTATAATACAAAAAAGAGTAAAGAAGGTGAAATTAAAATGGCGAAGAAAAAAGAACCAAGATATAAAAAATTCTTAGGACTCATTTATTTAGTGATTTCTGCTGTTTTAATTTACACTTTATGTGTGAATGCTTATCGTGTAGTTGGAAGAAAGCAAGAATTAGCACGTTTAGAAGAAAGAAAAGTGGGACTTGAAAAGGAAAAGAAATCGTTATCTGAAGAAGTGAAACTTTTAAATGATGATGATTATGCTGCTCGATATGCCAGAGATCAATATATTTTTCCTAAAGATGGAGAAGAAGTTGTAAAATTGCCTGACACTAAGAAATAAGCTAACGCTTATTTTTTTGTGTTGTATAAGGAGGGACAGTATGAATGTATCGTTTCGTATGCGTATAGAAGAATTAAAAAGAGATCGTAAGATTACGGTTTATTTACCAGAGGATTACTATCATAGTGATAAACGTTATCCTGTTTTGTATATTCAAGATGGACAAAATGCGTTCTTTGATCGTCCATCTTATAGTGGTGTCAGTTGGGGTTTTTTGGAATATGTGCAATTGATGCATCTAGATATAATCATGGTAGCAATACCATGTAATTTTAATGATTTTAAACGTATGGATGAATATGGACCTTGGCCAATTAGTGAAGAATTATCTTTTCAGGAGACTGGAATGAAGGGAAAAATCATTGGTGGTGAAGGAGATAAATATGTAA
>JAETPN010000033.1 GCA_021771185.1 Bacillota bacterium | reverse complement strand
TATGAATGAAATATGATAATGTCTTAAGTAATGAAATAGGAAAATGTCCCAACAAAAAAATATTTGTTCTCCTAAATGATATAATTGTTTTATCATTTAATTTAAGGGGGAACTTATGAGAAAGGTTGTGTTGACATTGAAAGAGTCCGAAAAATATTTAACAATTAAAAAATTAGTTGAAACTAATGGTAACAAAAAACGTGCTGCTAACAAACTAAAACTTACCGAAAGACAAATTAATAGGTTAATTGCTGGTTACAAAGAATTTGGTAAACAGTTCTTCATTCATGGTAATCGTGGCAGAAAACCATTTCATGCTTTATCTGATGATGATAAAAAACAGATTGAAGATTTATACAATACTAAATATTTTGATTGTACTTATACACAATTTACGGAGTTTTTAGACCAAAGAGAAAATATTCATTTATCTGTTGCAGAAGTTGGTCAAATTCTTAGAGAAAGATATATTCTCTCTCCTAAAACTCATAAGGTAACTAGAAAAAATATTAAAAAGCAATTACTTATACAGAAAAAACAAGCTACTTCTAAAAAGGAAATTGCTAAAATCCAATCAAATATTGTTTCTGTTGAAGATGCCCATCCTAGACAACCTAGATGTATATTTTTCGGTGAAGAAGTCCAGATTGATGCTTCTATTCATCTTTGGTTTGGTAATACTAAAACTGCTCTTCATGCTGCTATTGATGATTCTACTGGCCAAGTTCTTGCTGCATACTTTGATAAACAAGAAACACTTAACGGCTATTACAATACTTATTACCAAATTTTAACTAAATATGGTATTCCTTATCTATTTAAAGCTGATAAAAGAACTGTTTTTGAATACAACAGAAAAGGTACTACCTCTGATGAAGATAATACCTTTACACAATTTGCTTATGCCTGCTCACAATTAGGCACCAGCATTCAAACTAGTAGCACACCTGAATTTAAACCTCGTATTGAACGACTTTTTGGAACGCTACAAACTAGGTTAATATCTGAACTAAGATTAGCTAACATTACTACTATTGAGGAAGCTAACAACTTCCTACCTGCTTTCTTAGACAAATACAATTCTAAGTTTGCTCTATGTATTGATAATACCAAATCTGTCTTTGAAAAGCAACCTAGTACACAAAAAATTAATTTAACTTTAGCTGTTTTATCTAGAAGAATAGTTGATAGAGGTCATGCTATTTGCTTTAAAAGAAAATATTACAGACTAGTAAATTCTGTAGGAACACCAATATATTTTGGTCAAGGTACAAAATGTATGGTAATTGAAGCTTTTGATAAAAAACTATATGCTACTGTAGAAGATAGTATATTTGCTCTTGAAGAAATACCTAAAATTCAAGCAAGTTCTGTAAATTTTGACGAGGTCTTACCACAAGAACCTAAAAAGATTTACATACCAAGAATGATACATCCATGGAAAAGACAATCATTTGAAAAATTTGCTGAAAAACAATTTGCTAAAATTCAAAAGGAATTAGAAAAAGTTTCTTAAAAAAACAACCCTAAAAAAACTATTTTTTAGGGCTTATGTTTAAAAAAATTTGGGACATTTTCAAAAATCATTGACA